>NZ_CP094380.1:1835000-2170000 GCF_022809775.1 Pseudodesulfovibrio tunisiensis
CTTCCATCGCAAAAACGACAGCAAAAGCCGCGTGGGCACCAGCCTGCTGGTTTTCGTGCCGCCTCTTGCCGCCTCCCTGCTCGCTCCGGACGGATTCATTGCGGCCCTGTCCCATGCCGGAGCCGCCTTCACCATCATTTCCATTCTCCTGCCCTGCATCATGGTCTGGAAGATGCGCTCGGCAGGCAGAAACACGAAATTCCGCGCCTTTGGCGGCCGCCCGGCCCTTGTGGCCTGCTTCATGTGCGGCATAGCCATCGTGACCGCCAACTATCTGTAGACGGCTTGCTCCTTCCCAAGACGCAAAAGCGTCCCGGCCTTTGACCGGGACGCTTTTTTATTGCGGTCGGGATGAACGGGGGGACACACAATCGAAAAAATCGTTACGCACATTTTTCTGCGGATTGTCCGACTTCCCCCCTGAAATCCCATGTCCCATCTCTTTTTTTTTCGAAAACGGAGCAGAAAAGAACACCTTTTGCCCGCTCGACTTCCGCATGTCCGCAAAACCCGCATGAAACAGCAGGACCGGCCACATGGAAAAAACCGGGTCCTCCATGCTAATGTAGTGGACAAGCGACACCAAACGCGTTACCCGCCACGGCCGAACCACTTGAAGGAGCATTCCGGATGATCAACCTGTTTGTCAGCCTGTACATAAAGCTGTTTTTTCTGCTGACCCCGTTTTTCGTACTCAGCGTGTTTCTTTCCATGACCAAGGACATGCCGCTCAAGGACCAGCACAAGCTGGCCGTGCGCGTGGTCATGGCCGTGGCGGTCATCTCGCTGATCCTGTATTTTGCAGGCAATGCGATCTTCGCCACGCTGGGCATCACGCTGGACGGCTTCCGCGTCGGTGCCGGAGCGCTCCTGTTCCTTTCTGCCGTGACTCTGGTCTCGGGCAAACGCACCGCGCCCCAGCCCGAGGACGAGGACGACATCGCCATCGTGCCTCTGGCCATCCCCATCACCGTGGGGCCGGCCACCATCGGTTCCCTGCTCATCCTTGGCGCGGAACTCGGGGACACCACGCACCGCCTGATCGGTTCGGCCTCGCTTCTGGCGGCCTGCATCACGGTGGGCATGCTCCTGTTTTCGGCCTCGGCCATCAAACGGGTCATCGGCAATCTCGGCATTTCCGTGCTGACAAAGATCACGGGGCTGGTGCTCTCCGCCCTTGCCGCGCAAATCATGTTCACCGGCATCAAGGGCTTTCTCGGGTAGCATTCCCGACAGGCGTACACGGGTTGCCAAACACGGCAGCCCCATCTATATTGGCTGACGGTTTCCGCTAACCCGTCAGCCAAGGTGCGCTCATGCCTCACACATTTTCCCGCAGACAGGCCCTGTCCCTGATATCCGGCGGTTTCGCGGCCTGCGCCATGTGCCCCGGCCTCGCCCTTGCCGAACCCAAGACCATGATCTTCAACTGGAACCGCCAGTTCGCCCCCTATTCCATGATGAAAGACGGACGGATTTCCGGCATTCTGGTGGACGCCATGAACGACATCGTCGGCAAACGCATGGGATTCGCCGTGGAACACCGCGCCTACGACTGGCCGGTTGCACAGGACCTGATTCGCGCTGCCAAGGGAGATGCCCTGTGCACGAATCCCACGGACGGACGCAAACAGTTCATGCTCTTTGCCGAGGAATCCGTGATTGAAAGTCTGGCCTCGGTCTTCTGGAACAGGGACAATCCCCGGAGCGAGGAAATCAGGGCCATCAGTTCCGTGAACGACCTGAACCGCTTCACCATGGTGGACTATCAGGGCAACGGCTGGGCCAGGCGCACGTTTCCGCCATCCCTGCGCGTCAACTGGCTGCCGGACATGGATACCGTGTTCACAACCATTCTGGACGGTGATGCCGACATTTTCGTGGGCAACGGATTCGCCGCGCTCTACGCCATGCAGGAACTCGGCATTCGCGACCGGTTCGCGGCCAGGGAACTGGCCGTGGGTGAACCGTCCTGCTTCAATTTCGGGTTGCGCCGCACGTTTCCGGAGGCGGAACAGGTCGTACGCGACTTCGAGGCGGCTCTTGACGAAGCTCAGCTCGACAACACCATCCGCGCCATCATAGACAAGTACCTGTAGCCACGATTCCCGAACACTCATGCATGACACGGAGATAGTTGCAATGACAACGAATGTGAACGATCCCCGGGTGCTGACGCATCCATATCAGGTAAAATCCTATGAAGCCGGGCCAGACGAAACCATTTCCCCGGCAGTGCTGTGCCGCCGATTCCAGCACGTGGCGACCTGCCATGCGGACCGTCACGGCTTCGGCTATCACGACCTGATCCGGCTGCGCCGGGCATGGGTTCTGGCCCGGCTCTACATGCAGATAGAGTGCCTGCCCGCCATTGACGAGCCCATGACCATCAGCACATGGCCCTCGGGCCACGACAGGCTGACCGCATCCCGGGAATTCCTGATCCATGATGCAAAGTCCGCGATCCCGGTCCGGGCCACCTCTTCGTGGGTGACGATCGACATGGATACGCGCCGCCCGGTTTCCCCGGCCGAACTCATTCCGGACGATGCGATCCCGGATATTTCCCCGGCCGCGAAGTTCCCTACCAGAGCCATCCCCCGGCTCAAGCAGGGCGACATCGGCTTCACGACCACGGCGCACGGGTTCGATCTGGACATCAACAACCACGTCAACAACGTGCGGCTCGTGGAATGGGCGCTGGAAGCGGTCCCCGAAGAATTGCGCAATTCCCGGAACTGCACCGCGCTGGATGTCCAGTTCCGGGCCGAATGCCCTCTGGGCGAGGAAGTGCTTTCCGAATACGCAATTCAGAAGCCGGAACAGGGAATCATCGTCGTCCTCCACAGCCTGAAGAGCCGAACTTCGGACCGGGAGCTCGTACGCATGAAGACATGGTGGACCGCACAATGAGCATCGACCTGCAATTCTCCCTCGACAACGTGAACTGGGAAGAGGCGTGCACGATATTCGAACGCGCGCCTCTGGGGACCAGAAAGCCGGACAGATTGCGCCGCACCTTCGAGAACAGCGATCTGGTCCTGTTTGCCCGGGATGGTGACAGGCTTGTGGGGCTGGCTCGTGCCCTGTCGGACGGGGTGGCAGGTTCGATCATCTACGACCTGTGCATTCTTCCGGAATATCAGGGAAAGGGACTAGGGAAACGCATGATGAAAGCCATGCTCGGCAGACTGAAATCGCGCAACGTGCTTCTGTACGCTGTGCCGGGCAAGGAAAAATTCTATGAACAATTCGGATTCCGGGTCATGACCACGGCCATGGGCCTGTTCGCGGACCCGGAAGCCGCGCGCAACAAGGGATACATCATCTGAAACGGTGTATAAATTCCTGCGGAAAATTGCCTGCAACCCGGATCCGGCATATTCAGGAAGAATGCAATCCCGATTCGCCCACCCGGGTCTGGCCGCCATGCTGATCCTGCTGTTCCTGTTTCCCGCAACAGGACAGGCCCGGTTCGAACGCATCGTCGTGGCCCATGACACGAACTACCCGCCGTTCTCCTATCTGGACGGCGGAGGCAACCCCACGGGACTTCTGATCGACCTCTGGCGCGCTTTCGGCAAGGCGAACAAGGTGGAGGTGGAATTCCGGCTGGCAACCTGGGGTGCATCCATCGACATGGTGCGAAACGGCCATGCCCACGTGCACGGCGGTCTTGTCCAGTCTCCGGAAAGAAGCCGAACCCTGATATTCGGGGAAAAAATAGAAAGCATTCCCGCACGCCTGTACCTTTCCGCAGGCATCAAGGGTCGGTACTCCCCGTCAAGAGCCCTGCGCATCGGCGTGATCGCCCAGAGCTATGAAGAGGAATACATGCGCACGACCTACCCGTCGCAAAAGCTGATTCCCCTTCTGAACAACAAGGCCTTGATCGAATCCGCAGCCAAAGGCTCTCTGGACGGTTTCGTGGCGGACGAACCAAGCGTGTCGCATATCATGAACGTGCTCAAGGTGACGGACCTGTTTCAGGGCAACATGCTTCTGTACACGCTTCCCCTCAAGTACGCGGTGGCCAAAAGAAACACCGAACTTCTCGAATTCCTGAATGCGGGATGGAGCCGCGTCCCCGAAGAGGAACGACGCCGACTCAGACGCAAATGGTATTCCTTTGCCAATGAAAAGAAACCGATCTTCGATCGAAACATCCTGCTTCTGGGCAGTGCGCTGATACTCCTTGCCCTGCTGCTGCGCCGAATCCTTCGCCAGCGGCAATGAGCGATCCGGTCTAATCCGCTTCGGAAACAACGCAGGCGGGATATCCCTGCTCCAGAAGACGCACCAGCGCCGCAACCATGCCCTGATCGTAGCGTCCGCCCTCCGCAGCCAGCTTCGCAGCGGCCTCGTGCACCACGCGCCCATCCCGATACGGCCGGTCCCCGATCATGGCGGAAAAGGAGTCGGCCACGGCGCAAAGCCGTCCGGCTCCGCCAATCTCCGTCCCGCGCAACCGATCCGGGTATCCCGAACCGTCCAGCCGCTCGTGATGCTGGGTCACGCATTGCAGAACGACCTCGTCCGACACATTGAGCCGTTGCAGTCTGCCCAGCCCCGCGTCAATGTGCTTCTCGATGGATTCCCTGTCCCGCCGCACCAGATAGGAGGTCTTGTCCGTGATGAAACGCGGCACCGCAGTCATGCCCAGATCGTGCAGAATCAATCCCAGACCGATGCGCACCAGTTCCATGCGCCCGGCATTGCCCGCAGACATCAGGCCGTACAGGGCCAGTCCGATGAACATGGTGTTCACGGAATGCACGGCAAGACCGTATTCCTTGTTCAGGGAACGGGTCAGGAATTCCACGCGACAGGGATTGACCCACAGATATTCGGCAAGAATGGACAGATCGCGTTCCAGCAGCCGAAGCGGCTCTTCCCGGGGCTGATCCAGAAAGGCTTCCATGCGCTCCCGAAACGCCAGAAAGAATATTTCGGCAACCTCGCGCGCGTCCAGCCCATCCTCCACCAGCACCAGTCCCAGTTTTCTGCTGAGATGTTCGGCATAGACCTGATAGTCGTCCCGCAGCAGAAACAGCAGGCCCTCGCGGGCGAATCCCGCCACCCGGGCCTGTGCTTCGATGCCCAGCCGTTTTCCTGCCCGATGCAATCGATCCACGCGGTTCAGGTCCGGCTTGAACACGTACAGGTCCACGGGCGGCCGAAAACGGGGAAAGCTCTCCAGTATGTTGGCGCTTATCTGCAAGTACACCTGGGAAAGGGACGTATCCGGAGAAAAATCGGTCATACGCACAACCTACCCGAAGGCCCGACTTTCCGTGAAGCCCCGGTCCCCGAAAAATAAAAGGCGTGTCATCCGCGAAAACGGCTACTCGTCCACGATGCGGAACATGGCCAGCCAGAAGATGATCAGGGCACAGACCAGACCACCCAGAAAAACCCCCTGCATGCCGAACAGGACGTAGATACCGCCCATGAGCACCGGAGCCACGGTCTGGGCAAGTCGCAGAAGCAGCCCGTTCGCGGCCATGAATGCGCCGCGCTGCTGCATGGGAGCCAGGGACGTGAGCAGGGTCATGACCAGAGGGATGTTCAGTCCCTGGGCCAGACCGAAGCAGATGACAGGAACGAATATCCAGATGAAGGACGGCACGTTGGGAATGCCGAGCATGCTCGCGCCGTAGAGCACGGCTGCGGTCATGAGCAGTTTGCGCGTACCGAACGCATGAGCCAGCCTGCCCAGACGGAACGAGGCCAGCCCGGTCAGAAAGGAGGCGGTCAGAAACACGAACCCGATGGCGGCCGAGGACAGGCCGTACCGCTCGTCCAGCAGAATGGGCATGTAGGTGATGAGCGGGCCGTACAGGATGACGAAGGTCAGGAACGTGGTGGCGAACAGACTCATGGCCTGACGCGTGGCCATGAGTCTGGCTGCGTTCCTGATGTAGTCGCTCAGCGCTTCGTGGCTCCTTGGTTCGGGCGCGTCCATTTTCAGGATCACGGCCAGTCCGAGGGGGATGGCCGTGGCGGGCAGCAGAAAGGGCCATTGCCAGCCGAGCATGGCAAGCAGACCGCCAACGCCCGGATACGCGGCCGTGCCCATGGCCAGAACGCTGGCATTGACGCCCATGGCCGCAGCGCGCTCCCTGCCCTCGTACAGGTCGCCAATGATGGTACCGTAGAGCACACCGAGCGGAGCCGCGCCCACGCCCTGAAAGAAACGCAGCCAGAGCAGGGTCTTGATGTCGGACGCAAAAAAGCAGGCCGTGCCGAAAATGCCGAACAGGAACAGGGACGGCACCAGAATGGCCTTGCGCCCGATCCGGTCGGCCAGAATGCCCACCAGCGGCGCGAGCAGCACCCCGGGCAGGGTAAAGGCGGAAATGACCCACCCGATGTGGGCCGGTCCGATATGCAGTCCCTCGATGATGTCGGGAAGAGCCGGGATGATGGAGGAGACGCCCATCACGGTCATGAGCGTGACCCCGAAGACGAACTGGAGATTCTTGTCGAGATAGAGTTTGCGCACCGGGACTCCTGTATTCGCGGGGTGTCTGGAAAAAGGCCCTACCCGATTACGCTGTTTTGGCCGCGATGTGAAGCGGCGCGCCAATTCCGGGCTCGTCCGAGGCGATCTCCCGGCCCTCGATGTCCAGCACGTGAAACACGTTGTTGTCCAGCAGGCCGAAGGTCGGAGGCAATCCCTGCTTGGGCAGGGATACGGACCCGGGATTCCAGATGTGGATGCCGTCCTGCACCTCGGCCTTCCACACATGGGTGTGGCCGTAGGCGAATGCATCACCCGGCCGCAGCAGGGGCAGGTTGTCGGGACTCCACATGTGCCCGTGGGTCAGGAACACGCGCCGGGTTCCCACGGTCAGCCACGAGTAGTCAGCACTGACCGGAAACTTCAGGACCATGCCGTCCACTTCGCCGTCGCAGTTGCCGCGCACGGCCATGATCCGGTCCGCACGCTCGTTGAGCATCCGGGCCGTGGCAAGGGTGTCGTATCCCTCGGGCAGCCGATTGCGCGGGCCGTGGTTCAGGATGTCGCCGAGAAGCACGATCCATTCCGCGCCGTGCCGATCGGCAGCATCAAGCGCAATTTCCGTACGCAGGGCCGAGCCGTGCAGATCGCTGGCAAAAAGTATCTTCATGTCGGGATTGTCCGGGTTGCTGACACGAACACTGTCGCGCCGGGGTGAAACAGGAAAGTCCACCCGCCCCGATTCATGGAAGCCGGGGCAGGAGGAATGCGAAAAAGCGGGATCAGGCGAACCGTCAGATGGCTGCGTCGAGCAGCAGGTTGTCGCGATGCACGGCCTCGATGAAGGAAACCGGACCAAGCACGCCGGGCAGGTCGTCCGAATGCATGCCCTTGATCCGATTCAGTTCGTCCGAGGAAAAATTGGTCAGGCCCACGCCGAGGGATTCGCCGTCCCGGGTCTTGACGAACACGAGCGCGCCGCGCTGAAAGCAGCCGCTCGCCTCGAGAATGCCGGCCGGAAGCAGGGACTTGCCCTTCTTGAGCAATGCCCTCGCCGCGCCCTGATCCACGATGATGGAGCCGGACGGGTCGTCGTGATACGCGAGCCAGAACTTCTTGCTGGAAACCGTGTGGGACTCGGGCAGCACCAGAGTACCGCGCTCCTCGCCGTCCAACACGGAAATCAGATCGAATTCGCCCTTGCCGGACACGATCAGGGTGGACACGCCGAGCTGGGCCGCACGCCGCGCCGCCCTGAGCTTGGAGTACATGCCGCCGGTGCCCACGTTGGTCTTGCCCTCGCACATGGACTCGATGTCCAGCGACGCAATGTCCTCGACCACGGGCATGCACCGGGCATCCGGGTGTTCGTCCGGATTCCTGTCGAACACGCCGTCCGCGGACGTCAGGTTCACGAACAGGTCCGCGCCCACCAGACCGAGGCACATGGCGCCCAGAGTGTCGTTGTCTCCGAACTCCAGTTCGCGCACGGCAATGGTGTCGTTTTCGTTGATGATGGGAATCACGCCCCAGTCCAGAAGGCGTTCCAGCGTGTTGCGGGCATTGAGAAAACGCTCCCGCCGCTTCAGGCCGTCGCGGGTCAGGAGCACCTGCGCCGTGACCTTGCCGAACCAGCCGAAGGCCTCGTCATAGTCGTGCATCAGGCGGCTCTGCCCAATGGCGGAAGTGGCCTGCCGCGCGGGCAGGTCCGCAACCACATCGGTCTTGGCCATCGTGGATTCGGCAATTCGTCTGCGCCCGGCGGCAACAGCCCCGGACGAGACCAGCACGATTTCCAGGCCCCGGTCATGCAGTTTGGCGAGCTGTCCGGCAAGCCGGATCATGGCTTCGCGATTCAGGCCGTCGCGGGTCGTGAGAACCGCGCTGCCGACCTTGACCACGATGCGCCGGGCATTGTCCAAAAGATGCTTTCTCTGAGTGGCGGCGTTCGTCATGGGCGCGAATGTAAGCCCGAAGTTCGAGACTGGCAAGTCGGGGATGCGGCTATTCCGCGATTTCCCCTTGGGAATCCGACTCGGCCTCGGGCGCGGCGTCAAGATCCGCATCGGCTTCGCCGTCGGCAGCCTCGGCCCGGTTCATTTCCCGGAGCCTGTACCACATCTCGTCCAGCAGAAGCTGCACGCCCTCGCCCGTGAGTGCAGACATGAGATACACCTGCCTGCCGGATTCGGCCACGCGTTCCCGCAGGGCCGCAAGCTGTTCCGCGTCGAGCAGATCGATCTTGTTGATCACGAGAATCTGGGTGCGCTCGGCCAGCACCGGGCTGTACTCGGCCAGCTCCTGATCCAGAATGGAATACCCGTCCATGGGGTCATCCATGTTCAGGTCTTCGCAGGACAGGATGTGAACCAGAAACCGGGTGCGTTCCACGTGCTTGAGAAAGGTGTGGCCAAGGCCGATGCCCTGACTCGCGCCTTCCACGAGACCGGGAATGTCCGCAATGACCATACGCTTGAAATTCTCGCCTTCCACCACGCCCAGATTCGGGACCAGCGTGGTGAAGGGATAGGCTGCGATTTTGGGCCGGGCAGCGGAAACCGTTGAAATAAAAGTGGATTTGCCCGCATTGGGCAGACCCAGCAGGCCCACGTCGGCCAGAATCTTGAGTTCCAGACGGATGCGCTTTTCCTGACCGGGCTTGCCGGGTTCGGCATAGCGGGGAGCCCGATTGATCGAGGACTTGAAATGGATATTGCCCCGGCCGCCGCTTCCGCCCTCGCAGATCACGACGTCCTTGCCGTCCTCGGTCAGATCGGCAATCAGCTGTTCCGTGACCTTGCCGTTCTCGTCTTCCGAGACTTCGTACACCAGAGTGCCCACGGGCAGGTCCACATACAGAGGCTCGGCAGCCCGGCCGTACTTGTCCCGTCCCATGCCCTGCTCGCCGCTGCGAGCCTTGTACACGCGCTTCAGACGAAAGTCGTACAGGGTGAGAAGCCGGGATGAAGCCCGGAAAATGACGTCGCCGCCCTTGCCGCCGTCGCCGCCGTCCGGTCCCATCTTGGGACGGTTGGCCTCGCGCCGGAGACTGGCACAGCCGTTCCCGCCCTTGCCGGACGCAACGGTGATGGTCGCCTCGTCAACAAACCGCATCCTGTCCTCCGAATCATGCGGACCGCACTCGGGTCCGTCGTGATCATGCAATACAAAAAACGGGCAGGAGGCGCTTTGCAGCGTCTCCTGCCCGGGTCGAAATCTCGTCTTCGCGGGACTAGGCCTCGGTCGGAAGCACGTGCACGCGGGTCTTGACAGTCCGCTTGCGGGTGTACTTCTCGTACTTGACCTGACCGTCGATCAGGGCGAACAGGGTGTAATCCTTGCCCATGCCGACGTTCTCGCCCGGATGCACCTTGGTGCCGAGCTGACGCACGAGGATGTTGCCAGCAGCCACTTCCTGACCGCCGAAACGCTTTACGCCACGCCGCTGACCTTGCGAGTCGCGGCCGTTCCTGGAACTACCACCAGCTTTCTTATGAGCCATGATATCCTCCCTTCAGGCAACTAGGCCTTGATGGATTTGACTTTCAGTTGAGTGTAATCGTGGCGGTGGCCCTGGGTCTTGCGAGCATCCTTCTTGGGGAGCTTGTGAAAAACGATGACCTTGGGTCCGCGGATGTGGCCGAGGACTTCGCATTCCACGGCAGCGCCTTCCACGTAGGGAGCGCCGACCTTGGTGTCGCCGTCGTTGTCCACGAGAAGAACCTTATCGATGCTCAGATTTTCGCCGGCTTCGGCCTTGAGCAACTCAACATTAAATTCAAGACCTTCTTCAACGCGGTACTGCTTTCCGCCGGTCTCGACGATTGCAAACATAGTAGAACCTCCAATTCGTAAGAGGGGGCTTATTAGCTGTTGACGCCCCGACAAGTCAAGCCCCCGGGACGTGTTTGTGAAAAATTTTTCCAAGCCGGATGGAACTACCGCATTCCCGGTCCGGTGGCAAGCAAAATCAGGAAACCGAACCGGAATCCCGATTTTGTTTTCGGGTATATCCAACAAAACAGGTCTGTTGTCAAAAATATCGGGTTCTGATACCTTTTCGCAATTTTGGAGGTTTCATGCATCGACTTTCCCGTTTTTTCGCCATCGCGACAATTGTTTTCTTCTGCGCACCGTTTTTCGGCTGTGCGCCGAAGCACGCCCACAAAAACGAAGCGGCCATTGTCCGATGCGAGCCGCCTTCCTGCGCCCGCACCCTGTACTACCCGGACATGCGGCTGCAATATTCGCTGGTCAGGGATGCCGAAACCGGGCAATTCGTGCTTCAGGGCACGGCCGAACCGCGGAATCCGCCGCAGAACGCGGTAATCGACATTGCGGTGCTGGACGTGGACCTAGTCCGCGACACCACAGTGGCCCAGAGCTTTTCCATTCCCCTGCTGGGCACTTCCGCAGCCGGACCACTCCGCTTTCATCACGTGTTCACGGCGGATGGCGGGTTCGACGGTCTCTCCTTCAACTGGGACATCCATTTCCGGGAACGGCAGTAGCCCCTTCCCCGGCCCGGGACAGGACCAGCACGGTCACGGACGCGGCTCCGACCCGCTTCAAGGTCCGTGCGCACTCCCGCAGCGTGGCTCCGGTGGTGTACACGTCGTCCACCAGCATCAGATTTCTGTCCTGCACCAGTTCCGGATCGGCTCGAAACGCGCCCTTGATGTTCACGGCCCGCCCGGCAGCGTCCAATGATGTCTGCGGCGGAGTATGCCGCACGCGCTCCAGACACCCCGAATCCACGGGCCGCGCCAAGGCCCTGCCCACGCCGTGCGCCAGTACGAGACTCTGGTTGTACCCGCGCCAGACCAGCCGCCTGCGGTGCAGGGGGACCGGCACCAGCGCGTCCGGCACGGGCAGTGTCCGCGCCGCCCGGGTCGCCAGCTTCACAAGCAGATGTTCCCGATTCAGTCCCTGACGAAACTTGTATCCGAGGATGAGTTCCCGGAGCCGCCCGGCATGACGGCCGTAAAAGGCGAGCGCGTCCCACGGGGGTGGATTCAAGCGGCAATCCAGACACGGTGCAGCGGGTGCATTTCCATCCCCCCACATGGTCCCGCACACCGGGCAGAAGCCCCCGATCCGGGGCGCCAGCTCCCGGGCGCAATGCGGGCACAGCATGGTTCCGGCAGGCACGAGTGCGCCGCACGAAAGGCACCGGGTCTGATCCAGCCCCAGACAGCGGGCCACGGCGCGCCATGTCCGACGCACGTCACACGGCCTCGCGCCATGCGCAGGCACCCATGTCGCGAACAATGCGACTCCATTGCGCATCTGCGGAAAGGTCGCCGGGCGCGTCCATGCCCCGCACCTCGACATGCTCGCCCTGAACGAGATTGAAATTCCGGGCAAAGTACTTGAGGGTCAGTTGCGAGCCCTCGAACAGCCGTTCCCCCACGGGACGCCCAGCCACAAGCACGGTATGCGCCTTGCGCGCAGGCAGGTCAGCAATCCACGGTTCCCTGTTCATGCGCGCGCCCCAGAACTGCTGGGAACGGTCGATCCACGTCTTGAACCGTGAAGGCAGATGATAGAAATAGATGGGCGACACAAAAAACACGGTGGCCGCATGAAACAGCGGTTCGAAGAGTTCCGCGGCCTGATCCTCGGCAGCCAGAACGCATCGCGAATCCAGCTCCCGGCCCACGGCTTTGTCGCAGAATCCGCAGGCCTTGCAGGGAAGCACCTCGTACGCGCGGACATGCAGAATCCGCGCGCTGCCGCCTGCGCTGCGCACGCCCTCGGCAACCAGTTCGGCAGCCATGTCGCTGTTGCCGCCCTTTCTGTGGCTGCCCGCGTAGATCACGGCTTCAGGCATCGGAATCCTCCCGGGAATACACGGGCTCGCGCCGGGTCAGACGCACGCGCACATATCCGTCCAGTTCCTCGGATGCCATGTCCCACTCGGGGTACATGTCCAGGGCGTGACGTATCTGGTCCACGCCCGAAGGCTGCACCAGAGCCTGAACCTCGTCGGTCCGGCCAAGACGGAGGTACCAACCTACCTCCAGACTGATGCCTCAACATTTGTCGCGCACGTCGACCAGAATGGGGTCCGCCATGCCAGCACTCCTAGAATCCGGTAAAAAAGGGATTGTGATTCATCTCGTCGCCGGCCGTGGTCTCGGGGCCATGCCCGGAATACAGCACGGTTTCGGGCGGCAGGGTGAAGATATGCCTGCGCACGGACTCCTTGAGCCTGTCCAGATCACCGCCTGCAAAATCCGTCCGTCCGATGGAACGGTAGAAGATCAGATCGCCCACGAACGCAACCCCGGCCTCGGGAAAATGAAAGGTCAGGCTGCCTGCGGAATGTCCCGGCGTGGCAAAAACCGTGCATCCGGCACCGGCAAAGGTGAATTCGCCCGGCTCGATGGCCTGAAACGCATACTCCGGCACCGTGGGAAGCCCCATGACGCCGCCTCGGCCCAGACCGTCCTCCAGCAGATACGCATCCTCGCCCGAGGCAAGGATCGGCGCGCCCGTGGCCTCGGCCAGAGCCTTGTTGCCGTAGGTATGATCGAAGTGCAGATGCGTGTTCAGAATGTGCGTCACGGTCAGGCCATGTTTCTCCACATGCGCCAGCACCGGGGCCGGGTCTCCGCCCGGGTCCACCACAACGGCCTCGGTTCCGTTGGCCAGCACATAGCAGTTGGTCTCCAGCGGTCCCAGTGGGAACAGGGATATCTCCATCAGAATTCCTCCAGAAGCAGTTCGGCCAGATTCTTGCGCGAGGATGCGCCCGCAGTTGCGGGGTGACCAAGCGCGATCACGGCCTGTAGCTCGTATTCGTCGGGGGAAAGGGAAAGCGCGGACAGGGCCGCGTCCTGATCATTGATGATCTGGCCGAGCCAGACTGCGCCCAGCCCGAGGGCATGGGCGGCCAGCAGCATGTTCTGCACGCAGGCCCCGGCCCCCTGATGATCCTTCATGGGGCTGTACATGGCGGAACGTTCCAGCAGCACGGCGATGAGCGCGCCCGCAGTACGCACGATGTGCGCGTATCTGGTGCACGCCTCCAGCCTTTCGCGCCGGGGATCATCCGGCAGAATGACCAGAAAGCGCCACGGCTGGTTGTTCAGCCCGCTCGGGGCCCAGCGCCCGGCATCCAGAATCGTGAGCAGATTCTCACGGGAAACCGGGGCGTCCGTATACTTGCGAATGCTCCTGCGCTCCAGAATGGCCTGGAGAACGGAATCAGTGCCTTGCATGTCGTGTCTCCGGGTTGGAATATGATCCCGTTTCTAGCCCAGCCCGGGCCCGGGGGCAAGGTCTGCCGATTCATTCGTGACCCTTTTGCGGTCCGGGGCGTATATGGTACATGCAGATGAGCCGTGCCCGCCAAGTGCGGGACTTGGGAAATCCTATGGAAGAAAGCCGGGAAGCGGAAGCCATACGAGACGTGCTCCGGGGGAATCCCCGGGCATTCGAGATGCTGGTGCGCAAATACGAGCGCCCGGTGTACAATCTCATGCTCCGCACCGTGGGCAACGAGGGACATGCAGCCGACCTCGCCCAGGAGGCTTTCCTCCGCGCATACGAAAAGCTCGGGACCTTCCGCAACGGAAAGCGGTTCTTCCCGTGGCTGTATGCGATTTCCCTGAACGTATGCCGGGACTGGCTCCGGCGACAGGGCCGCGATCCCCACGTCTATGTGGAGGATGCGAACCGCCTTGCCGAGGCCGGAGCCGCGTCCCAGCAGGACACCCTGCAAAGTCGTCTGGACGGACGCAGGATGTTCGACGCCATGACCAAACTGCCCCTGGCCTATCGCGAAGCGCTGGTCATGCGATTCCGCGAGGAATTCTCCATGCGGGAAATCGCCCAGGCTCTGGACATCAGCGTCAGCGGCGCGAAAATGCGGGTGAGCCGGGGGCTGGACATGCTCAGAAAACAATTCACGGAGGCGTCCGATGACTGACGAAATGCAGACGTTGTTGGACAGAAGACTGCGGGAGGCGATCCGCCACCTGCCGGAAAAGGAACCGCCGCCGGATTTCACGGCGCGGGTCATGACCGAACTTGAACCCAGGCCGGCTTCCGCATGGGCGCGCTTCCGCATGTGGCTTTCACGGCCCATCCGGATCACCGTGACCCCGGCCCGGCTTGCGCCTGTGCTGGTCTGCACCGTGGCCGCCCTGCTCGTGGGCGGCTGGTTCGGCATGCGCTCCACCCCGCACACCGCTCCGAGCATGCATGCGGCCACGCTTCCGGTCACGTTCGTGCTCAGGCAATCCGCACCCGAAGTGCGTTCCGTGGCCGTGATCGGCTCGTTCAACGACTGGAATGCGGACGGGTATGAAATGCTGTACGATGCCTCGGGCAAGGCATGGGTGCTCCGCGCCCAGCTTCCGCCCGGCGACCATGAATACGTGTTTCTGGTGAACGGGGACCGGGTCATGCCCGACCCCGGAGCGGCCCTGACCCGAAACGACGGGTTCGGCAACCGCAATTCCGTACTTTTCGTCAATCCGACCAATGGACAGACATTGTAGTTTCGCACGATTTTTCGCCGCCCTGCTCATTGCGGCTTTTGCGCTGGCACCTCTGACCACCCCGCTTCCGGCCCATGCCGACAGCGGGGCCAGACAGTGCGCCATTTCCCCGGAAACCCTGCAACGTCTGGACAGGGTTGCCGGGGATGACGCGCTCATGAAACGCACCATCCTGAACGTGCTGGACGAGGCATGCGAGGCTTCCCTGCCCATGCGCCATTTCGACGGCAAGCTCGCCGAGGGGCTGGCCAAACGCGTGCCGCTCGACGTGCTGGCAGAGGCGCTTCGCCAACGGCTGGCCAACTACCGCACCGCCGCGGACCTGTTGCGCAAAGGCACCGGGAGCGTGGATTCGGAATGTCTGGAAATCATGGGCGAGGGGGTGAGTTCCGGCGTTCCCTCGCAGGACTTTCAGACCTATGCCGCCACGTTCGGCGGCAACCCTGTCGAACCATTCCGCACGGGCGCGGAAATGGTCGCCCTGCTGGGGCAGGCGAATTTCGACTTCGGCCTGACCCTGTCCATGCTCAGGGCCGGATTCAAGGCCGACGCCCTTTCCCCGGACTGGCGCTTTTTCGTGCGCGTGGTTCTGGCCGCGCGCGCCAGAGGCATTTCCGACCCGGAAATAGCCGAGGCCGCCACAGCCGCACTCGCCAACCGCGAGCCTGTACGCGAGGCCATGGCCCGCCTCGGATTTACCGATCGCAGCCTTTCCGGCCGGGAAGATTCTCACTGACAACTTCGCCTTTTTTTGTGACCCTGCACCTTGTGGGAGAGTATATCCTTGCAAGGACATCTTGAATCGCGATGCAAACCCCGGGAGTCCCGAGTGAACAAGTTCATGCTGCCGACACTGTTGGCACTGGCGCTGACTCTGTCCGCGTGCGCCAAAATGGTCGGTCCCTACTATCTGGAACAGGAAAAATACGCCAAAGGCATCGAGGTGCTGGAGCAGAACCTGCGCGAGCACCCCGACGACGCGGAATCCGCCTACTACATCGGCCGATTCCACCTTGCGCTCAAGGAGGCGAAACAGGCGCTGCCCTATCTGGAACAGGCCCAGCGGCTGGCCCCGGACAATGCGGACTATCGGTTCTGGACCGGAGTGGCCCACTGGGCGCTGCTGGACTTCGACGCGGAACGGGCCGCCTATCTGGAGACCCTGCGCATCGACCCGGACCACATCCCCGCAAACCTGTATCTGGGACACGGCTATCTGGATCAGGGACAGTGGGCAAAGGCCCTTGTGCAATACGACACGGTCATCAAGCTCGACAAACACAATCCCGAGGCCCTGTACAACCGCGCCGCAGCGCTGGGGCAGCTCGAAAAAACCAAGATGGAACGCGCGGCATGGAAGACATTCCTGGAAGCCTACCCGGACGGGAGCCTTGCTCTCGCGGCAACGGAACGGCTCAATCTGCTCGGGGATTTCACCTACCGCAATTTCATCATCGGCAAACGCAACGTCACCCTGCGGGCAATGGCGTTCAAACCCGGGACGGCCCGCCTGCTCCCGGACAGCAAGGAATCGCTGCACGTGCTCGCTGCCATGATGACAAACAATCCGTCACTGCGGATACATGTCGTGGCCTATGTGCAGGGCAATCGGACACTGGCGGAGCAACGCGCCCGCAGCGTCAGAAGCTACATGCTGTCCGGACATCCGGAATTCGATCCCGAAAGGCTGCCTTTGAGCTGGTTCGACAGCGCCGAAATCGTCAGGACCGGAGGCAGAGCCCTCCCACTGAACGAGTCGGTGCAATTCATCACCGCAACACGCTGACCCGGCTGGAGGTACTGACATGAATACGAGACTCAGAAAGATATTCGGCTGGCTGGCCCTGCTCGGACTGGTCATGATACTGACCTGTCCCGCAGCCTTTGCCCAGACCGACGACACCGCCACGGACACCACCGCAGGCGATACGGCAACGACCGGAGACACTGCCACCGACGGAACAACCGGTGACACAACGGATACGGGCGAAACCGGAGATGCCGCCGACACCGGCGAGCAGACCGGACCGGAATTTTCCAACCCGACACAGGCGGCCAAGGCCGAAGCGCTGGCCGAGGCTGCCGCCGAAGCCGCGGCTGCGGAAAACGCCGAAGCCGTGGATGCCGCCGAATCAGCGGTTTCCGAGGCACAGGCAGCCGTGGATGCAGCGCAGGCAGCGGTTGACGCAGCCGAGACCGACACGGATCTGACAGCGGCGGAACAGGATCTGGCAACAGCGCAGGAAGCCCTTGCCGAGGCGCAGACCGCTGCGGATCAGGCCGTGGCCAACGCGGCGTCCGTGGACGTGGCCGGCATCGCCTCCATGCGCGATGAAGGCATGGGGTGGGGAGAAATCGCCCATGAACTGGGCGTGCATCCCAGCACCATCGGTCTGGGACACCGCACCCGGGCACAGGCCGCGACCAAGTCCAGAGGCGTTGGCCGGGAAAAGGCTTCCGTGGGCACCAGGGCCAATCCGGGCCGGACCAACAGGGACATGAAGACCGGCATTGCCAAGACTCCCGGAGTCTCCGGAGGCAAGGGCAGCAAGGCCGTGGGCCTGAGCCGTGCCTCCTCCAAGGCCAAGGGCGGAGCCAAGGGTTCCAAGTCCTCCAAGGACAGTTCCGCCAGCGGCGGCCGGGGCAATTCCGGCAACAGCGGCAAGGGCGGAGGCAACTCTGCCGGCGGCAAGGGCAAGGGTGGCGGAAACGGCAAGGGCGGAGGCAACGGCGGCGGCAAGAAGTAACCGCCCTCTCCTCTTCTTCCGAAAAATATCCAGCAGGTCCGGCAACATGCCGGGCCTGCCTTTTTCATCCCCTTGCCCGGCTCTGCAATCGGCCTTATTCTGATTACAGGAAAGGCAAAAAGGCGTCCCGCAGACGCCCCCGGGGCAGGCGGCCGTGGCTGGAGGATTCCGGCCGGGGCCGCTGCGATTTTACGCTCCTCGAAATCAGCCACGCCCCCTAACGCCCGACCCGGTTCGCGCCGATAAGACAGGCAAGAACCAGGGAGGGTGCCGCCATGACAACCATACGTTCACGCCTGCAACATCATTTCAACCCGTTGCACGTGTACTGCCGTTTGCGCGGCATGGGCATTGCCCACAAAACAGCCCGCTCCCTGACCTTCTGCTACGAACGCCTTGTCTACCGGCTCGTTCTCGCCTGATCGCATCCCGACTCTCAACCAACTGCGTTTTCACACCTTTTCAGCACACCTGAAACCGCCCGCCGATTCCCGTGCGGGTGCCGTTTTCTCAGCAAGCCTTTTTCGGTTGCCAAGACCGAATTCGGATGAAATTATGCCGCCTCATTTCAATGCGGAGGCACAAGCATGCTCATATATCTGGGGTTCGACGATACCGACGACCTTGACGCACCCAAAGGCACCGGACGGCTGGTGCGCGAATTCACCGCGTCCCTGCCCGAAACCTGCCATGTGCGCGGCGTGGTGCGGCACCAGCTCCCGCGCATGGACGACATCCCGTTCACGTCCAACAACAGCTCGGCCTGCGCTCTTGTCGAAACCGATGACGGCATGGACATTTCCCGGCTCGTACAGCTCGCCACGGAGCATCTGCTGCGCGAATGCGCGCCGGGCAGCGATCCCGGTCTGTGCGTTGTGCCGGAACACGCGGTCACCCCGGAACTCGTGGATTTCGCCAAGCAGACCACGGGCCGCCGCCAGACCCAGCAGGATGCCATGGACGCGACACGCAGCATGGAACTGCACGGACTCGGCGGCACCAACGACGGCATCATCGGCGCGGCCGCAGCCGTGGGCCTGACACATTTCGGCTGGTGCGGCCGGTTCATCGAATACGGCGCCCTGCGCTCCCTGCGCGCCCCCCTGACCGTGGGCGATGTGGAAAACGCGGGCATTCGCGTGGTGTGCGTGGATCGCGACCCGCTCGTGCCCCTGCCGCAGGATGCCATTGCCGATGCCTACTGGATTCGCCCGTCACTCTGGGCAGGAACCCCCACCCTTCAGGTCCGACTGCGTGAACCCGGCATATGGGAAACCGCTCACGGCAAACGGAAGAAGTAGGAAGCCTCCGGCGGCCAGAGAACCTTTCGAGAAAGGTTCTCTGGACTCTCCAAAGCTTTCTGGTTCTACGCCGCCTGTGAGGTTGCAGAAACTTGAAAGGCTCGTATGGCGGCGTAGGGCGATGCGGAAACGCGGGTACTTGTCCTGTCGAATGAAGAAATTACCCCGTAAGTGGGAATGACAAACAGCCCGGAGAATGTCTCGCCAGAGCATTCACCGGGCTGTTTGTCATTCCCACTTACAGATGGGGTCGAGGGGCCTTGCTCCTCGCGGGTGCAGGGCTGGCCCTGCCCTCCCCGGAGGGGTCGCCGAAGGCCTCATTCCTCCTTTTTCTCGCGATACAACCGGATGAAATTGTCCAGAGCGTCGCGCTGGCGTTCCATGTGATGAATCCACGCGTCGAGCACTTCCAGCCCTTCGGCCGTAACCGAATACACGCGCTTGGCCGGGCCGTCGCCCTCGGCATCCCATTCGGACCGCACCAGCCCGTCCTCGTCCATCTGCCGCAGATGCCGATACACCATGCCCGGGGGCGCATCCCCGCGCAGAAATCCGAACTCCGCAATGCGCTGAATCAATTCATATCCGTAGGACGGACCATCCCGAAGCACCATGAGCAGCGATGGCTGCATGTAACGTTGAGGCTTGCCGCCTCCGGTTTTTTTCGACATTTCCAGCACGATCCTTCTTGACTATATGTTCTTTGAGGATATATGTTGACTATAGATCAATATCCCAAAAGTCACAAGACCACAGGAGGGAGCCATGACCAAGATTTTCGTACGTGAACGCCGCAAGGTGGAAAAGGGAGAAAAGCGCCCGAGATTCCGCATCGTTGGAGTTTCCGGGGACGATCTCAAGATTTACACCAAACACGCCCGCCGGGTGGAGCTCATCGCCATTGCCGAGGCAACCGGCGCGGAAATCGTGTACCTGCCCGCCGACGGCAAGGGCCAGGGCGGCGGCAAGGAAGAGTAGGAATGCCTTCGGCGACCAGAGAACCTTTCGAGAAAGGTTCTCTGGACTCTCCAAAGCTTTCTGGTTCTACGCCGCCTGCAAGATCGCAGAAATTTGAAAAAATCGCATGGCGGCGTAGTTGAGCGCGGAAACGCGTTGAGCTGCCCTTTCGAATAAACAATCACCCCGTGAACGGGAATGGCAAACCGCCCGGAGAATGTCTCGACAGAACATTCACCGGGCGGTTTGCCATTCCCGTTCACAGATGGGGTCGAGGGGCCTCGCTCCTCGCAGGTGCAGGGCTGGCCCTGCCCTCCCCGGAGGGGCCGCCGGAGGCCACGCCGCAGATCGCCGAAACCCGAAGCAGGCGGGCTCAGGATGATGAGATGCAAGGCGCAAGAAAAGGGCAGGATCGACGCGTATTCCCATACGCGAGAGTCTGTCCTTTTCGCAGCAACGCAGCAGATTGCCGTCCTGAGACCGCCTGCTAGTCTTCGACGATTTCGGTGCCTATCCCTGATTGGGTGAACAATTCCAGCAGCACGCAGTTCTCCACGCGCCCATCGATGATGTGCGCCTTTTCCACGTGCGGCAGGGCTTCGAGGCAGCACTTGAGCTTGGGAATCATGCCGCCGGTGGCAGTGCCATTTTCAATGGCCTGAAACGCCTCGGTGCGGGTCATGGACGTGATGAGCTCGCCGTTCCGGTCGAGCAGTCCGGCCACATCCGTGAGCAGATGCAAGCGCTTGGCCTTGAGCGCGGCAGCCACGGCTCCGGCAACGGAATCCGCATTGATGTTGTAGGTATTGCCGTGCTCGTCCACACCCACGGGCGCAATGACCGGAATGAATCCTTCGCGTTCGAGGGAACGGATCACGCCGACATTGACCTCGGCAACCTCGCCCACCTTGCCCAGATCGATGATCTCGGGCGCGGCGTCCTCCTTTTCAATGGCAAGTTCCTTGGGCTCGGCGCGAAGGAGCAGGCCGTCCTTGCCGGACAGGCCCACGGCCTTGCCGCCGTGCAGATTGATGAGATTCACGATCTGCTTGTTGACCTTGCCTGCGAGCACCATTTCCACAACGTCCATGGCAGCCTCGTCCGTAACGCGATAGCCCTGACGAAACACGGTGGGAATGTGCAGGGCTTCAAGCATCTGGCCGATCTGCGGTCCGCCGCCGTGCACGACCACGGGATTGATGCCGATGTACTTCAGCAGGATGATATTCAAGGCAAACGCGCGCTTGAGCTCCTCGTCGATCATGGCGTTGCCGCCGTACTTGACCACCACGGTCTCCCCGTAGAATTCGGAGATGTAAGGCAGGGTCTCGATGATGGACTTGGCCTGATGCTGATACCGCTTCATGTCGCGCTGGTTGATGGGCTCTTTCTTCATGATTCTCCTCGGCGGATGTCCGATTGTTGGCCGGGATTGTTGCCGAAGCGGAACCGCGTGTCAACCGCTGCGGATCGCGCCGGAGCAAAGGAGATGCGACAATTCCGCAACAATCGCATCTAGGGCGTGAGGATCACGGAAAACGCGCTGAACAGCACCCATGCCGAGTCGCCCGGCGACAGGTCCAGCCGCTTGCGACTCTCCTCGGTGATCACGGAACAGACCGAACTTTCGTCGTCCAGCGCAACCTCCACTTCCGTGGACACCGCGCCCCGGTTCACGGATGTCACGCGCCCGGCAAAGGTGTTGGCCGCGCCCGAATCCGGGCGGCTGTCCGCACGCATGACCACGACCCACGGCGCCTTGACCTCGGCAGTGGCATAACCGCCTTCGGACAGGGCCAGCCCGTCCAGACTGACATTGGTGATGACCGAGGACAGCACATGGCCGCCCAAGGCCTCCAGAACGACCTCGGACTGGATGTCGCCCCGGTTGATGCGGGCAATGCGTCCGTAGAACCGGTTGCGCGCGCTGGTCTTCTTGCGGTTTTCGCGGTCAAGGTAATACTGCGCGGACCGGGTCACGTCCGAAGGGGAAAGCTCCATGACCCGGGACGGCAATCCCGCGTCGGCCATGCCGAGAAGGCGATGGGCCACAGGCAGGGGCATGCCCTCGCGCAGCATCTCGATGGCCCGTGACCGCCGCAGGATTCCAGGCGCGCCCAGCGTTCTGTCGAATCCGGCGGCCTTGGCCATGGCATAGCAGGTCTTGCGCACATGTGCGGGCTCCAGCGCAAACAGATGTCCGGCGAACGGCTTCAGATCCGAATCGGCTCCGGCCTGCTCCAGTTCACGGATCAGGGAACGCGGCACCGGAATTTCCCGAACGCCCTTTTTCTCCGACTGAACACGCACCAGCTTTTCTTCCGCGTCCACGTCGCCACGGTCGTTCAGAGCCACGGCTTCGCCCAACCGCATTCCGGTATGCCGAAGCAGCAGAAACAGCAGCAGCATGCGCCTCCTCGACGCACGAAAATCGCGGCGGCCCGCCTTTTCCGCCCAGTCGCGGAACTCCTTTTCCAGAGCGGCCAGTTGCAGCGTATTCAGATACGGCACGTCATCCGGTACGGAAAACGCCCGGGACAGGGCGACTCCCCGGACCTCGGCATCACGCTCCGCCTGCTCCAGAAGCTTTTGCAGCAAACCTTTCATGTGGTATCCTGTATTTCCAACCGAGGAACCGATTGACAATTCCACACCAGTTGGGATAGTTTTACTAACATGTTTTTCTGAAAAAGCGTGTCAGTAAAATGAACTTCTGTCAAACAGTCCTCAAAAAAACACTGGAAGCCGACATGACAGCACGATTCAACCGCATGGAATGGGCCGGAGCCGTGGGAGACCTCGGAACCCTGTTGCCTCTCGCCTTTGCCATGATCATGATGAACGGCCTGTCCCCTACCGGACTGTTTCTCTCCGTGGGGCTCTACTACATTGCCGCGGGCATGTATTTCCGCGTTCCCGTGGCCGTACAGCCCATGAAGGTCGTCTCGGCCTATGCCATTGCCCAGACCCTGAGTCCGCAGAGCATCACGGCCTCGGGCATTCTTCTGGCCGCGACCCTGCTGATTCTCGGTCTGACGGGACTGGTGGACCGCGTTTCCCGGCTCACGCCCAAAAGCGTGATCCGCGGCGTGCAGCTCACCACGGGTGTACTTCTGCTGGCCAAGGGCGTGTCGCTGGTCATGGGCACCCATGCGTTCCAGCTGAGCCGACAGGCCGTTGAACCCTTTCTGGCCATGCAGCACCTCGGCCCGATTCCCATGAGCCTGATCATGGGCGCGATCTTCGGCGTAGCCACCCTGTTTCTGCTGGACAACAGGCGATTTCCGGCAGGCATCGTGGTGGTGGGCGTAGGCGCACTGGTCGGCGGGGCACTGGGAGCATGGCAGGAACTGGCCAAGGTTTCCCCGGGCCTGCATCTGCCCGACATCCTGCCCTTTGGCCTGCCCGAAGGTCCGGATTTTTCTCTGGCCCTGCTCGTGCTTGTCCTGCCGCAGGTGCCCATGACGCTGGGCAATGCGGTCATCGCCAACCGCGACCTGAGCCATGAATACTTCGGCGAGCAGGCATCGCGGGTCACGGACCGCGCATTGTGCGTGAGCATGGGGCTGGCCAACGTGCTGGCCGCGCTGATCGGGGGCATGCCCCTGTGCCACGGCGCAGGGGGACTGGCCGCGCACTATCGTTTCGGCGCGCGCACCAACGGCTCGAACCTGATCGTGGGAACCATGTTCGTGGTTCTGGCCCTGCTCCTCGGAACCGGGGCCGTGGCCGTGCTGCACCTGATCCCGCTGGGCGCGCTCGGCGTGCTCCTCATCTTTGCCGGAGCCGAACTCGCCATGACCGTCCGGGACATGGAGGAGCGACAGGACATGTTCGTGGTGGCAGTCATGCTGGGCATTGCTCTGGCCGCCAATCTGGCCTGGGGATTCGCCGTGGGCATCTGCCTGCACTACCTGCTCAGGTCGGACCGTTTCACCGTATAACGTGGTTGCACCTTCCTCGACCAAATGATCTATTGTCGAATGAAGGTCCCTGAAAACGTCACTTCAACTCTCAGAGGAAAACAATATGGGCAAGCTCATCAAGGAACAGGAAGAAAAAGGCAGGCTGCACATCGATACTCCGCTCATGGGCGAATCCCTGGTGGGCAAGGACCTGCTTCGCAAGACCGAGGCGGACGAGTATTTCCGCATGCAGCCGGACGTGAACGTGCTCAAGATCGGCGGGCAGTCCATCATGGACCGGGGCGCCAAGGCCCTGCTGCCCATTCTGGACGAGCTGATCAGGGCCAAGGACGAGCACAAGCTCATCCTGATGACCGGCGGTGGCACCCGCGCCCGCCACGTCTACAACATCGGCGTGGACCTCGGCATGCCCACGGGCGTGCTGTCCAAACTCGGGGACAAGGTGTCGTGGCAGAACGCGGAAATGCTCTCCGTGCTGCTGGCCAAGCACGGGGGCGTGAAGATCGGCCACGGCGACCATCTGGAACAGCTCACCATGTACTGCCAGCTCGGTTACCTGCCCATCACCTACGGCATCCCGCCCTACGGATTCTTCGAGCATCCCGCGGAACTCGGGTCCATCCCGCCGCACCGCACCGACTCGGGCGCATTTCTGCTGGCCGAAAACATCGGCGCGAAATCCCTGATCTACCTGAAGGATGAAAAGGGGCTGTACGAAAACGACCCCAAAAAGGCGAAAGACATCGATGCGCTGAAGTATTTCGACCGCATCCACGTGGACGAACTCATTGCCATGGACCTGGATGACCTGATCGTGGAACGCCCGGTGCTCACGTTCCTGAAGAACGCGAAATGCCTGAAGGAATTCCAGATAATCGACGCCCTCCGCCATCCCGAACACATCTCCGCCGCCCTGAACGGCGAGCATGTGGGCACCATCATCTACAAATAGTCCAACGAGTCATGCGGCCCGGCACACCATGCGCCGGGCCGCTTTTTCATTTCTGCGGAACCAGTTCGTCCAGCATCCGATCCGGATCGGCCCGGTACAGCAGCATGGGCAGCCCGGTTCCCCGCGCGTCCACGCAATACCGCTCCATGTCTGCGGCAGGCACGTATTCCACGTTCATGAGCTTGCTGCCATGCTCCGCATAACGGGCAAGCAGCCGAATGCGATAGGCCGCATCCTCTGCCGTGGTGTTGAAGAACAGGCTTTCCACGCCCACCCCGTCGATGCTCGCCAGCAGATCGCGCTGCCGGGATTCGGAGGCGTGCTCCACGATGCCCAGTCCGTTCTGCATGACCACCAGAAAATCCCGGCCCGCGGCCTTGCGCCCGTATTTGGCCACGCGCCCGATCAGCCGAACCATGTCGTCCGCGCGCATGGTCAGGGAGTCGTCCTGCGAGCCCCAGAACCAGTACGCGTCCACGATATCCAGATACACGCCATCGAACCCGGCCTCGGCAATGCGGTCCAGATACGCCTTGAGCACGGTCCACCACGACCGTTTCCAGTACCGGACCTTGAAGTTCCCGGGCCAGTCCGGGTTTTCCGGTCCCATAAACCCGGGCGGATCATCGGCCCACTCCTCTTCCCAGTAGAAACGATAGGTTTCGGCCTCGCCCACGGAAAAGTAGGCCAGCACCAGCGTGCCCGCATCCCGCAACCCGGCGATCTCCTCACGCGTGAACCGATCCTCGTCCCTGCCGGTCCGGGAATAGTCCACCACCACGAGATCAAGCCCGGCCCGCCCAAGCGCATTCAGATCCGGAGCCTGAAGCCAATAGCCCCACGTTCGCGCCGAAGCCAGCCTCTGACGGGGCGAGGCTTTTCCGGCATTGTCCGCAGCACTCGCCGAACTCGCGGCCAGAAGCAGGACTCCCCCCCAGCAGAAAGGCCAGAAACAGGCTCTCCCGATGCTCGAAAATCATGCCCGCCCCCCTTTGCGTATTGTATTTTTCCACTTCATATGTGATTGAATACCGAGAATCCTCTTGTTGCAACCTACGGCCTTCGGGGAAAAAAGTCATCCGCAGGCCACAAGTACACATCCCGGTTCGGGACATGGGAGACATGATGAAACGACTCGCCCTGCTCTGTCTGTGCCTTGCATGGCTGCTTGCGGCCTGCGGCGGTTCGTACCGCCAGTCGCATGCAACAACCCTTCGGCAACAGGTCATTTCGGGAAGAAGCTTGCCGTGCTGCCGCTGGTCAACCTGACCGCGCACCCGCAGGCCGGCCGCGCCGTAGGCGACATTCTGACCACGGAATTGTACGCCACGGGGAAATTCACCATTCTGGAACGCACCGCCATCATCGAACGAATTCTGGATGACGAGACCGATCTGGATTTCGTCATGACCTCGGCCGTGGCCCGGCGCATCGGCAAGGACCTCGGCGCGGGACTGGTCATATTCGGGTCCGTGTCGGAATACCGCTACATGCGCGGCATCGACCAGAACCCGGCCGCCGGAATGAATCTGCGCATGCTGGACGTGGATACCGGGGAAATCCTGTGGGCGGCCAGTTCGTCGCGTTCCTCGGGCTGGTACCGCATCTCCCTGAATCAGATATGTCAGGAAGCGTGCCGTGACATGGTCGCAGACCTTGTTGCCACGCGCGTACCCTGACCCGGCAACAGCTTGAGGGAAAAGGCATGCAACAGGGCCGAATTGCCGCTGCATTGGGCGTGATCGCCATCACGACGCTTCTGACGTTTCTTCCTTGCGTCCATGCCGGGGACGGACTCGTCCCGGTCAAACGCGCCGTGCTTGCCGTGTATGACAGCTCGCAGGGCGTGGACGCGGAAACCAACCTGTTCCGCCTCGGCCTGCAAATGCCAGCCAACCATCTCGGCTGCACCACGGATTATCTGGACCTTGCCAGACAGCCCCTGCCCGGGGATGAAGCCATGCAGCAATACCGGGGCGTGATCTCGGTCTTCGTGGCCGACGAAATAACCAATGCCGACGAATATCTGCGCTGGCTGCTCAAACACATGAAAAACGGTGTCCGCCTGATCGTGCTGGGCTACCTCGGGACCATCGAGGCCGGCGGACAGGACGTGGACCCGAAGCTGCCGAAACAGGTGTTCGCGGCTCTCGGCTTGGATTACGCGCCGGGGCAGACCACGGCCTCGTTTTCGCTGCGATACGACAAGGTGAACCAAGAACTGGCGGAATTCGAACGCAAGCTGCCGGAATTCCCGCCCATGCACATCAACATCCGCCCCGCAGGCGAGGCCGAGGCATGGGTTTCGGTCAGCCGCGACAAGGTGGCGGATTCCTCCAGTTCCGTAATCGCGGTCACGAACCACGGCGCATTCGCCCTGAGCGGATACATCCACTGGCAGGACCCGGTCACGTTCAAGCGGCAATGGTATCTCGATCCGTTCACGTTGCTGCGCAAGGGCCTCGGCCTGCAAGGTCATCCCGCTCCGACCCCCGCCACGCTGAACGGCCTGCGCGCGGCCTTTTCCCATATCGACGCAGACGGATTCGCAGGCTGGACCGAGGTGGACAAGCACAAGAACTGCGCCGAAGTCATCCGGGACCAAATACTGACCCGATACGACGTGCCCATCACGGCCTCCGTGATCGTGGCCGAGGTCAATCCGGAAAATGCGGGAACCGACGAACTGGCAGCACTGGCCAGGGACATCTTTTCCCTGCCCAACATCGAGCCCGCATCCCATTCATGGACGCATCCGTTCTACTGGCGGCCGGAATTGCGTACGGAAAAAGTCAAGGGATACGAACTCAACGCATTCACGACCGACGACTACTCCCTGAACGCGGAAAGGGAGATCGTGGAATCAGCCGCATACATCACCCGGGAACTCTGCCCCCCGGGCAAGCCCTGCCGGATCACTCTCTGGACCGGGGACTGCCGCCCCACGGCACAGCAGATCGCCATCAGCGACAAGGCCGGGCTCCTGAACATGAACGGCGGAGACACGGTCATGGACGCGGAACGAAACTCCCTTTTCAACGTGGCCCCGCTCTATCGCAACATGGACGGTCGCCATCAGATATTCACGGGACAGGCCAACGAAAACATCCTGACCGACCTCTGGACCGGGCCGTTCTTCGGATTCCGCTCCATAACCACGACCATGGCCCGCACCGGCTTTCCGCGCCGCATTTCGCCCATCGACATCTACTACCATTTCTACAGCGCGGAAAAGATCGCCTCCCTGCAGGCACTGAAGGACGTGTACGACTGGGCCCTGAAACAGCCCGTGGCCTGGATGTTCACCTCGGACTACATCCGCATGGTTCAGGGATTCATCAAGGCGAAATGCGCACGCGCCCGAAACGGAGCGTGGATCGTCTCGGACTACGGCGACTGCCTGACCGTGCGCTTCGACCGGACCGACAAGGTGCCTGACCTATCGCACTGCCGCAATGTGCTGGGATTCGACAGACAGCCCGAAGGTCTGTTCGTGCATCTCAAGCCCGGAACCGAAAGGGCCGTGATCGCGCTCGGTGGACCGGACACGATCAACGACACGCCGCACCTCAAGCGCGCCACAGGCCGGATTTCGGAAATCCGCAGCACGGGCAGCGTGATTCAGGTGGACTACTCGGGCTGGGGCACAGGAGAAATCGTGCTGGGCGGTCTGAAGCCCGGAACCATGTTCCATGTGGACACGGGCAAACGGATGCTCAAGCTCGTTCCGCACGAAAACGGCGAGCTGCGCATTCCCGAAGTCACCACGCGCACGCTTGAACTGGTGCGGCAATGAACGTCCGCCATTGGCAGGTGCTCTGCTTCGTGGCCGCCGTGATCACGGCCTCCCTGCTCGCCTTTCCGTTCCGGCGCGACCTGATCCAGCTCTATCTCGACAGCGGAGACATCACCACCGCAGCCTCGGTCATGGAAGAGGTGCTGCACGATGATCCGGACAACTACGCCCTGCTGCTTCAGGCCGCGAAAATCAATTTCATGCTCGGCAGGCCGGATCAGGCCATCACCGCGCTGGAAAAGGCCCTGCGGCAGAAACCGCACAACCTGAACGCACTCCGCACACTGGCGCAATACCGGGAATGGAACGTCCAGCCCATGCAGGCGGCAAACGTGTACGAACGCATTGCCGAGGTAAGACCCACTGCCGAAATCTACCGCAAGCTCGTCGGGTTCTACCGCTACTTCGGGGAACGGGAAAAGGAATACCGCGCCATTGCCCGGCTCATCGGGATGACGGCCGAGGAAAAGACAGAGGGCGCTCCCCGATTCATCAGGGCCCTTGCCCCGGACCTGAATCGACTCGCGGCTCTGGAGCTGGATGACGAATCCACTCCCTATCAGGACTTTCTCATGCAGCGGCTCTTCATCCTCGACGAACGATACAGGCTGGAAACCCAAGAACCTTCGGGGCCGGACGTGGAACAGTTCGCGATCTGGGCCGGAGAGCTGTACATGGCCACGGACAATCTGGACATGGGCCGGGCATTTGCCACCCGTCTGGATACGGCCCGGGGCGGAGCCACCGCACGGCTGGCCCTCGCCTCGGTCCTGCGCTGGAACGGACGATACGCCGACGCCCTGCCCCTGCTGACCGAAATCCGCGCGGAACAGCCCGACAATCTGGAGGTCATACAGACTCTGGCTCAGGTCGGACGCGACGCCGGCAACTACGAGGTTGCGGCAGGCGCTCTTGAAGACCTTTCCGAACGCGATCCCGGGAACAGCCAGATCCGGCGCGACCTGATCAGCGTGTACATGGAAGGCGGCATGTTCGAACGCGCCGTGGCCGTGCTCCGCACCTTCATGAACACCATGGCCGATGCAGCGCAGTATCTGCACGCCTTTCTGAACGCGGCCCTGTTCTCGGGCAGCCGGGAAGCACTGGAAGCCGCGGCCGAACAATCCGAACGGTTCGACATCACCGACCCGGCCATGCTGCGCACGCGCGGGGAAATATATCTGGCGCTGGAGCAGGCCGGGGACGCGTATCCGCTGTTGCGCGAAGTGGCCGTGAAACGCGACGGCCGCCCGGACGATCTGTCCCTGCTCATCGACGCGGCCGGGGCAACGGACGATCCGGCTCTGGTGCTGGACGCCCTGACGCTGGCCCTGCGCTATCGGCCCGACGATCCGGCAATCGTGCGTGCGGCCGCAGACAGCTACAATGCGGCAGACCGACCGGACAAGGCGTACGGCCTGATTCGAAAGATCGTGCTCAAGACCAAGGCGCCGGACGATGCCCGACGCATGCTCGAATACGCAGGCTACACGGGCAAAGCCGAACCTGTCACGCAGGCCGTGGCCACGGTGCGCCGCCTGTTCCCGGACAGCCTGCAACTCACGGAACTGGCCGGTGAAGTCAGCCTGTGGACCCGGCCTCCGGCACAGGCATACCCCCTGTTCCGTCGGGCCGTGGAACTGACCGGCAGGGACAAGGCCCGCATCATGCGCATGATCGAGGTGGCCTCGTTTTCCGGAAAGGCCTCCCTGTTTCGCGACGCGGTCTTTCTGGCGCGCGAGCTGCGCCCCGAGGATCGGGAACTGGCATTCTATGCCGCGGAAATTCACGCGTCCGAAGGAGACAAGGTCAAGCTGGCCGACCTGATGCGCGTGTTTGCCAAAAACATCCGCCACAATCGCGCGCTCCTGGAAAAATGGGCCGTGTACGCCGAGAGCGCAGGCCTGAACGAAGAGGCGTACCACCTGTTCAGCCAGCTTTTCGAGGACCATCCGGACTCCTCGAAATATCGGGACGCGAAAATCAGGCTGGCCGAATACACGGACCGCCCGGACGTGGCCGCAAGCCTGCTTGCCCCCCAATCCGACGCCAGCCCCCGAAATTTCGATCTGGCCATGCGCACGGGCCGGGCCTTTCTGGGCGCGGGACTACCTCCCGAGGCCCTGCGCTATTTCCGCCGGGCCGCAGGCATTCGCCCTGCGGACGAAGACGCAGCCCTTGCCATGCTCGAAGCCCAGGCAGCAGGCGGCGACTTTGCCAAGGCCATCGAATATTATGAAACACTGGCTCGAAAACGCCAACTCACCGAAGAGGAACGGATTTTCCTTGCCGAAGCCCATGTGAATGCAGGCCAGCCCGAACGCGCGCTGAACCTGCTGGCCGAGTATGCGGACGCAACCGACTCGCAGCCGCGCGGCGCACTGGTACTGGCACGGGCCATGGCCCTGACTGGCAAGGGGCGCAAGGCCCGCAGACTGTTCCGCCAACTGGCGCGGGCACAGGCAAACAACGCGGAATTCCTGATTCTGGCCGGATCGGAGTCCCTGTATCTGGGCATGGCGGAAATCGCGGCGGACATGTTCGACCGCGCGCTCAGGCTGGTTCCCGGCGACATCCGGGCCATGAAGGGAATGGCCATTGCCTACGCGGATTACGGACAGGAACATCGAGCGGAACGAGCCTTCCGCAGCTATCTGAAGAAATACCCGGGGGATGCCGATGCCCACCTTCGGCTGGCCGAACTCTACGGCAGGATAGGCAAACCGTCCCTTGCCCTGCGCCAGTCAAAAACAGCCGAACGGTTGCTTGCCGAGCAAAAGCGGGCTACACAGTTTCGAAAACCATAATCGACAACCATCTATGCGAAGACTGTTTCCGATTTTTCTCATTCTCCTGCTCGGACAGATGCTCGTCTTCAGCGGCCCGGCACGGGCGGCCACGGACGAGGAGAATCCGTATCCTCTTGCAATCGGAAATAATCAGCCGCCTCAGACATATCCCTTTGTAGTGGAAGGCGATGATCCGCGCGTGGCCCGGGCAAGAATCCTGACGCAGACCGGGGACCTCGACAAGGCCATTGCCCTGTATGAACACATCCTCAAGGACCGCCCCGGCGACGCGGACATCCTCTCCCTGTATGTGGAGCTGCTCATCGACCGCGGGGATTACGAAAAGGCCTTGACCACGCTCGGCCACTGGCTCAGGGGTGATCCAGCCTCGCCGGACGGACTGCGGCTCATGGGGACGTTGCGCGCCAGGGCCGGGCAGTACGAGGAAAGCGTCCGATTCTACGACTCCCTGTTGCAAATCCGCTCGGAATCCGGCGCGGCACTGGTGGATTCCGCATTCACGCGACAGGATGCGGGCGACTGGTCCCGGGCCATCAACGACTTTTCCCACGCACTGGAACTGGACCCGGACAATGCGGACGCATCCGAAGCGCTCCGCACCCTGCTGCTGGAACACAGGCCACGCCTTGACATGGGCGTGTCCCACGTGGACCAGACAACAGGCTGGTACCGGCTCTGGCCCGTGAAATTTTCCATGCACCCGGATGCGCCCACGCGTCTGGAACTGGGCGTCACCATGGGCCAGATTCACCGCAAGGCGGATGACGGAGCCGAACGCGTTGACCGCACGGTTTGGGACCGCTGGGCACGCGTCACCCGCACCGTGAATCAGGACTGGGACGTGATTCTCGGGCTGGGGGTTCACGACGACGGCTCGCACGGCTTTGCTCAGGAGGCCGGGCTGGGCTACCGCCCGTCCTTTGGCGGCCAGACCGTGATCATGTACGAACGGAGCAAGCCCTATTACGATTCCGTGGAGGGCGCGGCCCGGCACATGACCTTCAATCGCGCCCGATTCCGGTACGAAGGCTTTTTCAACGACTCCTGGGGAATGGGCCTCGATGCCTATGTCCAGGACTACGGCATAGATGACGGCACGGACTACGGAAGACGAAAGGGCGTGGAGTTCGCCCTGACCAAAAAGATTTCCGATCAGCCCGGCCTCTACCTCACATACTCGTTTCTGCGCACCAATTTCGACTATGAAAACGACGCGAACACGCCTGTGGATTTCCTGAAATCCGAGGCAGTTCATACGCTCTCGGCCTTTCACGAACACTCCCTCACCCCCTTTCTCGGCTACACGCTCTCCGGCGGAGCGCGCAAGGACCAGTTCAAACCTCAGGTAACTTTTTTCTGGTCCGGTGGATTAATTGTCAAACTCCATGATAGGGTGGAATGGAGGTCCGGGTACGAATACACCTCGGACAGCGGAGATGCCGGAGGCGGCATTTCCCGAACCCTGAATTCATCGATCAGTATCGTGTTCTGACAAGGGAGCCGCCATGCTGCACAGGGGGGGGCGTTCGGACGCCAGAAGAATCTTTCTCGTGGAAGCGCTTCTGGGCCTCGGCATCATCACCGTGGTCAACATGCTGTTCTATCGGGCCAATCCCGGGTTCATCGACGTGGCCCCGCATCCCTACTGGCTCGTGGTCGTCCCCATTGCCGTGCGCTACGGCTTCACGGGCGGGCTCATGGCCGGACTGATCTCCGGTCTCGCGTATTTCGGCTTCAAGATCATCTCCATTCCGGACGTCTCCATTGTCGAGGCGACCTCGTTCGACGTATGGGGCAAGCCTCTGCTCCTGATCTCGGTGGGGGCCATTCTCGGCGAAATCCGCCAGCTTCAGATTTCCGAACTCAACGAACTCAGGACGGAACGGGACGAACTGCGTTCCACCTGCGACCGCCAGCGCGAACAATACGAAGCCCTGAGCAAGGCCAAGGAAGAGGTGGACACCCGCATCGTGTCGCAGGAGCACACGCTGGCCACACTGTACGAGGCCACCCAGTCCCTGCGCACGCTCAATGCCGAGGGAATCTATTCCGCCATTCTGGATCTGCTTCAGGATTACGTGCATGCGGACGAGAGCACCATCTTCATCAGGGAGGACAACACGCTCGTGCTCCGGGGCGCACAGGTTGCCCCGGATCGGATCGTACCCGAGACCATCCCGCTGGATCAGGCCGAAAGCATGATCGTCAAGGCCGTGACCACGGGCAAGCCCCAATCCCTGAACATGGAACTGCTGGACCAGGGAGCCCCCGATTCCACCCTGATCGCCGCCCCCATCACCACGGCGGACGACAAGCATGTAATGGGCGTGGTGGTGGTGGAAAAGATGCCGTTCGTGAAATTTTCGCCCACAGCCATCCAGATGACCGCCCTGATCGCGGACTGGTGCGGCGCAAGTCTGGAAAACGCCCTGCTCTACAATGAAACCCGGGACAAGCTCATCGCGGACGAGGTCATCGACGCCTACCGCTTCGAATACCTGAACCGAAGGCTGGACGAGGAGTTCAACCGGGCCAGACGGTACGATCTGGACCTGTCACTGATCATTCTGGACCTTCCGGGGCTCGAAGAGCTGGAAGCCGACGACCTGCAAAGCGTGCTGGCGGAAATGAGCGTGGTGCTCAAGAGCAGCATACGCAACATCGATCTGCTGTTCCTGAACAACCGTCCCGGTTCGTTCGTGCTGCTTCTGCCCACCACGAGCATGGAAGGCGCGCGAGTGGTGGTGCGCAACCTGAACAGAGCATTTCAGGCGCTTCCGGCCAGTGGCAGGATGGGGGCGCTCCGCTCCCTGCGCGCCGGACTCAGCGCCTATCGCACGGGCATGGAAAAGCCCGGGGAACTCTACGAAGACGCAACGCGCAAGACCAGCTATGTCCGATTTGAGAACTAGAGTCCGCAGACGCGCAGCGGCCAGGTTCCTGATCATGGCCGCATTGGCCGCGCTGTTCGAATCCCTCGCCCTGTACGTGGCGGGGTCGGACCTGTTCGTACCGACAGTGAAATGGCCCGCAGCCGCGCTCCTGCACATCTGCGCCGCGGCGTCCTTTCTCATCTTCCGCAAACGCCCGCGCGGGCTGGCCGGTTTGGGCCACTACCTGCCGAAGCTCTGCGGGATACTCACGCTCTTCCTGCCTCTCGCCGGACTCGTCGGCTCGGTGCTCTCGGTCATGGGCGCACACATCCTGCTGGAATCCAAGGGATTGGCAACGCACATGGAAGGCCATGAATACCGGGGCGACACCCTGCTGGAACGCATCGAGACACAGGACTCGGCGCAGATTCTGCGCGAGGAGATCAGCATCCAGCCCATCATCGACATCATGTCCGGGGAGGACATGAACCTGAAGCGCGGAGCCATCAACCTGCTCCGACGCATGGGAACCGCCGAGGCCGTGGGCATGCTCAAGAACAGCCTGACCGATCCCGCCCCGGAAGTCCGCTTCTATGCCCACACGGCCCTTGCCCGGCTGGAGGAAAAGCGCATCGACGCACTTCAGGAGGCGGAACGCAAGGCCGCCTCGGAAAAGCCCGAGGACCTGCGCATTCTGGCCATGGCCTATCGCGACTATGCCGATTCCGGCCTGCCCGAACAGACCATGCGCGAACACTACTGGGCGCAGGCCTATGAAATAGGCACACGGGTGCTGTTCTCGAAACCCGATGATATCGAACTCACCCTGATGCTGGCCGACCTTGCCTACGAACGGGGAGAACCTCTCGTGGCCGAAGGCTTTTACGCAAACATGCTCAATCTGGGCAAAGGCATGATGGAAGCCTATCTCGGCCTCTGCCGCATCAAGTTCGAGCAGGGCGACATGCTGGAGCTCAGGCACCTTGTCCAATCCATGCGCGAAACCGATCCGCAACCATCGGAGAATCCGGCAGCTCGGACGGCATATGCATTCTGGGCCTCTTCCGGGGAGGCATCATGAGCCGAGTCCACGACGTATGTCTGCTTCTTGAGGGAAGCTATCCTTTCGTGTCCGGCGGTGTTTCGGTCTGGGTGCACAATCTGATTCGCAGCCTGCCGGACATCGACTTCACCGCAATATGCATTCTGGCCAGTTCCAGGGAAAAAAGCGAAATCAAGTACGAACTCCCGGAAAACTTCCGCGACTTCAAGGTCGTATACGTCCATGACCCGGTGCAAAGCAGACCGCATCTGTTCCGGGACATGAAGCCAGGCGAAATCGAACGCATCAGAAAATTCCACTACGGCATGAAATCCGGCGATCCTTCCATCATTCACGACATGATCAAGCTGTTCCGGGGCGGCACCATCCGGCTGGAAGACCTGCTCCACGGCCGCCGATCGTGGGATTTTCTGCTGGAACTCTACGGCCCGAACAACAATCAGGACTCGTTTCTGGACTACTTCTGGACCTACCGCTTCACGCATCTGCCCATTTTCCGCATGCTCCAGAGCGGCCTGCCCAAGGCCAGAGTCTACCACTGCATTTCCACGGGATATGCCGGGCTGCTCGGCTCCATAGCCTCCATCATCAGCAGACGCCCCATGCTGCTCACGGAGCACGGCATCTACGTCAAGGAACGCAAGATCGAGATCTCGCAGGCCGAATGGATACAAAGCCGGGACCAGCAGCGCATCCGGGTGGAGCGCGACCTCGGCACCTTCCAGAAGTTCTGGATCAAGATATTCGAAAGTCTGGGCAAGCTCACCTATGACTATGCCTCGCGGATCATCACCCTGTACGAGGGCAACAGGCTGCTCGAAATCGCCGAAGGCGCGGACCCGGCCAAGATCGAAATCATCCCCAACGGCATCAACCTCGACTATTTCAGAAACGCCATGAACCCGGACCGCACTCCACCCGAACCCAGCGGCGGGGCCATCGGATTCATCGGCAGAGTCGTGCCCATCAAGGACGTGAAGACCTTTCTCCGCGCCGTGAAGATCGTTTCCCTGAAACGCCCGGACCTCAAGGCGTACATCATGGGTCCCACGGACGAGGACGAGGAATATTACGAGGAATGCCGCGACCTGACCCAGACTCTGGGACTGGAGCGCATCGTGGAATACACGGGCAGGGTCAACATCCGCGACTATCTGCCGAATCTGGACCTGATCGTGCTCACGTCCATTTCCGAAGCCCAGCCTCTCGTGGTGCTGGAGGCCAATTGCGTTGGCGTGCCGTGCGTGTGCTCGGACGTGGGCGCGTGCAGCGAACTGCTGGCCGGACGCATCGAAGAGGATGCAGCCCTGGGCCCGTCCGGTCTGGTGACCAAGGTCGCGGACCCCATTGCCACGGCAGAGGCGATCTCCGCCATTCTGGAATCCCCGGAAACATGGCGGGCCATGTCCGAGGCGGGCATGAAACGGGTCAGGCAGTTCTACCGGGAATCCGACCTGAACGACCGCTATCGGGACATATACCGCACCTGCAAAGACCTTCCGGACATGGAGTGACGGCATGGCAGGCATAGGTTTCGAGCTGCGAAAGATTCTGGACAGGGACTCCTACCTGAGCGAACTGACCGCCTATCTGTATGCGGCCATGGTCTCGTCCGGGCCGTGGCTCATGAGCGTGATCTGCCTGTCCATTCTCGGCCTGTTCCGAGGACCGGGCTTCACCGTGCTGCGCCACGAGGTGTTCCGATCCACCATCATCTACAACTACTGCTTTTCCCTGATCCTTGTCGGCGTGATTCAGCTCGTGCTCACGCGCTATCTGGCGGACCGCATATACGAGGGCAGGGAACGCGCCACCCTGAGCGCGTTCTCCACATCCCTGCTCATGGTCTATCTGACCGCGATTCCCATCGGCATCGCCATCTACTGGCGATTCGAGGTCGGGCCATTCTACAAGCTCTGCGCCGTGCTGCTGTTTCTGGTCATCTGCTCCATCTGGCTGGCCATGATCGCCCTGTCCGCAGTCAAGGATTACCTGCACATCGTGTATGCATTCGCCACAGGCACGGCATGCAGCATTGCCGGAGCCATGGTCCTGTATCCGCCCTTCGGCCTGACCGGCTACCTCATCGGCTACACGCTGGGCCAATGCGTGATCTTCTTCTGGATACTCGCCCGGCTCCTTTCGGAATTTCCGCCGGAAAACGTGATCGACATGCAGCTGGTCCGGTACATGGCCAAATACTGGGACCTTGCCGCCATCGGATTCGGATTCAACCTCGCCATCTGGATCGACAAGATGGTGTTCTGGTTCGCTCCGGACTCCCGCGTGATCTTTCCATGGTTCCGCACCCACGATTTCTACGAGGGGCCGATCTTTTTCGCCTATCTGAGCATCGTGCCCACCATGGCCATATTCCTGATGAAGATCGAAACCAAATTCTACGAGCATTACCGGGACTACTACGCAAAAATCATGGCCCACAAATCCCTGAAACTGATACTCATGGAAAAGAAAGGCATGATCGAAATGCTGCGGGAAAGCATGCGCGAGGTCTTCATCATTCAGGGCGCCATCACCCTGCTCTGCCTGGTGTTCGCCCCGGCGCTGGTGGACCTGGCCCAGCTCATGCCCATGCAGGTTCCCCTGCTCCGCGTCGGCCTGATCGGCGCATTTCTTCAGGTGCTCCTGTCCATGGCCGTGATCGTGCTCTTCTACTTCGACCAGCGGCGCAAGGTGCTCGTGGTCACTGCGGTCTTTCTCCTCGGCAATGGCATTCTCAGCTGGATTTCCACGCTCTGGGGCTTCCAGTACTACGGATACGGCTACTGCTACTCCTGCCTCATGGCCCTGATCACCGCCTTCTACATGCTCCAAAAAACCGTGGACGATCTCGAATTCATCACGTTTGCGGAACAACCCATAGCCTGACGGCATCGGGAGGGCGCACATGCCCGAAAGAACATGCCTTGTTACGGGATGCGCGGGATTCGTGGGTAGTCACCTTGCGGAAAGACTGCTGGCGCTGGGGCACGTCGTTGTGGGCGTGGACAACTTCTTTTCCGGTCGCCGCCGCAACATGGCAAGCTTCGCGGGCAACCCCGACTTTCATTTCCATGAATGCTCGATCACCGAACCCGATCTTCTGCCCCGGCTCAGGGACGAGCATCCCAACCTTTCCCAAGTGTACCATCTGGCCGCCATCGTGAGCGTGCCCTATTCCATGGAGCACGAGCAGGAAACCATGACCGTGAACTGGGAGGCCACGCGCACCCTGCACGATCAGGCGCGGGAACTCGATTTCGGGAAATTCGTTTTTGCAGGTTCGGCAGCGGAATACGGCGATGCCACGGCCCTGCCCCTGAAGGAGGAGCACGCCACGGACGAAACCCGCCAGCTCAGCCCCTACGGCAGGGCAAAATTCCTGTCCTCGCGCCACATTGCCGAGGGCGGGTTCGGCGCGTCCCTGCGCTGCTTCAACATCTTCGGTCCGCGGCAGGACCCGTCCAGTCCCTATTCGGGCGTGGTTTCCATCTTCATGAACCGGAGCATCGCGCACCAGCCGATTCTCATCTACGGAGACGGCACCCAGACCCGGGATTTCGTCTATGTGTCCGATGTGGTGAACGCCTATCTGCTCGCCGCAGGCATCACGGGCGAGGGACAGCTTTCCGGCATCTACAACGTGGCGCGCGGCGAGGAGACATCCATCGTGGGCATTGCCATGCAGGCTCGCGCCATTGCCGGATCAACCGCGCCCATCGACTTCACCCTGCCCCGCCCAGGCGACATCCACCGCTCCCTTGCGGACATATCCCGCCTCCGCGCCCACGGCTATGCCCCGCAGGTGGAAATCAACCACGGCCTCAGGCAGACCATGGCGGAACTGCAAAGGGAAGCGGAGGAAAAATAGAATCCGGCAGAAAACAGGGAAAGGGCCAGCCACAACACCGGGAAAAAGATTTCCAAAAGACGATCCTTGAAATCGTCATGACTACGGATACGAAAAAAATGTGCACAGCATATTTTCGGACGATCTGTAACATTGAGAGTCCCTTTCACCAACATCATGCAAAAAGCATCATACTTTCATCTAATTCACTGAAAGTATCAGCATAACAAGCAAAATGCTGATGGCTTCACAGGTGTTCAAATTCCGAACATGAAAAATTCGAGAAATAAGACGCTCCCAAAAGGATTTTATTATCCATACGCCTATTGCTGATGACACAACAAACAATATGATAATAGCCATCATACTCATCGCAAATTCAGACTCGAACATTTTGTCTATGACAATGCCACTCTCATCTTTGTATTCCAGCAGTGATTTAGCAGATTGAAAAAGAAAAAACACACCAAAAAGGATAGTATTGTACCCGTTTGTTATTTTTTTATCCATATATATTTCCCAGCTCCCAATCCATTACTATAGTAAAAAATATTGCTACCATTAAAAATGGCTATAAGCTTGCATTTTTACTTTTATTGGTGCGTGACGACACGGATGTTTGAAAAAACTGGCGAGATGAGCTGAATCCAACGGCTCATCCAGATCCTTTTCATTCGTCTATTTTTTCATCATGCTTCTTTGTACGCCGAATAGACCATGCAAAATGCACAATTGACAAACCAATAGCTGCATATATGTAAGCTACCCATTCAAAGGTTGCCCACTGTAACTAAAATCTCGGGGCACAATCATACCTATTCCATGAGCCGACATAATAACGGCCATGAAAATTTCACACGCTTTTACTCTCACATTATTTCCCGAAATCTTCTTTGTAGCAGTCATAGCCACTTCTGGCAGCGGCGCCAGCAACTCCCGCCCGAGTCATGGGTGCCAGGCCCTTATCAAACGCTGCTCATGTTTCCCAACAAATATCGCGCGGTTCACAAACAAATCCAAAGACATTAATTCAAGAACATTACTGCTCACTCATTTTCTCCACAGGCTTCTTCCTGAAGAACAACCACAAAGCTCCTATTGCAGCAGGAAGAGTCGAAGAAACAGTTGAAAAAACAAAGCTCTCTACTGTATGCCTTTCCAATATATCATAACATAGAGAAAAAATGGCAACTATTCCCAAAGCAATTCCTCTTTGCCTGTTTGTCTTAAGCACAACACCCTCTCTGTTCCACTAATATCATTTTCAACTCTTTCCTATGGCACCAGAGAATTCAGCATATGTAAAACATCCTTTTGTGAAGGCGACAGACTTGATTTGTCGATACCTTCAGCCAGCACACCATCGACCAAGCCTTTCCCAAAGCCCGTAACGGTACCAACAGTTCCGCCGACAAGCGTTCCGGCTCCGGGTACTACACTGCCAATGCCTGCCCCCAACAGTCCTCCGCTCGCCGCCCCCACAGCTCCGCCCTTCAAGATATTTTTCAACGAACCAATGCGGTCTTCATTGTCATGCTCCGCATCAAACAACCCGCTCGGGTCCACGCCGTTTACCGGGTCATCCAGACAATACCCGTACCAGTCCGGGTCGCCACCCGCGTTTCCAATGGGATCGGGCGCGGTCCAGCGGCCCGTGAAGGTATCGTAGTCGCGCCAGCCGAAGCGGACAAAGCCAAGCTCCCGATCGTGGAGCCCACCGGCGAAGCCGATGGGGATACGCAATGACGTGTTGGTATCCTTGATTATTCCTCCAAACGGGTCGTACAGGATTTCCTGTATCACCCTGCCGTCAACATTGGCAACAACCCGCAGACTGCCGACCTGATCATAATGGAGATGAAACTCGGCCCCGTCCTCACGCTGCATGGCATGCGGCGTGCGTTCGCCTTCATCATAAAGAAAACGATAGCCGAATTCACCGTCATGGAATCCGGCCAGACGCAGAAAATCAAGCCATGAACAGGACTCGACCACAACGCCGTTGCGACGCTTGCAACTCCGCCGTCCCTGCGCGTCATGATCAAACTCCAGCACAATCCTGTCGTTCGGCAACTCCACCTTGAGAAGCCGATAGTCCGGGGCATAGATATAAAGCGCAAATCGCCCGCCGGAATTCCAGATGGCGCGGAATCCCGAACGGTCATGCGTGTAGCTGTTGTTGCCAGCCCGAGTCAGCCGATTGTCCGGCGTGTAGGCGTAATCCCGCATGTTCGGCCCCACTGTCAGAGGGAAATGATCGCGCGCCCGGCGCCCCTCGCGGTCATACCAGCACTGGCAGACGACCTTGCCATCCAGACGGGCCTTGGTCAGTCGCCCGGCCTTGTCGTAATCATATGCCCATTCGACAGAATTTCCGGCAACGGTTTCCCGCTTCCCGACAATTCTGCCCGTCCGGTCCGAACACGTTTCGCAACTGTAGGGGTTCATGCTTTCCTCCTTGAATGGTCATGGAAATGAATTCGAACCACCATACCCCGGGATTTCGCTCCGGACGGCCAGCGGGCGAAACAGGGATCAAAGGAAAACAGCAAGGAGGATTGACGCGGACTGGAAAAGGAAGGAATGAAAAACGGAAACCAGTTGCAAGGATGTCGGATTCGAAAGGATGACACCCCATTTGCCACAAGTTCAACGGGATCGCGTCAGGAGGCCCCCATGAAATTCGTTCACACAAACATCGTGGCCAGAGATTGGAAGCGGCTGGCAGATTTCTATCAGGAAGCTCTGGGCTGCACCCCGGCCTCGCCGGAACGCAATCTCCAAGGAGAATGGATCGACGCCGTAACCGGCTTGAAGGGCACGCACATAGTCGGCATGCACCTGCGCCTGCCGGGCTGGGGCGACAGCGGCCCGACTCTGGAGATATTCCAGTACAACCAAAGCCCGGAACGACCACCCGTCGCCACGAACAATCCCGGCTTCGGGCACATCGCCTTTCTGGTGGAAGACGTCAGCAAGACCGCCGCAACCTTCATGGCCCACGGCGGCTCCCCCGTGGGCGAGCTCATCTCGCAGAAATACCCGGACGGTCGCGTCCTCACAGTCCAATATCTCGCCGACCCCGAAGGAAACATCGTGGAACTGCAAAGTTGGGAGGACAAGTAGAGGCTGTCACGCAGATTAAAAGACAAAAAGCGGGCTGCATCTCTTGATGCAGCCCGCTCGGTCTACGTAGCTTCCCGAATACTAGCGGGGAGTGACGTCCTCAATATCCTGAGCCTTTTCCCGATCCAACGGAAAGCGCTGAAATCCCTTTCCGGTTGGCGCAAAATCGACCTTCTTCAGATCGACCATGCGCACTTTGCGGTTATGCTGCGTATGATAGTAGAGTTTGAGATTTCTCGTGTCCGCCGCCGTTGTCCACAAGGTCGCACTCCGCATCCCCTTCAGCAGATTCGGGTCGGCATTCGCACCTTCGGCAGACCCCACCGGCAGGTTGAAATTGTCGAGAACGCGGAAGACCTCATACACGGTCTCGTCGCCATCCTTCGTTTTTCTCGCGGTCTGCGAATAGGCCACAGCCCGAACGAATCGGGAAGGGGGGGTATAGTCACCCGGAATTCCCAGCAAACCGCTTCCTCCGCCGACAGGAGAGAAATCAAGGTCCTCGATCTTTTTGGTGGGCAAGGCCACTGCGGACAGATTGATGTAATTGCGAAGATTGGTCATATGCCAGTCGAAGGATGGTGAATTGGTCAACACCCGCAAATGGTTGTCGAAAACAGTCAACTCACCTTCAAGATACTGGACGACGATGGCCTTTCCGCTCTTGTCGACGATGGTGAAATGTACCGGAGGCGGTCCGCCGAGTGCAGGCTCGGGAATGGGCACAACCCGAATTTTCTCAAGCCCTTCACGCACTTCATCGACCGAGGCGAACATGGTCAGCACATAATTGGGCAAATCCAGAGCCCCCATGGAAACGTCAGCCCGAGCCGGGTCATAGGCTTGAAACTCGGCAAAACCCGGCAGGTACAACTCGCCAAGCACCAGACCTTTCTCGTTCATTCCGTCGGAAAGGAAATCCTTTTCAAGCGCGTCCAATCCGACGACACCATACTTTGCCTTCCACCGCAGTCCGGGCTTCCCATCCGGGGTATGCCCGGTGAACTCGCATCCGCGCGGAACAATGACCAGACGGGATTTCAGGTCGAATGTCCCCCACTCCATGGTTCTGCCATACACCTCCGCCCCGTCTTCAGCCTTCAGCACAATGCTCGTGCATGCCGATGCGTTGACCGGCATCAGGACAGCGGCCCATGTCAGCACAAGGCAAACGGCCGCCCAAAGCTTCATAGTGTTCATGAACATCCTCCATATTATTGCGTTCGACTCAGAATATTCGGAGTCAAAATAAGCGATATACGATATGAAAATTCGTTACAACACAAACCGGAAGACGGATTGCCCAAGGAGTGTGCCAAAAAGGAAACGGCATGGAGGATTGTTCGAATTCCCAATCCCACCTTCAGCTGCTTGCGATCCAAGCCGGACGAAAGGACATTGAAAATATTTTCTCGGAATCGTCACAGAGACATCGGAGGAGCGAGTTGAGCCCTGTCGGGCGATGGGAAAATTCAAAGGGGGGGGGGTAGCAAACAAAAAAAACGGGCTGCATCCTGCGATGCAGCCCGTTTTGATTTCCGTGGCGTCCCCAAGGGGGTTTGAACCCCTGTTGCCGGCGTGAGAGGCCGGAGTCCTGGACCACTAGACGATGGGGACCCGTATGTAAAAAAAAGGCAGCCGGTCTGGCTGGCTGCCTCTGAGAAATCAACCTGGCGTCCCCAAGGGGATTTGAACCCCTGTTAACGGCGTGAAAGGCCGTCGTCCTGGACCAGGCTAGACGATGGGGACATTTGGTTGGCTGGGCTGCAAGGACTCGAACCTTGATTAACGGAGCCAGAACCCGTCGTCCTGCCAATTGAACGACAGCCCAGCAGCGAGAGGAAGATTTATTGGACCTCGGTCCGAAAGTCAACCTCTTTTTTCAACTTTTTTTACACGGCGTTGGCGAGACGGCGAGTGCGCTTCTTCAGCTTGTTGATCTGACGGCGCACGCGATCCCGGGAAGCACGGTCCTCAGCCTCGCCCTTCTTGGCGCGCAGCTCACGAATCTGGCGCTTGATGGCGAAGATCTGATCCTTGTACATGGAAACCGAACCCTCTTCCTCGATGCCGAACAGTTCCTTGATGGCGGCGACCAGCTCTTCCTTGGACTTGGAAGAGGCGCCGGTGATCATGGGCAGCTTGGCCACGCACAGGGCGCGAAGCTCTTTGGCGGTCATCTTGTCGAGGGGCTTGGTCAGACCGAGCTCGTCAAAGGAAATTTCCTTAACTTCTTCACTCATGGTTTTTTCTCCTTACAGCACTCTCAGGCAAAAAATTATTCATCACTGAAGACCCGCTGGTACGCCCTGTAGCATTTTCCCACTGGCGAGTCGGGGTCCAGCTTGTCGCTTATCTTGCCCAAATTTTTAGGCTTTTGTGGTTTTGGAGAGCCAGTCACCGGCTTCGGCGATTTTTGCTCGTCCAAAGGAATTCTGCCGTTTAGCAGCTCGAATACCACTTTGTCAAAGACTTCCTGCCCCAAAAATTCATTGATCCGGTGCAGGATCATGGGGCCAAGAAACTGTGCTTCCTGCATGACCATGGGGTCCTCCGCAGCAAGAATGAGCTTCCTGCCCCGATGCCCGAGAGGTCGGGCCATGGCGGCCATTTCCCCCATGATCTCGTCCCAGGCGCGCCACAGCCGCACAAGCCGCATGCCTCCGGAAGTATCCTTTCGGGCAAGAAAACCGGACACGGCTCGGCCAACCCTGACGGGCCGCCCCACCCTTCCGGGTCGATCAAAGGAACGTCTGTATCGCGCCATGAGCCTCCCTGTATATTACATCATTCCGCGGGACAAGAAATTCATGAACGAAAGGCCGCCCTAGAAGGGACCTTCCCTCTTGCCCCAGCCCAATTCCCACAGGGTCAGCAGAAGACCCACGAGAGGGAAAACCACGGCTCCCACAAGATACTTGATATGCGCCATGTCGAACGGCCACTCCCCCACGGAAGCAAGGGATCGGTGAATTTCCAGAAGAGACTGAAGTTCGCCGACCTTTTGGGATTTGTCATCTTCAAAACGGCTGATGGCATTCTCGACCTTTTCCGCCCAAGCTTGAACTTGAGCATATTTCGCCTTCTGCATCATTATGTGCAAGGTATATTGCGGAAGAAAAAAGAATGTCAGGGAAAAGATCAGGAACACGGACAGACTGACCACAGTGCACGCGCTTCTGTCCACCATGCATACGCTTGCCGCCACCATGGTGAAAACAGCCCCGTTCACCAACGAAATTTGCGCCAGCAAACGCCCGACAGCCTTGATCCCGACAAAGGGGTGAGGAAACAGGTCCAATCTCAGATTTCCGAACCGACCCAACTCCCAAACCATGCGACAGGTCATGAACAGACAGCGCAACGTAGCCCCTCCCATGAACGAGGCCGCCAAGGTCAGCGCATAATAAAGAAACCGGCTCGAAGCGCCGGAGGGCATCAACCGACTTTCCGAAAAATACAGCAGCAGCCCAACGACAGCAGAAAGCATCATCCCCCATGCCACCATGCCCGAATCGGAAAAGATTCCGCGAATTCGCTTTTTACACCAGGCAAGGACACAGGTCTCGGAATCCAGAATCAACTCGCAAAACACCGGGACGTACTGCTCAAGCTTCTTGGAATACCAGACAATCAGCAATGCCTGCACGGAAGGCAGCAATGGCAGGACAACATTATATGGGAGTGAGGACGTGCTTTCGCCCGAAGTCCAGAAGAGGGTCATCCGCAACGCAAGCAGGACAAGACCAAGTACCCCCCAGACAACGATGTAGGAAACCCCGGCAAAACTCAGCCGCTCGGGGAACGGGGTGGTGATGTAGTCGTACTTCCCGTTGCTCATGACGACCTCCTTGACAAGCAAATACATACAGACTGACGCATTCACCTGTTTCGGAAAATCGCAGACAAGGGAAAATGGAGTCAACAAGGGCGGGAAAAAAATAAAGCCGGGACTGCCGTGCCTCGTACCTCTCAGGTAGGGCTTCAAGCGTACGCCCTGAACGGTCCCGGCAAAAGAAAAGTACGCCTGCCCAAACAGGTGGGCAAGAAAAAAATGAAGGGGAATGCATTTTTTTTCCCATTACATTTCATGTTGTTATGATGCATATCACCCATTCGGAAAATCATCCCGCAAACGAAGTTCACCAATTGGCGACAGGCCTTTCGGACAGCAGCCGACCAGACCGGAGACAACGCGGGGAAGACGCATTGTCCACCCCGCGAGTCGGAGAATATCGGATTATCATTCAACCGGACTTGACGAGACAAGCCGGTTTGGGCTAGTCATGGGCCATCCAGTATATCAAGATAAATTGATATAGAGGCGGATTCATGGAAATAATAAAATATTGCAAAGCCTTGGCAGATGAAACCCGAGCCAGGCTCGTCAATCTCCTGCTGCTCCACGAACTGAATGTCGGGGAAATCGTGCAGATAATGGATATGGGTCAGTCCAGAATATCCAGACATCTCAAGATACTGTCCGACTCCGGCCTCGTGGTGTTCCGGCGCGAGGGATTATGGGCGTTCTACCGGGCCAGCGAAAGCGGACCAGGCCGCGACTTTCTGGACGGCGTGACCGGACTGTTTCTGGACGAGGACATTTTCGTGCAGGACCTGAATCTGGCGGCGAAGATCATCCGGGAACGGACCGTGGAGACGCGCCAGTTCTTCGATGCCATTGCGCCGGAATGGGAACGACTCTCCCGCGAGGTCATGGGAGAGCTGGACCTGACCCGGGAAATCCGGGCGCGCATGAAGGACTGCGAATGTGCGGTGGATCTGGGCTGCGGGCCCGGCGATCTGCTCGAAGCCCTGTCCGGCAGCGCCACCACGGTCATCGGCGTGGACAACTCGTCCAGAATGCTGGAACTGGCCGAGGAACGGTTTTCCCGCGACACGGGCGTCAGCCTGCGCATCGGCGAACTCAGCCATCTCTCCGCTCCGCGACGAGGAAGCGGACTGCGTGGTCATGTCTCTGGTCCTGCACCATCTGGCCACGCCCATGGAGGCCATCCGCGAGGTGGCCCGCGTGCTGCGCAGCGACGGCCAATTGCTCATCGCGGAGTTCGATCGGCACGACAACGAAATCATGCGTAGCGAATACGGAGACAGGCGACTTGGCATTTCCAAGGCCAAGATGCTCAACTGGCTCGAACAGTCCGGGTTCAAACCCGGCAGAATCACGGAATTTCCGGTGAGCATGGACATGAACATCGTCCTGTATGAAGCCGAGAAGGAATAGCAGCCCGTTGAAAGGATGAAAGACACGGACGGTTCAGGAACGGCAGAAAGCAGCATAGCAGATTGCGGTTTCGGGACAGTCTGACAACGACCGAAATCAAACTCCCAAAAAATGGAGGAAGTCATGTCCAAAGAAGTCAAACCCGTTGATCCGGGCCTGGAATACAAGGTCGCGGACATCTCTCTGGCCGAATGGGGCCACATGGAGATGCAGCTTTCCGAACGCGAAATGCCCGGCCTCATGGCCCTGATCGAGAAGTACGGCGAGGAAAAGCCGCTCAAGGGCATGCGCATCACCGGTTCCCTGCACATGACCATCCAGACCGCCATGCTGATCAAGTGCCTGTACGAACTGGGCGCGGACATCCGCTGGGCGTCCTGCAACATTTTTTCCACTCAGGATCACGCCGCGGCCGCCATTGCCGAATCCGGCATGGCCAAGGTGTTTGCCTGGAAGGGCGAGACCCTGGAAGACTACTGGTGGTGCACGGAACAGGCCCTGACCTGGCCCGACGGCTCCGGCCCGCACATGATCGTTGACGATGGCGGCGACGCCACCCTGCTCGTGCATCAGGGCGTGAAGGTGGAAAAGGACCCGTCCCTTGCCGACAAGACCTTCGACGTGCCCGAGTTCCAGATCATCATGCACCGCCTTGCCGCCAGCGTGAAGGCCAATCCCTCCAAGTGGACCGGGATCGCCAAGTCCATCCGCGGCGTTTCCGAGGAAACCACCACCGGCGTGCATCGCCTCTACGAGATGCAGCGCTCCGGCGAACTGCTCTTCGCGGCCATCAACGTCAACGACTCGGTGACCAAGTCCAAGTTCGACAACCTCTACGGCTGCCGCGAGTCCCTGGCCGACGGCATCAAGCGCGCCACCGACGTCATGGTCGCGGGCAAGGTCGTGGTGGTCATCGGCTACGGCGATGTGGGCAAGGGCTGCGCCCAGTCCATGCGCGGCCTCGGCGCCCGCGTGATCGTGACCGAAATCGACCCCATCTGCGCGCTTCAGGCCGCCATGGAAGGCTATGAGGTCACCACCATGGAAGACGCCTGCCCGCGCGGCGACATCTTCGTCACCTGCACCGGCAACTATCACGTCATCACCGGTCAGCACATGGAAGTCATGAAGAACGAGGCCATTGTCTGCAACATCGGCCACTTCGATTCCGAAATCGAAATGTCCTATCTGGACAACAATCCCAAGTGCATCCGCAAGGAAGTCAAGCCGCAGGTGGACAAGTGGACCCTGGAATCCGGCCGTTCCATCATCGTGCTGGCTGAAGGCCGTCTCGTGAATCTGGGCTGCGCCACCGGCCACCCCAGCTTCGTGATGTCCAACTCCTTCACCAATCAGGTGCTCGCCCAGCTCGATCTCGCCAAGAACGACTACGAGCCCAAGGTCATGATCCTGCCCAAGAAGCTGGACGAAGAGGTCGCCCGACTGCACCTCGAACGCCTCGGCGTCAAAATCGACACCCTGACCAAAGAACAGGCCGACTACATCGGCGTGGACGTGAAAGGCCCGTTCAAGGCCGATCACTACCGCTACTAGGCCGCACTCACCGCACATCAAAAGGCCCTGCCCCAACCGGGACAGGGCCTTTTCCATTATATTATGCATATGCCTCCGGCGGCACGAGAAACTTTCGTGAAAGTTTCTCGTGGCTCTTCAAAGCATTTTGGTTCTGCGCCGCCTGAAAGGATGCAGGGAACTTGCCGATACCATATGGCGGCGCAGTTGACGCACAAACGCATCCACTTGCCTTTTTGAAAACAAGCACACCCCGTGACGAAACATGAACCCCGGGCCGGAGAATGCCTCGGCAGAGCATTCACCGGCCCGGGGTTCATGTTTCGTCACAGATGGGAATCCAAGGGGCCTTGCTCCTTGGCGGGTGCAGGGCAGCGCCCGGCCCTCCCCGGAGGGGTCGCCAAAGGCCCCACAAAACACGGGCCAACCGATCACGCGTCTGCTATGGAACACCACATGAACACATGCAACGCCTCTGTCCGCGACATTCCGGCCGCATTTCTGGCAATCATCCTGATCCTGTCGTGGGCATTGCCCGCGTCCGCACTGGACGTGACCATCAAGGTCTCCGACTACAAGGTGGACCTGCTGAACACGTATTCCGCGGACAAACTCATGGACAACGACACATCCACGGCATGGGCCGGGGGCGGACTTGGCGTAGGCCCGGGCAAATGGATCGAGCTGATTTTTCCGGCCCCGGTACGCGTGGCGGAAATCGGCATTTTCAACGGCCATGAGGGGCCAGGCAGATTCGAGGAATTCCGGCGCATCAAGGCCGGACGCATCAGGTACCCGGACGGCACCACGCACCCGTTCGTGCTGTGGGACAAACCCGGGGAACAACGCATCACGTGCCGAGCCGAACCAGTGGAGAAGCTGCGCATCGAAATCACGGAAGTCTACCCTGACGAGGTCATTCTGGGCAAAATCAAGGTCGCGGTTTCGGAACTGAAGCTGTATGTGGCTGCCAACAGCAATGCCGCGCCAATAAAAACGGTAATTGCGCCGCCAACCGAAATGCCGGACGCCACGAAATCGGTTGAACCGCAACAGACCGCATCGGAGCCGTCACTGCCTGCGGACGTGATCGGCCTGCTCGACCGCTTCTATGCCTTGCGGGCCACGCTGAACGATGATCTGGACCAGTTGTTTGCCCCGCAAGTCTACGACAAGTACCTGCTCAATTTCTTCTATTTTCAGGAAATACAGAGACAGCGCGGCCTGTACGACAAACTGCGGGCAGCCGACGTCGACACCGGCGAACTCAGATTCGATCTGGTCGAGGATCAGGGAGAAGTCCTGAAAATCCGGGCATCCGGCCCGTATTACCTGACCATCGACGGCAAGGAATGGACCGTGCAGGAAGAACGGGACATCGAAGTGAAAAGGCAGGACGACAGATGGCTGGTCCTGAAATTCGAGGCCCCGGAAAAAGCACAGGAAACTTCGCTTCCGTAGGCAGTTCGGATCAAAGCAGCCAGACAGACACCGTCGCGTCCCGATACAGTCCTTCGGCTTCTGCCGGAATCACGGCCAGACCGTGCGCCTGAATCATGGTCCGCAACAGGCCGGACTTGCCCAGCACGGGGTGCGCAAGCAGGGAACCGTCCGTTTGTTTTTCCAGACGGATGCGAATGTAATCCTCACGCCCGGGCTTGGAGGCGACGTTCCGGGCCAGACGTGCGGAAACGGTTGGCCGCAGCGACGAATCAAAGGCGCGCACATCTCCCTGCAAATGTCGCAGCAGAGGAAGAACCAGCACGTGCATCACCACGAGCGCGGACGTAACCTGCCCGGGCAGTCCGATCACGGGCTTGCCCTTTACACGCCCGAGTATGGTGGGTTTGCCCGGTGAAAGCGCCACGCCGTGCGCCAGAATTTCGGACTCGGGCAGGGACTCGATGGCCTGCACCGTCAGGTCGCGCACACCAATGGAACTGCCGCCCGAAAGCAGAACCACGTCATTTTCCGAAAGCGCCTTCGCCAATGCGGACCGCAGACTTTCCAGCTCGTCACGAATGATGCCGTAGGGTTTCGGCAGCGCACCAGCCCCGACGGCAAGCGCGGCAAGGGTATGGGAGTTCACATCCCGCACCTGTCCGGGCCGCGGGGTCTGTTCCAGAGGAATGAGCTCGTCGCCCGTGGACAGAATGCCGACCCGAGGCCGCGCTCCCACGTCCAGAAAAGCGAATCCCAAGGCAGCGGCAAGCCCGATTTCCTGAGGCCGAAGCATGGCTCCCGACTTCAGGACAGGAGCACCGTCAACCGCGTCTTCACCTCGGCGCATCACGTTCTCCCCCGGTGCCACACTCTTGCGAATCTCGATGGTTGTCCCGTCCATCTCTCCGGTATGTTCCACCATGACCACACCATCCGCGCCCGGCGGCAGGAGCCCGCCCGTGGTGATCCTGACGCATTCGCCCGGATTCAGGGGGACTTCGGGCTGCTGATCGATGGAAAGCGCGCCCACGCATTCCAGATAGCCCGGATTGCCTTCGGTCGCCCCGAACACGTCGCGCGCATTCACGGCAATCCCGTCCATGCAGGAGCGATCCTCGAGAGGCCAGTCATGAGCGGCAATCAGGTCCACTCCGAGCACTCGCCCGGCAGCCTGCGCCAAGGGAACGGTTTCCACGGAAAGCAAAGGGAACGCGGCAAGCCGCTGCTCGAACTCCTGACGACTGATGATGGTGAAAAAGCCATGCGACATGGGGCGAAAGCTACATGACCCCGCAACTCCGGGCAAGGGAAAGGAACTAGGTGCGAAACGGCACCGCTGGAGACTCCGCCCCCCCCCCAAATACGGCCCCCGCCCTTCCGGCAGGAACTCAACATGTTTTCAACAGAAAACAACCTTTATTCACAAGACAACGCGTTAGTATGATGTGATTATAATATCTTCATACAAAAAGATCGTTCATGGCGCTCAGCGTTTTTCCCAATTCCCCCCTTTTCAAGGTCTAAAATACTGCCGGTTTATTCCATTTGATCCATTTTTCCATTCACTAAAAAACGCACACCTGCGTTCCTATTACGCTGAATCATATGTGTTATCTTTCATTTGTCAGCAGAATACCACAACCTTCCGATTTAAAAGAAATAATGATTATCACAATCATTCGTACAAATTGAAACATACGACCTATCTACTTTTTCAACATCCTGTTTCCACAGTCATTGTTGAAATTGAACATCGTAATCGCTTGTTATTAAAGTATATAATAGATTATAATGCGAAAAACACCCTCAAAACGCATAACGTTATTGACACCTGGCGCCTAAAAATCAATACAGGCTACTATGGACTAGGTGATCCGCTTTTTTTTAACCGGAAATCAGCACCCCGCTGATTCTCAACTGGCAGGTCATGCAAAACTGAGGAGGATTCATGACTAAACTGAAGCATCCAACACTAATCCCGATCGTGCTCGCCGCACTCCTTGGGCTCAGCCTGATCATTGCAGGTTGCGGCGGCGGTGGCGGCGGCTCTTCTTCTTCCACAGCTGGAGGAGGTGTGGGCAAGTCCCCGGTTTCCGGAGCCAGCGTCTATGCCCGTCTTGCTGACGGCTCGTGGACCTCGGCAATCGGAACCACAGGAACCACCGGAGCCATCACCTTCACCGGCCTGAGCTCCCTTTCCGCATCCGATTACCCGGCGGTTCTCAAAGCCACCGGCGGTACCCTGAACAGCGGCAATGGTGCAGCCTTCACCGGCGAACTTCGCGGCATTCTCGAATCCTCCACAAGTCAGGTATATCTCACTCCCGCAAGCACCATGGTCGCCGCCCTGTATGATCAGGGCATCACCCTGGCAGATGCTCAGACCCAGGTTCGCGCCATCGTGCAGAACCTGCTCGGATACACTTCCGTTGATCCGCTCGGCAACTTCCTTGCCAGCACGGCAGCGACCCAGCAGAATGAAGTGGCCCAGCAGGCGCTGCTCTTCGTTCTGGGTATCTCCGACGCGGAAACCAACTCCGGCACCATGGACAATCTGCTGACCAAATTGCAATCCACGGCAACCCAACTGGCAACGGGATCCTCCTTCTCCACCATCGCCCAGGCCGAATCCGGCTATGACGGCACCACCTCCCTCGCCACCTATATTTCCAACAACAGCGCCGTCATCAATCAGATTGCAGCAGATGCCCTGGGAACCACAACCGCCAGCATGACGATTCCGACCGTGGATACCACCACGGTGTTCCCGGACAAATTCGTGGTAAACACAACGACATCGGACCCGGGCGCGACCCGTTCCGCCGCGACTCTGGGCGCGGATACGTCCAGCTCGTTCACGGTTGACGGCAACGCCGGCTCCACAACCTACATCAAGGTCGGTCTGACCTCGACCTCCCCGACCGGATGGGACACCACTGCACACTCGCAGTTTACCCTGACGACCGCGCCTTCCGTGGGCACGTTGACTCTGCAGGACGGGACTTCCGTCAGTGCAGGTTCCACGTTCAATGCGGCCAATGCAGCCCTCGACGACGGTATTTCGAACGCCATGGTGTTCAAATATGTAGTCGATGCCAGCACTACAGCCCAAACCGTGACCATCAAGGTGACGGCTTCCGGCGTATCCACCGGTGCAACCGTGGCGCGCACCCTGACCATCAACATCGTGGACGCCTCCACCACCGTGGCCGCCTCCTCGCTGACCTGGTCGGGCTCCGCCGTAATCAAGCAGCTGACCGATGCATCCGGAACCGGGACAAGCCTGTCCTCCGGCTCCACCGGCAGCATCGCCACCAACGACTATCAGGCGACCGTCGCCATTCTGGGCAGCAAGACCGCCACCCAGGCCAACGGCAAGTACAAGATGAGCTTCCTGGCCCCGGACGGCTTCAAGTTCGTGGTCGGTAGCACCAACTGGGACAACTATGATCAGGCGACTCTGGTCGACGCGGGCAGCGGTACCTTCACTGCGACCGTGCCGACAACCGTTACCCTGGTCACCACGGCGGCCAAACCGTTCGGTGCGTACAACTTCACAGCGCGGCTGATCGACAAGGACGACGATTCCATTGAACGTACAACCGGCGACGCGGTCTACTTCGTGCGCTCCGGCACCACGGGTTGGCCTGCAAAGATCGACACCGTCCGCTTCAACAACGGCGGCGGCGCGACTTCCAGCGTGTCCCTGGCCGTGAACGGCAGCGACGAGATTGCCTTCGCGTCCCAGGCCGATTTCACCGGTCGCGTGCTGACCTGGTCCGACGTTGCCAATGAGACCACGACCGGCCCCACGTCCCTGTCGGGCACCTGGTACCTGATCGCCGGCCCGATGCCTTCCAGCGGAGATTATGGTTTCGGCAACAGCACGGGCGGCACCATGTATGCCAACTACGATGCGTCGACCAACTCGGTTGCCACGTACTCGCAGCCCACCATTACCGTGGACATGGCCAGCAAGTACTTCACCCCGAACTATGGTACGGGCAAGAGCAACCAGGATACCATCACCCTCAAGTACAGCGATTCCACCAACGGCTTCAGCGTTGAATCCAGCGGTGGTGTGACCCTGACTTCGACGGCTCCGTAACCTCGCAACCAACATCCAACCAGGAGGGGGCACCGCCGGTGCCCCCTCTGTCTTGAAAGGGTTGCCATGGCACGCAAGGAAATCCGATTCTTCTGTCTCGTCCTCGCCCTCGCCCTCTGCTATCAATGCTTCCTGTACTGGCCCTCGACTTCGGCCTACCTTGCCACCCCGGAAGCGCATTGGCAGGGGCAGCCCCTGCTCACCACGCCGGATGGCTATCTCTTCCTTCGCCATGCCCAAGCCTATGTTTCCGGCATATTTTCCCCGGACGATTTTCTACGCCCCTATGCGGCTAGCGCCCAGCTTCCCTTGATCTCGTCCTTGGCCGGGCATTTGTCCCAATGGTCTAACATCCCTTTGGAATCCACGGCCTTCTACCTCCCACCAATACTGGCAGCCCTCATGGTGTTCGTCTGCCTCGGCATGGGCATAATCTTGGGCTCGTGGAGACTCGGCCTGCTGACATTCTGCTTTGCCGCAGCCTCGCCCATGTGGTTCTACCGAACATACCCCGGCAATTTCGACACGGACGGTCTGAATCAGGTGTTGTTCTGGAGTGGCCTTGTGTGGGGCTATCTCATGCTTCGGGGCAGCAAAGCGCAACGCGGCGCATGCCTCGCACTCTGGATTGTCACGAACGTACTTCTCATTGCATGGTGGCCACAGGCCGGATTGCCCTTTGCCCTGCTGAATGCATGCTTCGTCTTCACCGGTCTTGCTCTGGAAAAGGGCTGGCTGCGGCATCGCGCCTTCTGGCTGGCTGCAGCTATCGGTACAGGTCTTGGCGCTACAGCCCTCAGCTTCCCCCATGTCCTTCCAAATCCCATCGACACCGGGCTCATCCACTTCATCCAACACATCAAACTGATCCTCGGCTCAAGCCAGCACACCTTTCTGGCCGCAGGGAAAAGCGTCAGCGAACTCGGCACATTGTCTTTTTTCGATGCAATCAAGGAGACTTCCGGAAGCATGCTTCTTTTTGTCGCGGCAATCGGTGGCGGCATTCATGCATGGCGACATTCCCGGGCAAGTCGATACTACCTCCTCCCCGGACTGTTCTTTTTTCTGGTCTCGTTTGCTGGAGGAAGTCGATTTCTCATGTTCTGCGCTCCGGCAGTCGGGTTGGGTGGGGCTTGGCTTCTGATTCGAACTCTTCCGCAAGCGTACGTGGAAAAGGAAGATGCAAAAATCCTCACGACGATTCTGGGTGGACTGCTTCTGATCCAGATTGCAATTCCCCTTGTCCAATATGAAATCAACAACACAAATGATGCATGGACCGCCGGACTGGCAGAGGCCTACAAGCGAAGGAGCCCGGAAGAGGCGCAAACATGGAACTGGTGGGGGCCGGGATATTTCCTTCAGCATTTTGCCAACAGAAAGACCTTCATCGATGGAGGATCGCAAACCAATGAACGCGCCTTCATCGCTGCGGTCCCGTATGCGGCAAGCAGTCCGGAATTGGCCAGAAACTGGATAAAGTTCTTCACTCGCCACCCGAACGGAATCTCCAATGTCACTCACCTGCTCAAGGACAGAAACCGGGCCGTGGAATTCCTGATCAGTGCACTCCGGCAACCCTACCGGCTGGACGACTTCATCCACGAATTCAACGCACCTCGGAACGTGGACTGGAAATCCTACCTTTTTCCTGAAAGCACAGCCTATCTGGTGGCGCTGAACAGCATGCTCTACCACGGCACATGGCTGCCCATGGGCAAATGGACGCCGAAAAATCCGACCAGCTACGAAACCACCACGTTCGCCTACCAGAGGGCGTTGATCAACAGGGACACGGGCACCATCCAATTGCCGGAAAAAACCGTCCGGTATTCGCGGCTCTACTTCATCACGCCCACAACGTTGAGTCACGACCCGAGCCATCAGCAGGGACCCGCCGCCATACTCATGCAAGGCGTTCCCTTCGTGTTCATGATTCCGCAAAAATATTTCAACGTGCTGGCTTTCCGGCTGCTTTTCATCTCGCCGGACAGCGTCCCCGGATTCACGCCCATCGCCTATCATCCCTATGTGGGGGGAGTATGGCGGGTGGAATAGCTTTTCGCCGTGAAGCAGCCTCCATGTCACCATCCCTTGCAGCGGGCACCTTCTTCCGGATCATTCACAGGAAACGCATGCACATGAAACAGAACAGGAGCCGTTTCTCTTTTCTTTCGAGTTGTAAAAAAAATGATAGTGTGCTTAATATGAATAGGTATTGAACCTTTTGCCGTACTTTTTGTTGAAAAGATCAATGATAACAAAGTTTTGTCATTAAATATACACGTCATCCCGCATGCTTCGCACTCACGCAGTCCGGAGAATGAGGTTGTCTGCATGAAACGGATATGAACCGGTGCAACAGCAAAAAAGAGGCTACAAGACAAGATTATCATTTATCATGATACAGCTCCCATGACATGGTGATCATGCTCCACATAGAAACGTTCAACTCGCGTTCAGCCTCCAAATCATGATTATGTGCAAATGGAATCGACTTCATGCGTAAAGAGACTGTGAAAAAGCCGCCATGGCCTTACAACATCGAATTGACGAACAAGTGTCCATTCTCATGCATCATGTGCCCGCGCGAAAAGTCCATGACAAGACCTGCGGAAGACATGAAATGGGATGTATACACGAAACTCATTGATGAATTCCATTCTCTGCATGACGGTGCGAAACTGATGGGGAAGAAACTGCTGCGCCTGCATGGAATGGGAGAATCACTGGTCCATCCTCTTTTCGATGAAATGATTCGCTACGCGGCAGACAGAGGATTCAAGGTCGCCATATCCTGCAACCCCCTGCTCCTGACCGACACGGTCGCCGACAGACTTCTCGACAGCGGGTTGCACACCCTTTTCTTCTCTCTGGACGGGCATGACGATGCCTCGTTCGCCCGAATCCGTGGCGTGAACAATGCCTATGATCGTTCCGTGCGACGGCTTGAACGCTTTCTGGAAAAACGCGCTTCATCCGGGGCCATCGAACGACTGGAACTGTCCATGATCGATTTTGAAAGGAATCGGGACAGCATCCGATCCATTGAAAGGTATTGGTCGAATCATCCCCTGATAGATCGATTCAGAAAAAAGATTTTCGTCAATTGGGCGGGGCTTGACGATGGGGTGAATGCCCTGATTGACGAGGAGGCGTCCACGAGTGCGACCAGGTTGGCGAACAACAAGGGCGGCTGTGTGGAGCCTTGGGCTCAGCTTTCCATACTTGTGGATGGCGAAGCGGTTCCCTGCTGTTTTGATTACGACGGAAAATATCCCCTGGGAAACATACTTGAAGAAGGCGTGATGGGTGTTTGGAACGGCAAGGCCATGCAGGCATTGCGGCAGGAATTTCTTCAAAGGGAAATAACCAATCCCTTGTGTCGAAAATGTCTTTTTCGCCCCGAGGCGTCATAGGGAGAAAAGGGGGCCGCATTGATACCAGCACAATGACGTTGTCTTCCACCACTGAAAGAATTTTGCCCGTACGCAGGAAGCCTGCACATTCGAGACTGAACAACTGAAACGTCGTCATCCTGAAAGAGAGGCTCATGAAAATGGAATTTGCAGTTGATCTGCCCAACATCATCGGCACGGGAGAAATTGCCGTTACCGGAGCCTCGGGATTTGTCGGCCGCCATCTCTGCAACCGACTGATCGAACTTGGCGTGAAACCCAAGGCGATCGTCCGGCGTGACGATGAAGATCTGCGCAGCTCAGGCGCCGACATCTGCGTTGTCGACTTTCAGGATCCGAAGGATTTGTCGAAAGCGCTGGGCGATGCCAGCCACGTGATCCATTGTGCGGCAAACGCCATGTTCGGCAATGGTCCCCAGTACGAACGGGACAACGTTGAAACAACGCGAACGCTTCTCAAGGCGCTTTCCCGGAAGACACGACACCTTGTCTTCCTCTCCACCATTGGCGCAATCGACCGTTGCGCGACCGACGACTGTTCAGCCCCTCTCCAGGAGGAATCGCCTGCCTGCCCCACCTCCGACTACGGACGGTCAAAGCTCCGCTGCGAATCCATGGTCAAGGAATCCGGCATCCCGTACACGATCATCCGCCCAACCATGGTTGTCGGCAGCGACATGCGCGCCGACAGTCATTTTTCCGTGTTTGCGGGCATGGCTCTACGCAAGTCATTCTTCGCCCGTTTCTGCTGGCCCGGCGCCATGTCGGTCATCCATGTCGACGATCTGGTGGATGCCATCATCCACTCTGCCATTGAAGAAGACACTCTCGGCCAGACCTGCTTCTGTGCCGGGGAGGACATGAAAATAGGCGAGTACCTGAAGCGGGTGAATCCCAAAAGCGCATCCATCGGGCTGCAATGGGCCACGACCGTGTTCGGTCCCCTTGTCAAACGCCTTCCCTTTCAACTCAAGGCCCTGTTCCTTCCGGCCTTGACTGCGTCGGACGACCGACTTCGCGCAACGGGCTGGGCTCCGCAAAAAACCGCCTGGGAAGCCCTTCAGGGCGTGGTTGAACGGGAAAGGCTGCGGAAAGACCCATTTCTCGACCCCGGCGGGCTGACCGTCGTGACCGGCGCGGCCTCCGGCCTCGGCAGAGCCTTTGCCGAGAAACTCGCTCCGCTCAGACAATCGATACTGCTGGTCGACAGAGACCCTGCCGGACTTGCGGAAGTGACTGCGGCCTTTCCCCACTGCCGGACTTGCACGCTGGATCTCACGAACGAAAAGGAACTGGAGCATTTCCTCGATGACACCTTGCAGCATGATGCCATAACCGAACTCTATGCCTGCGCCGGGATAGGGGCGAGAGGCACCGTGCAGCAACTGGACCTCGGAATTCAGAAAAAGATATTTGAAATAAACCTGCTGAGCAGAGTTGCCATGGGCAAGGCCTGCGCAAAACGGATGACAAGACGGCACTTCGGCAGAATCGTCTTTGTCAGTTCGTCTTCGGCATTTCAACCGCTCCCGTACATGGCAGCCTATGCCTCCTCCAATAGCGCCCTGCTCTCTCTGGGCGAAGCCTGGGGGGCAGAATTGCGCCGTTCCGGGGTTCACATGCTCACCATCTGCCCGGGCGGCATGAAAACCAATTTTCAGAAATCCGCCGGGGTCAAGGAATTGGAAGGCGAAAAACTGATGCTGCCGGAAGAAGTTGTCCGACAGACCATGAACGCATTGAAAGGACAAGGCCTGACCGCCATCGTATCTGTCAGATCAAAGGCAATGGCATTGCTGGCGCGCCTGTTGCCGCGTGAAATTTCAGTGCGACTCTGGATGCGTCTGATGGGGAAAATGCGATGAACCAAAGCTGTTTCATTTGCGGGGCAGCCATGGCAACCGGGCGCACCCCTCACTATCTGCGCTGTTCATCCTGCGGACATGAAGTCCTGTCGGACGGCCAGCAACAGGGCTTCATCGTGAACGATCCAGTTACCTATGAGGACACGAACAAACGCACCGGTCTGGATCGGTTCAAAAGATCCGTTCTCAAGCAGGTGGCAAAAGGACATGAGATCACGCTTGCGGACATCGGGTCAGCCACGGGACGCTTTCTCTTCCAGAACAAGGACATCATCGAAGAAGGTTGGGGAGTCGAAGTCACCCCGGAAGCGCTCGAATTTTCACGAAAAACGCTGGGCCTGAATGTCGTGGAAAATGCAAAAGAGCTTCCACCCAATCTTTCCGTGGTAACCGCGTGGCATTCTCTGGAACACATCCCGGAAAGGGAACTGCTTTCCGTCATTGAGAATGTGGCATCCAAATTGAAACAGGATGGGCACTTCATCATCTCCGTTCCCAATGCGGATTCAAATCAGTACCAGTGGTATGGGACATCGTATGCGTATTACGACATGCCAAACCACCTGCATCAATTCACCAACACCTCTCTTGATCTGATCATGGGAAATGCCGGATTTCAGCGCACCGGCAACATATCATCCTCTCAATACAACCATTTCGGGCACATACAGAGCATCCTCAATGTTTTAACGAATTCACACAACTACCTCTACTATCAACTCAAACGCAAGCAAGGAAGTCGAAACCTCTTTCTGGACGCTGCCAACCTCCTCTTCCTCCCCGTTGCATTGTGCATAGGAACCCTCCTTACGGCATTTGATTTACTCAAACCACAAAAGCAAGGAGTCATAACGGCATGCTACCAACACACCACCTGATCAGCATTGTTGTTCCTGTTTTCAACGAGGAAGAATCGATTCAGGAAACCATCAAACGTCTGCTTGCGTTGCGCGGCTCATTCGACAACGAGGCCAACATCGAACTCATTTTCATAGACGATGGGTCCAATGACAGTTCCCTTCGCCTGCTGCGGGACGCAGCAACCCGGGAACAATGCATCAAGATCATTTCCTTCAGCCGCAACTTCGGCCATCAGATCGCCATCACCGCAGGCATAGACGCGGCGCAGGGGGATTATGTCGCGGTCATAGACGCGGACCTTCAGGACCCGCCCGAACTGATTCGGGACATGTATTCCCTGGCTCTTGCCGGGTATGATGTTGTTTACGGCAAACGACGTACCCGGGCAGGGGAAACCATGTTCAAGAAGCTCACGGCAACGGCCTTCTACCGTATCCTGAGTTACATGTGCGAAATCCCCATCCCCACGGATACCGGAGATTTCAGACTGATGTCGCGGCGCGCGGTCAACGCATTGAGCGAATTGCGCGAACGCCACCGTTTCGTGCGCGGCATGGTTCCCTGGGTGGGATTCCCCACAGCTCCGCTGGAATACGACCGCGAGGAACGCTTTGCCGGAACGAGCAAGTATCCGCTCAGGAAAATGCTGGCATTCGCAACAAACGGCATCCTGTCCTTTTCCCGCAAGCCACTTGCCGTGGCTTCCAGACTCGGTTTTCTCGTGCTCTTCTCAGGACTGCTGCTCGGCCTGTACATGCTTGGCCTCAAACTGTTCACGGACATTCCCGTTGCAGGTCTGACCGTGATCCTGTTGACCATCATCATGTTCAGCGGAATGCAGATCATCCTGATCGGGGTGGTCGGCGAATACATTGCCAGAATCTTTGAAGAGGTGAAAGGACGTCCCCTCTATGTTGTTGCGGAAAAGGTCAATTTTTAACGCACCAATCAGATATACCATAGTCGTCATCATAGGATTCTGTGTCGACTTCAGCATCTACTCGGGCCTCGTATGGGGTGGACTCTCCATCTATGTGGCGAATGTCATTGGTTTTACTGCCGGAGCAATGATAAATGTCTGGTTGATCAGGCGTTTCGTCTTCCCTGATGTCCGGTTCAAGTTGATGCAGGATATCGGCCTGACCCTGATCAGCAACGGATTCATGCTTCTTGTGGGATTGCTGCTGCTCTATCTTTTTGCCGAGCTGATGGGGATCGATGCGTATCTGGCCAAGATACTGGCAAATGGAACCACGTTCGTATTGAACTACCTGACTCGGGCCACTCTCTTCAGGAGCAAATGAGTATGTTTTCAAGCTTGTCTCGAATAACACTGGCCAAAGCTGCAATATTCAAGAATGCCCCGGTGTACATACAATTCTATGTCACTTCGCGCTGCAATCTCGAATGCGAACAATGCAACATCATTTTTGCCAACTCCGATGTCAGAGAGTGCACCATAGATGAAATTGAACGCATTGCAGACAACTTTGCCGAAATGAAAGTTGCCATAGTTCTGCTGACAGGTGGTGAACCCTTTGTACGAAAAGACCTGCCACAGATAATTCACGCCTTCGAATCCCGAGGCATCCACGTCCGAATGCAAACAAACGGCTTTGCCAGCGAGGAACAGATCGTCAGAGCGATCGAAGCCGGCGGCAAGGACATTTCCATCTCTCTCGACTCACTCCATCCAGACCGACAGGCAATCATCAATGGCAAGGTGGAGAATTCCTGGAATCGCGCGTTGCGCGCCATGGCCATTTTCATGCGCCATCTCCCCAGGGAGGGAAGTTTCGCATCGCTCGGATGCGTACTGCAACCTCAAAACATGGCGGACATCGAGGATGTCATTCGTTTCGGTACCGCAGCCTCCTGGTTCACTTCTCTGGTTCCCGTCCATGTCTCGGACAATGCAGCTCCCCGCGGTTTCCGGTCCTTCGATCAAACGCTGCAATTTCGCGAAACCGAATATGCAACCGTAGACGCAATCATCGAGCGCGTTCGCCGCATGCGTACAGAGGGATACCTTCTCTACGACAGCGACCAGTATCTTGATGACATCAAACGATTCGTCAGAAACGAAAAGACGACCTGGCGCAGCCACAATCACGACGTCTGCGACTCCCCAAATCTGTATTTTGCATTGCTGCCCAATGGAGAATTCGCTCCCTGCTGCGACCACCGTATGGAGAAGAGCTACCCCGCATATGCTCCCGAATTCCCTTCGCAGTACAAACAACGGCAATTCCGCGAGGAAGTGGCGCGCATCACCTCGGCCTGTAGTGGCTGCATGTATGGAAGCTATCCGGAAATGACTGTTTCCATGCGCTTTCTCGCTGCGAAGATTCAAAGGGTAAAGACCTTCATCACCTCCCCTCCGGACAAGAACTGGCCCCTGAGCTACGAGGAACTCCTGGAACTGGCTGAAAGCATTCGCAGTGAAAGGCGGGAACGTCCCCAAAGTCGAAGAAATGACGGGTAACAATCGAGGTCGCCAATGATTCAAGACAAGAAACTCAAGAGTTACAAGTACCGTTTTCTGATCTCCGCCCAAAGGATTCACCCCCCGACCAACGATGCAGGGATTGAATGGGACGACTTCCTGCGTTCCCTTGATTTCACCTGCGAAGAGGGGCAGGTGTCCATAGCGTGGACAGTTGGAAACGGCGGCAAGATTCAATCAGGAATCGAGGATGCCGTATTCTATCTGCGCGGAGACACGGACCGGCAAGCCGAAAAGCAAAGGAAGTCGGGCATGCAATCCGGCGAAGACCCCATCAGGAAGGGGAATGCCGAACTTTTCGGCAAACTTGTTTCCGAGGTTGCGGAAGCTGCGGGCTTCAAGACGGGCGGCATGTGTGAAGATTCCGACAAATTTGCCAGGGAACGGGAATTCCATGACGAATGGGCAGGAAGCACGAACGTCGAGGAAATTGATGTCTTTCGGACGAACGAAGCCTGCACCGCCCCCGAAATGCGCTACATCACGAAACGTCTCGGCAATCTCAAGGGGAAAAAACTCCTTGATGTCGGATGCGGCCTTGGCGAAGCCAGTGTCTACTTTGCCATCCGAGGGGCACAGGTAACCTCTTCGGATCTCTCCCCCGGAATGCTTGATGCGACCTGCCGACTGGCGCAGGCAAATGGCGTTTCGGTAACGCCGCATGTTTCCGCGGCAGAGGATTTGCGCTTGCCTGCGGATGCCCTGTTCGACGTCATCTACGCTGGCAACCTGCTTCACCATGTCGACATCGAAGCAACAATAAAACGCTTCCTTCCCCATTTGAAACCCGGCGGAAAAGTCGTGACCTGGGACCCGCTTGCGTACAATCCGGCGATCAATGTGTATCGGAAAAAAGCCATGGAAGTACGCACGGTGGACGAGCACCCCCTGACATGGAACGACATTCGACTGTTCAGGGAACATTTCCGCAATGTCGAAACCCGTTACTTCTGGCTGACCACGCTGGCCATTTTTGTTGCCATGGCTCTCCTGCAACGTCGCGACCCGAACAAGGAGCGGTATTGGAAATCCGTCATCGACGAAAGTGACAAATGGGCCCCCATGTACAAACCGCTCGAATTTTTCGACAGAATACTACTGACCATACTTCCACCGTTGCGACTGCTCTGCTGGAATGTCGTCATTGTCGCTGAAAAATGATCAACTCTGCATGAAATTCGAATACGGGAACAGGAAAGCCTCGATATGAAAGCAAAAGAGGAAGCCCACGTACCAATTCACAAGACGCAAGCCTTCGCCATCTGGATCGCATGCCTGATCGCGGCTTTCCTGTACCACGCCTATCTGAACTACGGCATATACTTTGCCAGCGGCGACGATTTTGCCTATTGGATGACAGCGGAATCCACTCCCCTGACATCCAAGGCCCTGTACCTGTCGCAAGGCAATTTCGCAGAAAGAACCGGGCGATTCTACTACCAGTACACCACCTATCTCAATATCATCGACAAACTGATGAGCCCGCCATGGCTCAGAGCCGCCATTCTCGGAATGCTGCACATTGCAATGCCGGTTGCTCTTGGTTTTCTTCTCCATACGTACACACGAAAAAAGGATTTCCTGCTGCTGTTCATCCCGATGGCCCTGTTTGCAGCCCCGATATACAGCGGGTGGCACATGTACTATCACTGGGCTGTCTACTACAAGATTTCCTTTCTGCTTTTCGTCATTGGTGAAATTCTGTACTACAGATTCTACACGGCATTCTTCCAGGGAAAATCCATCTCGCGATCAAAACAGGTTGCCTGCCTGACATCCGGAGCAGCATGCCTGTTTCTGGGCAGCCTGTCCTATGAGGTCTATCTCGTCGGCTATGCTGCCATCTCCTTCTTCCTGACCACCCTGTTGTTCAAAAGCCTGAACATTCGATTCACAACGAAACGCCTTGCACAGGCTCTTGCGTTCAAACTTCCCCCACTGCTGATCTACCTTGCCCTGTATGTCGGTTATGGAATCAGCGTCGGATGGGGACGAATGGCCAAGGTCACCAAGCTTTCCCTCGCTCCAGACGCTCTGGCGGCCACCATTGGCAGATTTTTCTCCGGCTCATTGCCGGTCAATCCCCCTTTGTACGGCGGCATCAACTACATATTTCCCAACGGAATATTCTGCACGGAGACCATAGGTGCCATCATTGTTTCCGGTGTTGCCATGACATTCCTCTGGTCAGCCCACAAACTGCTCGCTTCGCCCGGCAGTCATCCATTTCATGCCGGGGGAACAGACGACTTGCCCAGGCCCTGCATTCGCAATCTGATTGTTGCCTTCCTGATGTACTTTATCGTCAGTCTCGCTTTCATTGCCCCATTGGCCATCACGGAGCGGTATCAGAACTGGTTGTCGAGATCGAGCTACTACCTTCCGACATTTTACCTGTCGCTTTTTCTCCTTGCGTTCATCACCTATGCAGTTGCAGAAACCAGAAGCAGGATTTCACGCTTGTTCAAAAAAAGGACTTTCATTGCATTTTCATTTCTGATCATTTTTCCAATTGCATTCATTTCCATATTTTCGGTCAACCTGTTGGCGATCGGCGTTCACAAAATGAACGTCACATCAAATGCTCCATGGATTCTTCTTCGTGATGCGTTCAAGAGCAGCCCGCAAAATATTTTCAACAACGCAACAGGCATCATGCAACGCGGGTTCATCACCCAACGCAGGCGGGACAGAACGTATCTGATGTTCAAGGCCATGACCGACTCGAATCTTCCTTTCTACATGAGCATTGATGAATTGATTCAAGAAAAGTCGCTGGATTGGAATGGGAAAAAACTGAATCTCAAAAAACCGCTGCTGCTGATCCAGCACTTCGGTTCGAATGCAGCGGAAGGCGGCATGCTCATGATTTCACGCGTTAGCAAGTTTATAAAATCCGGTCAGGAGTGGATTCCCGTAGGTCGAAAAGGTATGATTTACGGTAATATTCCCTTGCGTCCGGTCCACTATCTGGAGATGAAACCGCATTCGCCACGGAAGGACTTCGGGAAGCCCGTCGTGTCGATCAAGCCGACGTCTTCTCCCCGATGGTACAGTTTCCACGCCAATGCCGACATGGAACTGGATTTCGCAAGATGGACCCAATCAAAGCTTGACTAATGCGGCATGAGCCAACCAAGGGGAGGAAAGCGATGCAAAAATATCTGGATCTCCATGAAGAAGAAATATTGCAGCTTCTTCACCAATCGCTCGCAGCTCGGCAGACACGATCCCAAGGGACGCAGACCAGACCCGCGAACGAACCGCCATGCTTCATGGTGCCCCCTGCACAGGAGGAGATGCCGAAGGTCTGTCGCGTGCCCGACTTCTACAAACTTTCCAACCGGGAATTCATACATTCGGCTTACAGATACCTGCTCAAAAGGGCTGTCGACCCACAAGGTGAACATCACTATCTGGCGGCTCTCACTGAAGGACGCCTCAGCCGCATCGAAATACTTGGAAGGTTGCGCTACTCTCCGGAAGGTCGCCGAACCAAAGTCTATTGTCCCTTTCTGTCCATTCAGTTTGCCCTTGCCTGTCTTTTCAGGATTCCCGTCATTGGCTGGTTTGCCGAGCTCGTTGTTCGTCTTCTCTTTTTTCGGACTCTTGAACGAAGAGCTTCAATGCTTGCCGCCTCATTCGAAAACCGAGTTGAACGAATCGAGGAATCCGTGCAACGGTGCTTCAAGGAATTCGGAGAATTTGCCGCAAACGAGGATGCAATCATTCGCCAGTCCAGCAAAAGGGAAACGCAAGCCCTGCGGGAAACCCTGAGCAGTGACATCGACTTTCTCGGGTCCCGCCTCCAGGCTCTGGAACAGCAAAAGCAGAAGCTTTCCATTGAGCTGAATTCCTTCCTCACCCTTTTCGATGCGCAATACGGGACCAAGAAAATATGAATATCGCAATGATAACCCCGTGGCCCGGAGACAAATCCGGAATTGCCGACTGTGCATACGCTACGGCGGACGCACTGATACGCAACACTCCATGCAGAATTGCCGTCTATACGGCAAATGAAACCCCGAAGTCGCTGCCGGGCGTTGTCATCAAGCCCATCGATCTCATTCGGGATGAACACCAGACATATGACCTCGTACTCATGCATCTCGGCAACAACCCATACCATGACGGATACATCGACATACTCAAGGAAATAGACTGTGTCGTCCACATTCATGACATGGTTCTGCACCACCTCTATGCAGGAGAAACGCACGGCTCCGGGCAGATCAATCGATACATCGACGAATTTTCAAAATGGTATGGCGATGAGCCGGGACAAATGGTCCGCGCACTGCTCACAAAGGGAATCGGGGTATGGGATACCGACATCGTCATAGATTGCCCCATGTTCGAGCCATACCTGCAGCACAGTCTTGGCTGCCTGATTACCTCCTCGTTTGTTGAACGCCGCATATCCCGCACATTTCCCGATATCCCCATAAAAAAGGTATCACTCATCAACCAGACGGAAAAAAGTGTCTCCGCCTGTACGGAAAACGCCTCCTCCACGCATCCAACGCAGGACATCAATGTCGGCGTGTTCGGCTTCATAACCAGAAACAAGCTTGTTGATGTTGTCCTGCAGGCAGTCAAAGGCCTTGCACCGCAATTCGACAATTTCAAGCTGCACATCGTCGGCGGAGTCGAAATCGATTGCGTGCATTTGATGAAGTGGGTCGAAAAAAACGACCTTGTCGATGTTGTCCAGTTCTATGGCCGCGTGGACAACAATCGCTGGATGGAACTGCTCGGCAGCATGGATTTGATAATTTCATTGCGCCACCCGACGATGGGAGAAACCTCCGGGGTCGTGACCGATGCGCTCTCGCTGAACATTCCTGTAGTCGTCAACGATACGGGCTCCTACAGGGAACTGCCGTTCGTCAAAAGGCTCCCCATTGAAAACATTCACACGACCTTGAGCGACTACCTCGAAACAGTCTTCCGGGTTCCTGAAGAACTGGCCACTATCAAGGCCAACCTCTGCAAGATGAACAGCCTGTGCGACACGGCATTCAAGGCAAAAACATATTTCAAGGCTCTCCTGGAGCTCGCCGACCACATGGCACAGGACAGTGGCAGAAAGGAACGTTGCAAAACGGCTACGACATCCATCAAGGCTGAAAGATGAAATACATCTTGCACATTGGCGTCAACAAGACCGGAACTTCATTTTTCCAGCATTATTGCGCCAGTCACTACAAGGAACTGACCGACATCGGAATCTGCTATCCTGCATTCGGGCGAGAGGGAGGGGTTTCAGCACCACCCCTTGTCAAAGGCGATTCAACTGGCGCAACCGGACGAGGATTTCATCCAATCGACCAGAGACGCCCTGCTGGAGGAAGCCCGCAACGCGGGCGCACATACCATCCTCATCAGCAGCGAACATTTTCACGTTCACGACAACGTTGCCGACGTGGCCAGAATCCTTCCTCCCGAGGATACCCGGATAGTCATCTACATCCGGGACCACAGCGCATACCTCGAAAGCTGGTACAAGCAGCAGATCGTGGCTTTGCCCATGACCTGCTCATTTCAGGACTTCATCGACATGCGGGATGTCCGGTTCAGCGCCCTGCTCCGGAAGTGGATCGAAATCTACGGGAGGGAAAGAGTCCACATATCGGTCTACAACCGCTCCGAGCTAGTTGATGGCGACATAGTCAAGGACATCTTCAGCCAGTTCCCCGAATTCCGGGATTTCAAGAAAAACGACGAATATCAGGAACGGGAAAAGAATCCGAGCATCTCCGGCAATCTTCTGTTCGTCAAACGCGTCCTCAACATGCTGACAGACATCCCCCGGGCCTCGACCATTGCGAACGACCTCGTTCGCCTTTCCACCGTGGATGACACCTTTTCAGGCGCAATGCACATAGACGAAGCCACGGTGGAACGCATAGCCTTTCTCAACAGAATGGACCGGGAATGCCTGAAAAAGGATTTCGGGATACTTCTCGTTCCCCGCAGGGGCGAAAGAGCAGGAGCATTTTCTCCCGATTTTTCCAGAATGCGCGATGACATCAAGCTGCTTGAAAAGGCATCCAAGGCACAGAATCTATCCTTTCACAAGCTCATGCGAAAAGCCCGATCGATGCTGAAGGGGACACCTCTCATCGGCTGGTTCGAGTAACCCGCCGCCTCTCGCCTCCATTGCCCTTCCGAAGGGAGAAGAACGGGGAAAATCCCTGTTCCCTCCCCCGAAAGAAGCCGGGCACCAGCACTAGTTGATCTTTTCCTTCTTCCCCTTGCGACCATAGGCATCGTCCAGACGGACGATATCATCTTCTCCAAGATAGCTGCCTGTCTGCACCTCGATCAGCTCAAGGTCGATCCTGCCGGGATTCTCCAGACGATGCACAAAGCCGAGAGGGATGTAGGAGGACTGATCTTCCTTGAGCACCAGCTCCTCTTCCCCGCGAATCACGATTGCCGTACCTTTGACCACAATCCAGTGCTCCGCTCGATGAAAATGCTTCTGAAGAGACAGGATCGCACCGGGTTTGACAGTGATTCGCTTGACCTGAAAACGATCTTCCAGATCAATGGTTTCATAGCTCCCCCATGGACGATAGACCTTTTTGTGCGAAAAGGCCTCGCTCCGCTTCTGCCGTTTGAGCGTGTCCACCAGTTTCTTGACTTCCTGCACCCTGTCCTTTGGCGAAACCATCACGGCATCTGCCGTTTCGACCACCACGTGATCCTTCAGTCCGACAACAGCCAGAAGACGACCGGTGGACTGAAGATAGGAACCATGAACATCATGGGTAATCACATCACCCAAGGCCACATTCCCGAACTCGTCCTTCTCCTTTATGCTCCAAAGCGCTCCCCAGGACCCGACATCATTCCATCCGGCATCCAGAGGCACGACAACGGCCTCCCGGGTATGTTCCATTACGGCGTAATCAATGGAATCGTTCGGACTGGCGCAAAAGCTTTCCCGATCCAGCCGGTAGAAATCAAGGTCGCTTTCCCCTTTCTCGACAGCGGCCCTGCATGAAACGGCGATCGTTTCATTGACCTTCTCCACTTCGCTCATGTACCGCGAGGCCTGAAACAGGAACATGCCGCTGTTCCAGTAATACTCGCCGGAAGCGACATATTCTTCAGCCGTTGCCAAATCCGGCTTTTCGACAAAACGGTTGATCCTGAACGCAGAATGCGGATTCGCATCGTCAAGCCTTTCCCCCTGACGAATGTAGCCGTATCCGGTCTCGGCATATTTCGGAACGATCCCGAAAGTGACCAACGCCCCTTGACCGGCAATGGATTTGCTGGCCTCGATCGCCTTCAGGAGACTGTCCAAATCCTGAATGTGATGGTCGGACGGCAGTACGAGGATCATGGCGGATTCATCCATCTGTCGCGCCACCTCTGCGGCAATGTATGCCGCTGGGGCCGTATTTCTCCCTTCCGGTTCAAGAATGATTCTGGAAGGTTGAAGCGCTATTTCCCTCATCTGCTCGGCCACGGTGAAACGATGGTCCTCATTGCAAACCAGAATGGGCGCACTGATGTCCTCGTCCCGGTTCAGCCGCAGCGCAGTTTCCTGAAGAAGCGTACGGCCATTGACCAGTGGCAGGAACTGTTTTGGATAAAGCTGACGTGACAAGGGCCAAAGTCGGGTACCGGAACCACCAGCCAGAATAACGGGAATAATCATGCGTTCCCCCTGATGTAATTTTTCGTTGCCAGAAAAAACATCACTTCACGCGCCGCTTCGTCGGGCGTCATTTCCGAAGTATTGATCCTCAACTCCGGATTTTCCGGTTCGGCATACGGATCGTCCACACCGGTCATGCCCTTGATGATGCCTGCTCTCGCCTTTGCATAAATCCCCTTGCAATCTCGCTGCTCGCACACCGAAAGGGGGGTATTGACATGGATCTCAATGAATCCGCCGTATTGTTCTATCATCTTGCGCACCTCCTCGCGTGATTTCGGATATGGTGCAATGGGAGCGCAAATGGCGATTCCGCCATTCTTGACGATTTCACTTGCAACAAAACCGATTCGCGTGACGTTGAGCTCCCTGTGCTCCTTGGAAAAGTTCAACTCGCTCGAAAGGTTGGTGCGTACAATGTCACCATCCAGCAAAGTAACAGGACGCCCATTCAGTTCAAGCAGCTTGACGTACAGAATCTTGGCCAGTGTCGACTTTCCCGCCCCGGACAACCCGGTAAAGAACAGGGAAAATCCCTGTTTTGACAAGGGCTTGTGTACGCGCCCGAGCTCTTTGAGGACTTCAGGATAGGACAGATTGTCCGGAACAGCTTCCCCTGCCCTCAGACATTCGACAATGGCGAGATGATCGTTGACGCAAAGGCAGCCTTTCGCGGAACAGGTATGTTTCCCGGACGCCTCGTCCAAAGTCATGCACTTTTCCCTGAGCGGCGTGATCCCGGACAATCGGGCCATTTCCGCCATCCACTCCATATGTGCATGAAAGGATTCCGAATGCTGCAGATTTTGCGACTGCATCTTGCCGGAATCCCACAAGAGCATGTGGCTGCAACCGTAGTTTCTGTTGACGATGGCCCGAAGCAGGGAACCGCGGCGCCCCATCCTCCTCTGAAACCAGGGAATGAGGTTCAGCTTGACGGCATGCTCCGGCATCAGCCCTGCGAAAGCCCGAAGACAACGAACCAGACAGAAATGATCAACGCTGAAATACACGGACGGGATCATCAACGGAGAAAGCAGCAGACGCGCATCGTGCGCCGAGGCAATCTCCTCCAGCATGGCGCGATCGGCTCTATGGAGCGGACGCCCGGCCTGAACACCAATGACCTTTCCCCATTTTTCCCTGGAAAAAAGGCGTTGCATGTCCGGAGGAGAGAGCCGCATATCGACAAAATCATAATGCTGAGGATAGGATAGCCCTTCGAGCTTCCCTCCCAGGTACCACAACCTGTCTCCCTCGATGCCGCTGACGTCTATGCCGCCGGTACGCGGCCGATCTCCCCAAAGCGCAATCCGTTCCGCTTCCAAATCCGCTTTCCAGACGTCCTCGACGGTCAGAACGGCAAGCATGAATCCTTCCGCATCACGGATTGCCACCCTTTCGCCGAGCGACACACCGGAAGCGGTCTCCGCATCCACCCCAAGGCAGATGGGGAGCGGCCACAGCGAACCATCGGACAATCTGCATGCTTTCAGAACGGAGTCGTAATCGGTACGGCACATATACCCGTCAAGAGGATAATACGCCCGATTGAGAAGCATCTCCAAATCACACAACTGTCTGGCGTTCAAACTGACGGACTTGAAATGCAAAGCTTCCTTTTTCAAGCATTCATTCCGCCGCGCATGAACCAGCAGACTTTCCACATTGGGGTCATACCAGGAGTCGGGGTAAAGCATTCAATATTCCTTGCTTGCATCATAGAATATTTCATTTACCAGCCAACGACTTCTCGCCCAACATTATCAAATATCGGTAGAAAAGGAGGTCAGGAGAAACAAATCAGATGGAATATGGATCGTAACAAGGGAATTCATCCGTTGCCGGACAAATATCGCGAACGAACATCGTCAACAGCAGCCACAAAAAGCCCGGGATCCGTTTTCTTTTCGACGTACTTCCTCCCGTTTCTTCCGATTTTCTCACGCAACGAATCATCTGCGGCGATCCTTTTCATCCAATGAGCCGCTTCCTCAAGATGCGGCTCCGCCCATTTCGCATTTTCAAGTCCTCTGTAACTTCGATTATGTCCTTTTGCCGGAATCAAATCGTACCCCACCAGAGCGGCACATGATGCATCCATGAAATCCATGTTTCCCGAATACCCTGTCGCTATCACGGGTTTTCCCAGCATCATGGCCTCTGCCATGACAAGGCCGAATCCCTCCGCTCTATGGAGAGACACGAGAACATCCGCACAATCCATGAAGTCGCCCATGTCATTGCGATCAAGCAGCTCCGAAAAAAGGCTGCAATTGGGCATTGCCTGCACTTTTCGCAAAAGGGCTTCGACCGCGGCTCCCCCCGGGGCGGCGTGGTGCAGCTTGACCACGAGATGCACGGATCGATCACCGGCAAAGGCCGCCTCGAACGCCTCCACCGCACCGATCAGATTCTTTCTTGCCAGATCGGAACGGCCATCCCCCAGACACAGGAAAAGGCATGCATGCAACGGAAGTCCAAAATCCGAACGGGTTCTTCCGCGCCGAACCAAAGGGGCAAAGACCGGGTGGGGAACCACCCTGACCGGTACAGGACAATCCCTGAAGGAATTCGCCACATATCGACTGGGCACCCACAATTCATCGAGATATCGGCACGCCAAAAGCCAATCCGGAGGAGAAACCGGAAGTTCCCACGCCCAATACCCGATGACGGGCCGGTTGCGGGTGAGCTTCTCCCCCATGAAACGCAGAGCCAATCCGACTTCAGGCGCGTTGACATGCAGAATCAGCACACCGTGTTCCGAGGGAATGGCGGTATCGGCAAACTCGGTGCTGTCGAAATCATGAATGTCATGGATTCGGCTCACGTCCAGCAGTTCCGGAAATTTTCCGCTCGCCCGCAAGGCAAGGACATCCAGACGACCAGCCTCACCGATCCCGAGTCCCGACCGCAGAAAACCCGCCACCAAAATGGGGCCGGACGGATACCGGGAAGCCCGGCGCAAATGCCGCAGATGAGGGTAGAGATATCTGCGCTCCACCACACTCCTGAGGAAAGCGGGAATCGGCAAAGCATTCCATCCCCATCTGAGCAAATTCTTCATGGAGCCCCCTTCCATTTGCCTCAGGAACCATGCTCATTTCTTCTGCGCGGAAATATACTCTTCCACGACATCATCGACATCCCCGACTCTGGTAATCTCCCCATTCTCGATCCAGGCCACTCTCGTACACAATTCACGTACGACCGGAATGGCGTGCGACACCAGCACGACGGTCTGCCCGGATTTGATCTTCGCCTTGATGCGAGCCGTTGATTTCTGACGAAACTCATAATCGCCGACTCCCAGAATCTCATCCACGAGAAGGACATCCGTCGACATCTCCATTGCCACGGTGAATCCCAGTCTGGCCCGCATGCCCGAGGAGTACATTTTTATGGGCTCGTCAATCCATTCCTCAAGCCCGGAGAAACGGATTATGTCATCAAGACGTTGCCGGGCTTCCTCCTTGCTGTATCCGTAGAGCATGGCCCCCATGATGGCGTTGTCCCTTCCGCTCAGGTCGGGCAGAAACCCGGTCTGCAAGGTCAGCAACGCAGTGGAAACAGGCTCACCGCAGACGATCCGACCACGGCTCGGCTGATAGATGTTCGCTATGAGCCGAAGCAGTGTGGATTTGCCTGCCCCGTTGCGTCCAAGCAGCCCCAGGGTTTCCCCGGGGTAGATGTCAAAGGAGATGTCATGCAGCGCCTGATAGCTCCCATACCGGAAAAGGCTTCTTCTCACGGCATACGCATATCCGACGCCTTGCAAGGAAATCAGAGGATTCGGGCTCATTGCTGACATATCCTCGGATAGACGTGATTGAACCTGCGAATCAGAACAAAGCCGATCAGGCAAAGGAGAAGCGCAGAAAAAAACACGTAGGACAGATATTCCCATTCCGGCCATGAGTCATAGATCAGGACCCGGCGGTAGTTCTTGAGCAACCCCGCAAGAGGATTCGCATACAGCAGGGAACGATGTTCCGGAAGCACCACATCGTCTATGCTGTAAAAAACGCCGGATGCAAACATTCCAAGATGCAGCAAGGTGCCAACGACAAATTTCAGATCCGGAACGAATGGAACGAAAGATGCGCAAACAAGCGCCACGCCGCAATTAACGACAAATTGAACAAATATTATTATCGGAAGGGATATCCATGTTATACTGACAGGAGAAGGATAGAAGACCAGAAACAGCAGCAAGAGTACAACAACAAGTGAATGCTTGAAGCTGTCGCGTATGATGACTTCAAGCGGAAAGAATATCTTCGGGATATCTATTTGAAGCATCAGGTTTCTTCCTGCAACAATGCTGTTCGAGGCATTGTTCACAGTCCGTGAAAACCAAGCGTAATTCACGACGCCGCACAACAGAAAGGCCGTGAAATATTCCTTTCCACGATGCAGAAGAACCGAAAAGACCAGATAGAAAACCATCATGGTCAGGATTGGATCAACAATCCACCAAAGGTAGTTCAGATAGTACTTCGACACTTCGGTGCGAAGATTGGCACGGGCACTGAACGCGAGCAAATCGAAGAATCTTTTCCGGTTCATACCTCTCCCATTACCTGTCTGGCTCACTAGGACTCAGGACGGAAACCGTCACTCCTGCCACGGCGCACCCCAGCTCTCTGGAATTCCCGGACTCTCCCTCCTTTCTGGTCGCGCTGAAAATCTTGATCGTATGAACGCAACGGGGGAAAAAACCGATACGCGTATCCGCTACCAGAGCATGTTCTTCCTCCCTTTGAACCAACTTGAAATCGACAGGGTCGCCGTCAATTTCCAACCGCAAGGTCTGAATGATCCCGGGAGATATGAAATCCAGAACATGGAGTTCGATCCGCACACGGCTCCCTTCCGGAAATGGCGAATCAAACTCGATCAGTGCAGGAGACTCGTACCCAGTCCATGCGTACTCCACACCCTGAGGATTTTGCTCAGTCCAATAAAACCCTTTGCGATCACGGCACTCCCGCAGGGGGAAATATTGGGAATCCGGCACAATCGGCATTTCCCGCACGGAAGCGTCCAACTCAAGTCTGGAGGAGAAAATGTTCCCGACACGTGCATGCAGCAGATCGCGGCCATACTCCCAGAGTTCGACATCCATCCGGTTGCAATCCAGAATCCGACGCATGGTTTCCGGCTTCACGTCATATGCCTTTCTGGCGTCCTTCCGGGGATTCAGATTGCGAATCATGGGACGAAAATCACCTATCGGCCGATATCCGAATGTCGCGCAAAACAGATTCAGCGAAAACCGGAAATCTTCCTGAATCCCGACGAAATCGAAGACGGTTTCCAGATTTCCCTTGGCCTTGTCCAGGAGGGCCTGATCAAATTCGCTGGAAAATTCGGGAGGGTCAAAAAACGGCGGAATGGACTGATCCGTTAGAAAAACAGTCTGGTAGTTCTGATAGATTTGAACAGCATAAGGATTGTCCGACCTGACGAACTCGTCAAGGGAAGCGTTCTCGGCCCACTTCATGAATTCCTGAAATTCCGGAGGGGCAGCCCGGTGGTGCACCATCCAGTGCTCCGGAATTCTGTAGGAGTCATGAAAATTGTAGTATTGCGACACAACTCTTGCCACGGGATGCCGCAGGAAAACCAGCTTTGCGGCATCAGGAAACTGCTCGACAACAAAGGAATAGGAGAAATGCCCGGCAAAAAGCTGATACTGCCCCCTTTCATCATCACTCATGTCTTCAAAGAGATACTCAACCTCGTGAGGACACACCTTGTCCTCGGAAAAAAGGCTGTGCAAGATGGTCCTGAATGTGGAGCCTGCCGTTTTCGGCAGGTGATGATAGACAAACTGCATATCTGATGATGAAGCCGACAAGCTGCTCATGTATGGCTCATTTGAAGCGGATTACACGGATTCGAGCACGACGTGTTTCAACGCGATCCCCAACAGACGATCATCACCTTCTATGGACACCTGAGGAGCATGCACGTTCAGCAGATGCACATGCAGCCCGGCTTCGGATTCCGGCAACTCGACAATTCCGGTCCAGCGCAGGTTTCCGGTCAACGTTCTGGAGCGATCGATGTGTTCAGGCACATTTCCGGCCATGGAGAACCCGACGTTCTCGGCGCACTCGGAATTGATGGCTGCCAATGCCTCGACAGTTATCCTGACGGCCCGAGCCGGCACCGGAAAGGTGACAACCATCTGCACCTCATCCTGACTTCCGGTCCAGCGGAAATTTCTTCCGAGCTTGTCCTTTTCAAGGAAATGAAGCCCCCGCACATTGTTCATTTCCCTGGCTTCAAGCTTCAGCCTGAACCGGTCGCCGGAAACATGGTTGTCCGATGTTTCGGAATAGGTTTCCCGAAACGCCGCATCCTGAAAGGATTCAATCCGTTCGAGCAGAAGGTCCTTGCCATACTCCCAGAGCTTGATGTCCATCTGGTTGTGCTGCATCAGTCTCTCAAGAGCCGCGTCCGAGACGCTGTACTTGTTTTCAAAGGCTTTCAAGGGATTGACGTTCTGAATGTAACTGGCTGTGGAGGCATACGGAAGTTCCCCGAAAGTGAGGCAGAACAACTTGATTGAAAGATCGAAATATTCCATCAGGCCGCAGAAGACGAACTCCTCACGAAGGTTCTTCTTTGCTTCATTCAGAATGGCCTCATCCCAATCCGGCATGGCTCGCGCTGTTTCCGTGATCCGCGCAAGCCGGCGCGTCTGATGATTCCGATACTTGTTTTTCGCCCTGTGGTTGTCCCAGTCCAGAAACTTCTCCAGAGGCATGCCGATCACTCCATCGAGATACTCAAGAATGGAAGGATCGGTTTTGCTCAATTCACGAGCACGGGCCGTCCAGTGATCCGTTCTTCTCTCGGGATTCGAATCCATGCTGAATTCGGAAAGGAATCGATTGATCGGATTCCGCAGAAACACGATCTTTATCGTGTCCGCAAGATGGCGATCAAACGTTTCCATGCGGAAATGCCCACCAAAGAAACGGTACTTTTTCAGGTCCTCCGGATTTTCCCGTTCAATTTCCCAGAATATTTCGGATTGACAAACTTCCGATTCCGCAAAATTGGCCTGAAGCATGTTCCTGAACGTGGAACCGGCGGTTTTCTGAATGTGATAGAATGTAAGCCGTTGTTCCGATTCGTTTAAAGATCGGCCTTCCGGGGATGCAAGAGTTCTTACATATTGAGGAAAGCTGAATTTTCTGGCTGGCATTCCAGCCAGAATCTCGTTTTCGCGACGCACGAGAAACGAACGTTCAATCATCGCCTTCTGATGCTTGTCCAACGCATCCATGAAAGCGTTTCGCGCCCCTTCCCAAAGCATGGAGTCCAACCCGTTTCTCTCTTCAATGACGGAAACCACATTCTGGGAGGCTGCTGGTGCCCGCCAGAAGGATTCGGAGCCGACAAGCCCGGCCGGAACCGAACTGCCGGCAAGATATGCCATCAACTGAAGCGAAATCGGAAGGAATTCGTACAGTGAAACGATATCGCACGAGTCCGTCAGCAGATCGCGAACCCCGGACGAATCGGAAATAGTTGAAACGTCAGTTTTACCTAAACGGGAACTGAAATTTTTCCATTGCACGTTCTCGATCAGGTTTTCAGCCCACTCGTCATCGCATGCCACGAACTCTTCCAGAGGGAGGCTCCTTGCGGCCTGAGCAGCCGCAGCCAATGGTTCATCCAGAGAAGCTTTCAGGGAATCGGAAGAAAGGGCACCATACAAGGACACGATTCGACTTACCGGATTTCTGCATGCAAGCACTCGCAGAATGTCCGTGCCAGAGGAATCGTTCCCTGCTGTTTCGGACAACCCGACGCTGCGGAGCAATCCCGCAATTTTCTCTCCGCCCGACATGGCGGAAGAGCTCAACGCGAAACCGTGAAAGGATACAGGAGATGCACCGGCTTGCCAAAAAGGCCTAATCATGCAGAGTTCCATGGCAATTATCCGTATTATCTAATGAGTTAAGGAAATGGGACGTCACTCGACGATTCTTGACCTCATGAGTATTCATACGCGTTCTTCATGCCGAATGAGCACAATTGCATTCTTCATACAGCAGCACGCAAGGCACACCAATTATAAACCAATGAAAACTGATAGCTGCGGCAGAAACATGATCGTCTTCACCTTTCCAGACGCAACACATTTTCTTCATGCCATCCGATCATCGCAACAGGATTCTTTCCGGCACTGCAAAAACAGGGAATCAAATCCACCAAAGCACTTCGATGCAATGAGTACACAAAAAAAGCCATCCGAAAATGCCGTTTGCTACAACGGAAAGCGTCCGGCAGGAAATGGATCAAACCGACATCAACCTACTAAAGTCCATTGTTAATATAGTTACATTTTTTGACAGCAATCGGCAAGTTGTTTGAGAATTTTCCGGAACGTCGCAAGCAGAAGGGAAGCTCCTCGAAAAATCGCAACTCACTGATCTCCTGAAGAACTTTGCGAAAAAAAACCGTTTTCCCGGGAATTTTCCCCCAAGGTCCGAACGAATGCAGCCAAAGTGAGGCGTGCTGTCTTTTCCCATGAGAACAGCGAAGCACGCGCATGCCCTTTTTCCACCATGCTCGCCCGCAGGCCGGGGTCTTCAGCCACCCGCCGAAGCAGGCTGGCCAGTTCTTCGATTTCTCCGGGATTCTCCTGATACAGGGCTGCGTCCCCACCCACTTCGGGCAGACTGGCACATCGGGTTGCAATCACGGGACATCCACAGGCCTGAGCTTCGGCCACAGGTAGGCCGAATCCTTCGTACTTGCTGGGAAAAACCAGAGCCAGAGCCCCGGAATACACCCCGACCAGCTCCGCATCCGACAGGTATCCCAAAGGAAATATACGTTCCCTGTCAGCATTCCCCCCCCCAACCGCTCCACCCGACAGAAACAAGCGGAATGTCCAGTCCGGCGACCTCCAATGCACGAGGAATGGTATCCGCATTCTTCCGAGGATCACCACTGCCCACGAACAGAAAATAGCGCTCCGGCAGCCCCAGCCTGGATTTAAGGCGCGACATTTCGACTTCGGGCACGGGCCGGAACACGGAGGCCGGGGCAAGCGGAGTCACATCGATCCGTTCCGGGCTCGCTCCCAGCACGCTGACGATCTCGTTTCTGGAGAACTCGGAAACAGTGAGAATACGGTCCGCGAGGGCCGTGCGTTCCCTGAGAAAACGGCTCATGAACAAAACGCGTTCCCGGGGATGATGTTCGGGAAATCGAGATATGGACATGTCATGCAGGGTAAACACGGTTTTCACGCCAGTTGGTGTGATGAACGGAAAGAAACCGGCCTCGTGGTACACATCGAAACCGGACGCGACTTGTTGAAAAAGCCGTTCCCGTCTGCGATGCACCCAAAGCCGCACGACATAGGCAACCCGGGGCGGCAACTTCCAGAACACGTCCGCCATGAAGGCCCACCGCGCAAGGTTCTCCGGTCCAAAGGGCATATCCCGGCGTATGCCGACACCGTCGAAGTACCAGATATCCAGCTCGCAGGAATGTTCGCGCTCCAACACGGAATACAGGCATCGCAAATAGCGGCTGATCCCGGTAGCAACGTTGGTCAGGGGGATTGCGTTGACCAGCAGTCGAATCACGCCCCACCTCCGGCGCAGATGTCCGCAATGCGTGCGGCAGCGGTTTCCATGCGAAACGGTTCGGGCAATTCCGTGCGAACGGCGGGTCCTGTTCCCCGTTTGAGCACGCGGCACAGGGCATCGGCCAGAGCCTGCGCATCTTCCGGAGGAACGATCTGCCCCTGCGGGTTCCAGCGGTTTACCCATGCCGTGCCCGAGCCGGGAATGTCCGTGGCCACGCATGGTCTGTTCATGCTCATGGCTTCGAGCAGCACCACGCCAAAGGCCTCGGTACGATGCGTGGAAGGCAGGCAGAAACAGTCGCACCCGCGCATCAGGGCCCAGAACTCCCGATCCGAAACACGTCCCGGGAGTGCGACCATGCCTTCCAGTCCCTTTTCCCGGACAAGTCGGACCACTTCGGACCTTGTTTCCCCGTCCCCGGCAATGCAGAAACGAAGGTCAGGCAGTTGCTGCCGGGCCAGTTCCGCGGCCCGCACCAGCACATCGAACCCCTTGTAATGGGAGAATCGCCCTGCCGCGTAGACATAGCGGGCGTCGGCATCACCCAGAATCCTGCGCCGGACCTCGGCCACCTCGGCCGCAGTCTGGTCCGGGATCCGTCCGGGGTCCATGCCCAGCGGCACGATCCGGCACTTGGCACAAAAATCGTGAAGTGGCACGCTGCCATCCAGATAGGGTTCCGATGTGGTCACAATGGACGCGGCCCGCGCCAGCAATGCACGCTCGAACGCGGCATAGACACGATAGGCCAACCTGTGCAGCGGCTTGTCCACCGGAAAAAGCACGTCCGCATGCCAGAATGCCACAAGCGGACAGGACAGACGCACGAACAGCGGCCAGAACGCGGACACGTTGGGCATGTGCGCCAGCACCGCATCCGGCCGAAAGTCCCAGAGCAATCGACGAAGATGCAGGGGATACCCCGGCGAAACCGGGGCGTACATGATTTCGCCGAAGCTCGACACGCGCACCACCCGGCCTTCCGGCCCGGTCATTTCCGAAGGCTCGCTCCGGGCCCTGTCCGCATGATGGGCCAGCACCAGATTCTCATGCCCGGCCCGTTGCAGGGCAAGGGACAGATCGCGAACCACGGATTCAATGCCGCCCGGTACCGGAGGGTAATATTTGGCGAGCTGGAGAATCCGCATGGCGCGGGTCAGCCTCCCACCAGATTGCTCATCTCGAAAATGGGCAGCATGATGGCCATGACCACGAATCCGACCATGCCGCCGAGCAGCAGAATCATGATCGGCTCCATCAGGGACGTGAGCACCTGAAGCTTGGTCTCGACCCGGCTTTCGCAATCCTCGGACACGATGAGCAGCATTTCGGCCAGCCTGCCGCTCTGTTCGCCCGCCGCGATCATCTGCACCGTGGCATGATCGAAAATGGAGGAACCGGCCATGGGTCCGGTCAGGGGTTTGCCCTCCTGCACGTCGTGATGCATGACCCGGATCACGTCCCTGACCACTTCGTTGCCTGCCACGCTGATCACGATGTCCAATGCGCTGACAAGGGAAACCCCGTTCTTGAGCAGCATGCCCAGAGTCCGGGCGAACCTCCCCACCGCAAGCTGGCGGATGATGTCACCCAGTACCGGCACCCTGAGCAGAAAACGGTGCCACGCCACCCGGCCCCGCTCGGTCTTGCAGAAACGGAACAGGCCGTATCCGCAGGAAAGCGTCACCAGCAGAAGGATACCCCAGCTTTTGCGCACCAGATCGCTGGCCGTGATGAGAATGCGCGTGGGCAGCGGAAGCGCGCGCTCCATGTCGAAAAAGATTTCCGTGACCTTGGGCACCACGAACGACAGGAGAAAGATCACCACGCACACCCCGACCACGAGCATGAGCACGGGATAGGCCAGAGTGGCCTGCACCTTGCGCCGCAGGGCGAGCTGCTGGTTGATGTGATCCGCCAGCCGTTCCATCACGATGTCCAGAGTGCCGGAATTCTCCCCGGCCCGAACCATGGTCACGAATGTGGTGGTGAACACGTGCGGATAGCGGGCAAAGGCCGAAGCAAGGTCGCCCCCCTCGCGCACGGCCTCCCGGACCTCGGTCATGATGCGCTGCAATTCGGACTGCTTTCCTCCTCCGACGATCACGGCATCCAGGGCCTTGTCCAGAGGCAAATCCGCATTGAGCAGGGTGGCAAGCTGACGAATGGTGGCGGCCAGAGCCTCTCTGGGCACGCGGCGCAGCATCCTGAGGCGGGAGACCGGATTGGCCGTCCCCCCTTCCCTGCGGGAACGTTCGCGGGAAACGTCCACCGGAAACAATCCCTGTTCCCGAAGATTGCGCACGGCCTGAGCCCGGCTCGCGGCATCCACGATACCGCTTTTCTTCCTGCCCCGGCTGTCCGCGGCTCTGTACCTGAACACGGGCATGACGCTACCGGTCTTCCCGGACCGTGGTTTTCCGCTCCCCGGCCATTTCCGCCTCGAGCATGGCCAGACGCTGAATGAGCCTCCGGATGCGCACTTCCTGCCGGGAGCGGTCGATGTCGATGAACAGGGTCTTGATGAAGAGCATGAGGATGGCGCCGAAAAACAGCAGTGCCGGAGGATAGCTGATCCCGAGATGGCCCACGAGAACATCGGACAGACGCGGAAACAGGCTGAACACGAGGATGGCGGCGCACACGGCAAACCACCAGAACGTGTATCGCACGTAGAATGCGTGCTTCTTGATGAGAAACAGGATGACGACCACTGTGGAAACGCCCAGAATCGCGGTGGTAATGGTATAATCTATCATTTTCCGCCCGAAGGTCTGAAGTGGCAGACCGAGAGCACCATGCTGTAGAGCATGTACTGGAACACGGAGAGCCACGAATTGAATATTCTGGATTTGCCGTTCGTTCTCGGAAACATGCACACATCCACTTCCGCGATGCGGAAGCCGGAAGCGCGCAGCAGGCAGAGCACGCCCACGTCCTGATAGTCGAGCACCGTGGCGTTGCGTCCGGCCAGCACGGTTATCGCGTTGGCTTCATACCCTCGAAATCCGGAAGTCAGATCCGCAACCGAAAGCCCGGAAAGCAGCCGAAACAGGGCCCAGGCAACCCGCCTCAGCCGGGAGCCGCGCCCGGTGCACGCCCCAACAGCCACCTGCGTCCCGTTTCGATCCAGACAGTCGACAAGCAGGTGAATGCCCTGCGGATCATGCTGGCCGTCCGCATCGAAAGTGACGACCCTGCGGAATCCGTGTCGCTTGGCGTAACGCATTCCGGCCTGCGTCGCGCCCCATGCCCCGAGCTGCGCTGCCAGCGGCATGACGCGCGCCCCGGCCTCTCTGGCCCTGTCCGCAGTGGCGTCGGTGCTGGCGTCGTCGATCACGAGCACGGGCAACCCCGTGACGCGCATCACGTCCCGCACGGTCTCGCCCACCATCTGCTCTTCATTGTGGGCCGGGATCACGACCAGAATATCCGCGTTGTTCGCCATGTTCCGGTGCTCCGAGGTTGAAGGTCCGCATTTCGAGACATACCAGACCGAAATTTTTCGTGCAATGCAGCCGAACGAAAAACCGCCTCCTACTTCATGCGCACGTCCGGGCGCTCCAGTACGCCCTGCACGCTCACGGGCACGGCCTGCCTGCGCTTGAGCATGTTCACGGCCTCCGGGTCCAGCACGCTGACCGCCAGCCGCTCCGGGGTGCCAAGAAACCGCCCCCTCATGTCCAGTCTGCTCTGGCCCACGTTTTCGGGAACCAGCGTCACCACGCCTTCGAGCTTCAGGGAAACGTCCTCGCCGTCCGCAATATCCAGCCGCGCGAATTGCAGCTCGTTGTCCTGCTTTCCGCCTTCCAGATCAATGGTGAAACCCTTGATGCGCGGCCCCTTGATCACGGGATACCGATTCTCCATGTCCAGAGCCGACAGCCGCGCCGCAATGCGCAGATTCATGGACACGGGGTCGGCCCATGGACCGGACAGGGACGCGTCCGCATCCAGAAATCCCGTCATGCTTCTGTCGTACGCCCTGACCTGTGGAAACGACTGCAACTCCACCATCTCGGCCCGAATGTCCGCATCGAGCCAGTCGGTGTCGAACAGCGCGCCCGAAGCCACATCCGCCCGGACAATGCCTCCGAACATGCGCCCGGCCATGGAAACCCTTGCCTTGCCCACCAGAAGCGGCAGCACGGCCACACGGATTTCCGCATCCTTCATCTCCGCAATGGTACGCCCGGTCCTGGCGTCGACCACGCGCAGATAATCCAGAAACGCCCGGGGCGGCACCAGTTCCGGCTCCAGCAGGGGAAATTCCACGCGCACGCCCGGCAGTCCGGCAACCGCCTTCCGGGCCAGTTCGTCGGCCTGAAGCAGAAAGTACCGGGCCGTGAACACCACGGCAAAGACAAGGCAGCCGTAGACCAGCCACGCTCCGGCCTTGAGCAGGTTCATGGGAGTGGCGAAATCCCGCACCCAGTCCAGAACCGCGTCCGGCGAAATCCGTTCCCGCATGACTTGCAGCATGTTCATAGGCTACAGATTGGTCACTCGCAGAACTTCGGAAAGCGTGGTCAACCCTTCCCGAGCCTTGGAGCACCCGTTTTGCGTCAATGTTTCCATGCCGTCCCGCACGGCCTGTTCCCGTATCTGGTTGGAATCCGCCGTGTTCAGGACCAGCGCCTTGGTCGCGTCGGTCAGTTCCATGATCTCGTAAATGGCCATGCGCCCCCGATAGCCCGTGTTCATGCACGCGTCGCATCCCACGGGCCGATAGACCTCCCAGCCCCGGAAATCGTCTGCAAACGCACCGAAATCAGCAGCAAGCTGCGCCTCTGTCGGCACATACGCTTCCCGGCAGTCCGGGCACAGGCGACGCACCAGCCGCTGGGCCACAACGGCCCGCAGCACCGAGGAAAGCAGAAACGGTTCCACGCCCATGTCGATGAGCCGTGTCACGGCGCTGGGCGCGTCATTGGTGTGCAGGGTGGAAAACACGAGGTGCCCTGTCAGGGCGGCCTGAATCGCGATTTCCGCTGTTTCGTGGTCGCGGATTTCACCGATGAGCACCACGTCCGGGTCCTGACGCACGATGGACCGCAATCCCGAGGCAAAGGTCAGGCCGATCTTGGCATTGACCTGAATCTGGCCGATGCCGTCGAGCTGATATTCCACAGGGTCCTCGATGGTCAGGATGTTCTTGTCCGGAGAATTGATGTGGTTGAGCACCGCGTACAGGGACGTGGTCTTGCCGCTTCCCGTGGGGCCGGTGACCAGAATGATGCCATGGGAAATGGTGACCATCCGCTGCATGAGCTTCAGATTCTCATGCGTCAGGCCCAGCTCGGGCATGCTCAGAATCTTGGTGCTCTTTTCCAGAAGACGCATGACCACACGCTCGCCAAACGCCGTGGGCAGACAGGAAACGCGCAGGTCAACCTGCCGACCGCCCAGCGACAGGGCGATGCGTCCGTCCTGCGGCAGCCGCTTTTCCGCAATGTTCAGCTTGGCCATGATCTTGATGCGCGAGACAAGGGCCGCGTGGAACCGCTTGGACACGGAGTGCTTGTCATAGAGCACGCCGTCCAGCCGGAACCGCACGCGCAGGATTTCCTTGTACGGCTCGATGTGAATGTCGCTGGCATTGGCGCGCACGGCCTGCGACAGGATCATGTTCACCAGCTTGATGAACGGCGCGTCGCTGGTGTCGTCCAGCAGGTCCTCGATCTTGTCGTCATCCAGACCGGCAAAGGAGTCCACCTCCGCGCCTTCCAGCACTTCAAGGGCCTCCAGATCCTCCTCCACTTCCCCGAACACCTTGTTGATCGCACCCAGCACCGCGTCCGACGGCATGAACACCGGGGTCACGTCATCGACTTGCAGCGCCAACCGGAAGTCATTGATCACATCCAGGGATTCCGGACGGCTCACCCCGACCAGAATCCGGCCGTCCGCATCCTGCAACGGCACGGCCATGAACCGTTTCAGGTAATGGATGGAAAATCTGCGAACCAGTTCAGGCAGCACCCAGTCCGGGTCGGGCGCGTCCAGAAACTTCAGATCATGGAACCGGGCGTGAAAGCGCGCCAGATCGGATTCCGACAGCCTGCCCTTCCTGTGCAGGTATTCGGTGACATCCAGATCCTGTTCCCGGGCCTTGGCAACCAGCTCGGGAACTTCCTCGGCCGACACGTGCCCCGCATCGACCAATGCGCTTTCCACGGTGAATCCGAGCATCATCAGGGCAGTTCCTTTTCGGTTACGCCGCTGGCAGCCTGCGGACGAATGAAGATGGGGGCGGACGGATCGGCCATGACCATCTTGGGCAGTCCCTTGCCGTCCAGTCCCAAGGTGACTTCATGGATCATCCGCTTCTTGAGTCGGGCCAGAGCCGTAGATTCGTCATAGGAATCGATGATCCGCGGCGTGATGAAAATGAACAGGTTGGTAGTGGTGCTCTTCTCCTTCTCCTGCTTGAAAAGCCAGCCGAACAGGGGAATGTCCCCGAGACCGGGCACCTTGGACTTGTTGCTGGTCTCGTCGTCGTTGATCAATCCGGCAATGACCGCGGTCTGGTTGTCCTGCATCTGGATCACGGTCTCCACCTCGCGCTTCTTGGTGGTGGGCGCGATGACCTTGACCCCTTCCTCGACCTCGACCAGATCGTTGAGCACCCGGCTGACCTCCTGCTTGATCTCCAGACGCAGCGTGCCCTGTTCCCCGATGTGCGGGGTAATCTCCAGCTTCACGCCCACGTCCTTGTAGCTCAGGCTCTGGGAATTGTAGTCGCTGTTCACGTTGGAGGTCTGGGTCTGAGTCGAGAACGGAATATTGTCCACCACGTTCACGCTGGCCTTTTCATTGTCCAGAGTCAGCAGTTGCGGCGTGGACAGAATCCTGTAGTCGCTGTCACTCTGCGCAAGGTTGATGAGCGCCTGAATGCTGTACATGCTTCCGCCGATGTTCACGGCATTGCTCAGCACCGCGCCCACGGTGCCGCCCGACGGAAAGGAAAGGAATTCGCCTTCGTTCTTCGGAATGGAAATGACCCCGCCTCCGTTGTTGCTCGAACCGAAGACCGAGGTATCCGACCCCGAGCCACCCACGGCCCAGTTCACGCCAAAGGTGAATTCCGCATCCGAGGACACTTCCATGATCAGGGCCTCGATGTAGACCTGTTTGCGCAGCACATCGAGCTTGCGGATGGTGGGCTTGAGCGCGGCGAATTCATCGGGACGGGCCGTGACGATCAGGCTGTTCGTGGCCTTGTCCGCCACCACCTTGATGTCCTTGGACAGCTTGGTGGTCTTGCCTTCCTTGTCCACCTGCCGGGCGATCAGATCGTTCAGGAGCTTGGCCACGTCCTCGGCGTCCGCGTTCTCCAGATTCAGGTAATGGATGTCGTCCTTGCCCTTGGGCGTGGGGATGTCCAGAGCAACCACCATGTCCGCAATGGTATCCAGACTGGACGGGTCGCCCAGTGCGACCACGGAATTGGTGCGCATGTCCGCCTCCACCAGAGCCATGGCCTTTTTCCCGATCTTTTCCAGCTCCTGAATCTTGGTGGTCATGATCTTGGAAATGCTGGACGCAATGGTGTTGGCGTCCCCGTGCACCAGAGGAAAACTCTCCATCTGCGGAGCATAGGAGCTCTTGTCCACCTCGCGGACAATGGTCAGGATGGATTTCAGATTCTTGGCCGGTGCAGTCACGATCAGGGTATTCGTGGGTGAATACACCGTGACCAGACCGTTCTTGTCCACCATGCTTGTAACGAGCTTGGCCAGCTCCGGAGCACTGGAGTTCTTCAAGGGAATGATCTGGGTGATGAGTTCCTCGCCCGAATCCGGGCGCACGGTCCGCCCGGTCTGGACCGGCACCCCGAGACGCCGGGCATCCACCACCGGAACGATCTTGTACTCGTTCTCCACGGCCGTGCCCACCACCGCGAAATCATGCACCAGCAGGATGGACTCGAAGGCCTTGTACGCCTCCTCGATGGACAGCTTGGACGGGGAATACGCGGTCACACGTCCGGCCACCCGCTTGTCCACGATGAAATTCCTGCCCGTGAGTTCGCTGATGAACTTGATCAGAATGTGAATGTCCACGTTCTTGAAGTCCATGCTGATGGTGCGCTCGGATTCGGGCTGATCCGCAGGCGCGGCCCCAAGGGGCGCGGCCACGAGCCATACGCAGAGAAACGCCAGCAAATACAATCGTGTCTTTCGCATATCAACTTCCCGTGAGTATCAGCACCAGTTGCATGGGTTGTCCTTCCCGCAGCAGTTCCACCCGAATCTGGGGCTCATCCAGCAGCCGGAACAGGGAAAGGGGATTCGCTGTCGCCACAGGCTCGCCCTGCACGGTCAGCAGCACGTCGTCCCGCCGCAATCCCGCCCTGCCGAACAGGCTCGCGGGTCGCAAATGCCGGACCCAAAGCCCTTCCTGTTTGCCCCGGGTCGCCGGAACCAGCTGGATGTCCTGAGCCAGACTGTCCAGATTCTGAAACCGCGCCTTGACCGCCTTGCGCGAGAGCATCTTGCGCGCATTCCCGGCCCCGGCCGCAATCTTCCTGTCCTCCGCGTCGATGAGCAGAAGCTGCCGCTTTTTCCCCTTGGTCAGCACGATGGCCCGCCGCTGTATTTCGGACACCGTGTATCCGGCGAGCTTCTGCCCGATCCGAATCAGTTGCTGCTTGTCCCCCTCAAGAACGACGGCCCGGGAGAACTCGACATTTTCAGCGGCCATGGTCCCGAGCAGGCGCACATTCAGGTTGACCACGGGCAACTTGTCCAGAGTGACCTTCCTGGGCTTGGGCGGCAGAGGCGGCTTGGGCATGGCCGCCTTGAAGGGATTCCGATCCAGAATCGGGGAAAACGCCTTGAGCGGCGGTATTTCCACCTTGGCCGCCACGTCCGCGACCAGTGCGGAATCCCCGGGCAGACGGGGCAATTTCGGCGGAATCAGCAGAGCGACGGCCGCCCCGGCCAGAAAGGAGGCCGCAAGCGTCACTGCCGACAGCGTCAGCAGAAACCGGGGCACACGCCCGTCGAGAAAGTTGCCGATCACTTGCCGCATTTGCCCGCCGCTTCGTATTTTTCCAGTGGTTCGCAGACCCCGAGATCGCAAGCCCGCTTCAGGTCCGCGCATCCCCTGGCTTCCTTGCCCAGCAGATAGTTCAGTTCGGCCCTGTTGATGTAGGCCTCGGGGAACGAGGCCTTGCGCGAAATGGCCCGGGTATAGTCATCCAGCGCCTTTTCGAATTCCTGACGCATCTGGAACCCCTGTGCACGGTTGTAGAAATAGATCGCCTCATTGTCGTTCAGCCGAATCGCGTCTTCCAGATCAGCCATGCCGCCCCGGAAATCCTGAAGCTGAAACCGGCACAATCCCCTGTTCGAATAGGCATTTGCCGTCTGCACCGGGTCCGTTGCCGAGCCGATGTATCGAGTGTATTCCACGATGGCGTCGGCCCAGAGGGAATTCCGTTGCAGGGCGTATCCCTTCATGAACACGCTTTCCAGATGATCCGGGTCCAGCCGGGCGGATTGCCGGAAATAGCCAAGCGCGATCTCCGGTTCGTCCATGAACAGATAGACGACGCCCTTGCCGTACACGGCCCGGGCATTTCCCGGAGCGACTTGCAGGGCATGGTCGAAAAAGGCGAGAGCCTCGTCCTGTTCCCCGAGCCGAACCTGGGCAAATCCCACGTTCACCAGATAGTCCGGGTTGGTCCGATCCTTGAGCGAGGCATCCTCGAAGGCGTCCAGCGCGGCATTGACCCGGCCGTTGCGCAGCAGGACAACGCCCATGTTGTTCAGATACACGGGATTGTCGGGGTCCGCGGCCAGCAGTTCCTTGTAGATTTCCAGACTCCGCAGGTCGTCCCCGGCCTCGTAGGCCTGCGCCGCATCCAGAACCAGCGGACGGTCCGCCACGGATGCAGCGGGCGACGGCGCAAAACGTCTGGACGAGCATCCGCCCGCCAGCAGCGCCAGAGCCAATGCGAGGCACAATCCCGATCTGAGCATTCTTCCTCCTAGTCGACAAAATCCGAAGCAGTCGCAAACCCTTCCCTGTATTCCAGCTCCCGCACCACAGGACTGACCAGCACGCTGTACATTCGATCATCCACCCTCACCCGGATCACGGCGGAGCGGGCCAGCCCGCGCCTGTCGATCACCAGTCTGTCCACGCCTTCCCGGTCCCGGCCCGGAAACACGATTTCCTCGAATTTCGCCGAGTCCGGCAGGTCCACACTCCGGCCATCGCCCGCAACCCGGAGGGAGGATTCCCAAAACCGCACCTCCACCGGGCTCCGGGTGAGCCGGGCATGGGAACGGCCCCGATCCAGCGCGGTCTTCATGGTCCTGACCACGGCCTCGATGCCGTCGCCCCCGATCTGCATGTCCACCCGGGGAATCACCAGTCCGGCCACCACGGCCAGAATCGCGATCACGACCAGCAGTTCGAACAGGGTGAATCCACCCGTTCCGGGCCTAGTCGATCTGCCAGCTGTTGACATCCGCATCATTGCCGCTCCCGCCGGACGCGCCGTCCGCACCGTAGGAAATCAGATCGAACGGAGCATGCTTGCCCGGGCAGATGTACACATAGGGCGACCCCCACGGGTCATTGGGAACCTTGGGCAGATAGCCGGACGGCGAATAGTTCTTCGGCGTCCGCCCCACGGACGGCTTGCGCACCAGCGCATTCAGGCCCTGCTCCGTGGACGGATAGAACCCGTTGTCGATGTAGAATTTCTTCAGGGCCGTGGAAATGGCCTCGATCTGCATCTTGGCCTTGACCACCCGTGCCTTCTGGGGTTCGTCCATGAACTGCGGCACGATCAGTCCGGCGAGAACGCCCAGAATGACGATGACCACCATGAGTTCGATGAGCGTGAAGCCGCCCCTGCGGCGACGCGTTTCCAATCTGCGTGCGATGCGATTTCGAAAATCCATGTGCGTTTCTCCGTTGTTAGCGGGAAATGGCCCGTTGATAGACCTGATCCTCGTATTCGAACACGATGTCCTCCCTGCCGATGCTCACCACCTTGACCCCCTCGATGTCGTCGCCTTCGTGCACCAGCCGCGAGTTGATCACCGCTATGCTGACCGTGGGGTCCGAATTCCAGGCAATGGCGCCGATGAGCAGCCCGCCCACCACGGGATGCACGGTTCCGTCCTCGAAAGTCCCGTCAGCGGGCAGGGATCGCGCCCCAACCGCCCTTGCCGGCTCCGAAGGCAAGGCTTCGGGCTCGGCCCGAGGCGTTGCTGCGGCCTTTTTCCCGGCATCAACGTCTTCCGCATCCGCAACGGACGGGGTCGGCTCCGCAGCTTCCGGGACATTGCCTTGGGAGGCCTCGTCCGGTTCCTCGATCACGGGACCATCGAGAACAATGACCACCTCGGGCACGGGCTCGGCTTCCACGACGGAATCCGAGGGAACCGCGTCGGCCGCAACCGCCTCCGAAGCCGGCTCCCCGCTTCCACCCTCGACAGTGTCTCCGGCGGCTTCGTCTGCAAAAGATTCAGCGGATTCAGACACAGACTCGGCTGTTGCCAGCTCCGCCTCCTGCTCCGCAGTCCGGGCTCCCGGTTCCGATTCGTTTGCCGACGCGGACGGCTGAAAACCGTTTTTCTCCTGCACCATGGCCACGAGGTCTTTCGCACCGGAATCGATCTGCGCCGAGACCGAAACCGGCACCGCATTTTCCTGCGTGCCGGACTCGATCGCTGGCTGCTGAAATTCGGCAACCATCGGCGATTCCGGCGCATTCATCTGCTTTTCCGCCGCCACCGGAGCAAGTTCAACGGCTACGGGGGCACCAGTTGCGGGCGCAGGCGTCTGCGCAACCGGGACCGCCGCAGGCCGAGCTTTCACCGGGGTCGGAATCGGTACCGAAGCCGAAGCCTGCGAAACGCGGGAAACAGCCGGGACAGGCTCCCAGCGGGCAAACAGTCTTTCCGGGGCGAGCAGCCCCGTGGCCCACAGCGTGCCAAACGCCGCGACCAGCACACCGAAAGCCGCAGCCGACGCCCATGCCAGCCGCAGCCGGGGACGACCTGCATTCCGCTTCGGGCGGGTACGGGTCTGAAACAGGCCGGTATAGACGGAATCCCGGCAGACTTCATCGACCATGCCCGGGGTGACCACGTTGGAATCCTTGAAGGCAAGGGCGTCCAGCGCATGAGCGCAGACATGATTGATCAGCCTCGGCAATCCGCCGCACTGTTCCCATATGCGCCTGACAGCGTCCTGCGAAAAACTCTCCATGCCGGTCCGGCCGCCCTTGTCCAGCTTGAAATGGATGTATTTGTCCGTGTCCTCCAGCACCAGAGGCGACAATTCGCAGCGCACGCCGATCCGCTGGTTCAGGGCTTCCATGCCTTCCGTGGTCAGCAGATCGAGAATCTCGAGCTGGCCCACCAGCAGAATCTGCACAAGCGGCCCGTCCTTGGCGCGCAGGTTGGACAGGATGTGAATCAGGCTGAGATGGCGCTTGGTCAGCAGATGGCTTTCATCAAACACGATGACCGGGCGCTTGCCCTGCTCCAGCAGGGCGTGGAAATGCTGCTCCAGCCTGCCCACGCAATCGTGAATGGAACTCATGCCCGCCGTGTCCAGCCCGAACTTGGCGCAGCAGGAAAATATCTGCTCCAAAGGAGTCTGGTAGGGGTTGCCCAGTTCCACGAACATGAAACGGTCGGCAAGGTAGCTCTGGATGTACCGGGCCAGGGAGGTCTTGCCGATGCCGATCTCCCCGGTCAGCAGAATCAGGCCGCAGTTGGACTCCAGCCCCCGCACGATCCGGTGCACGCCCTTCTTGTGACTGAGGGAAGGAAAGAACACGAAGTTCTTGGATGAATCCCCAAAGGGATTGAGGCGACTTCTTGCGACCATGCTGCCACCCTCCTAGCCGAATTTCTGAAGCGTCATCTGCGTGTCGAGGTTCTTCCTGCCATCCTTCTTTATGGAAATCGCCCGCACGTATATTTCACGCTTCTCCACTTCAATATGGTAAAGGAATCTGACGAACTCATTCAATGATATTCCCTTGAAAGCCACATGCACCACTTCAACCGTGCTGCCGTCATCCCGTGTCCTGTTCTCCGGGCGAACGTAATCTATCCTGTTGTTGAGCTTCAGCGTACGCGTCACCTTTTCCACATAGGAGAAAAGCGGCTCCTGCAACACGACGCTCTGCTTGCCGTCCTTGCCTTTTTTCAGGACTGCGTAACGCTGTGCCAGGGAAACCGCCTCCAGATACTGGCTCCTGACGCGGCTCACCATTGCCCTGTATTCATCCTGCTTTCCGGAAACCGGCAGATACACGATCAGAACAAGGGCCAGCACCAACCCGGCTCCCGCAAGCATCCTGATCGGACGGCTGACCTGCATGCCCAGAGAAAGATTCATCATCGCAGCACCCCGATCTCGAACCGGATTTTCCGGGATTTCTTGTCTGCCACGGCATTCTTGACCTTGACCTCGCTGAACGCCCCGGTACGGACCAGCGCGGCGCGGATCGCATCCACCTCGTTCATGGATCGGGTTTCCCCCTGCAACGCAATGCTCTTGCCATCCAGACTGAGACTCAGAAATTCCACGTCTATCTTCCTGTCCAGAACCGAACTGACGATGCGAAGCGTCTCGATGACCGGGGTGCCGACCCCGTCCCTTCCCACCTGCCCCTCGCCTGCCAGCAGATTCACCTTCGAGGAAAGAATGCTCTGATACTGCACGGACGACAGGTCCGCGCTCACATTGGGCAGTGCCTCGCGGTAGACTTCGGTCATGGCCTCGCGCAGATAGACGATCTCCCGCTGTCCGCTCACCAGCGAAGCATAGGCGTATCCGGCCCATGCCAGCGCCACGACAATGCCGAGCACGGCAAGATGCGCGGCTTCGCGTCCCCAGATTCCGGCTGCATGTGCCAGAGCGAACTCGCCCTTGCGGAAATCGAACCCCGGCCCGCTCTCCTCGGCAACTCCGTATCCGACAGCCAACCCGCTGCCCCGCTGCCCTTCATCGGTTTCCTCGCCCAGAGCCAGAACCGTTTCCTCCCAGACCTCGACTCCGGTTTCCGCCTCGGCCTCGAAAATCCGACGAAAACCCTGCACACGTACCACGTCTCCGCTCAGCATGAAGCTGGACGGCCATTCCCGATCCCCGAGAATCCGATACGTTTCGCGAAGAAGACGCTGCACGAATCCGGTCACCCGCGCGGCAACCCGATCCTCCTGTTCCGCAGCCGTGGAACCGTTGGATGCGTCTTCCCCGAACACCAGAAGCCTGTCCGCCTCTTCCTCGGCCATGCCGTGATCCCGGGCCACGTCGCGGGCAAGCAGGGACTCGCCCCATGGCAGCACCGACAGGCAGGCCACACGCCCCTGATCCAGCAGGCAGAACAGGGTCCGATCCCGGCCGATTTCCAGTCCGCCCAATCTGGCCCTGCCATCGGCCACGGCCAGACACGCCCGGGCAAACGCCGCCGCATCCACGTCCATTCTCTCGATCTCCACATCCTGCGCATCGAACATGGCGACCAGTTCCGCAATCCGCTCCCTTTTCACGGCAGCGGCCACGACATGGGAAATTCCGTCCTGATGCAATCCGCAGAAATGGTCCCGAACAAGGTCCTCGGCATCCAGGGGAAGATCTTCGTCCAATTCGAAATCCACGGCCTGTTCAAGCTGCCTGCGCCCCCGGATGGGCATGCGATAGTTGCGCAGGATGCAGTCCCGTCCGTCCACGGCCACAACGGCCCGATCGAAATCTGCACCGTTGTCCCGGGCATGAGCCAGCGCCGCGGCCAGCCCCTCCGCATCCGATGACACGGACATGGCGAGCTGAAGCAGCGGGGCCTGCCTGTCGGACCGCAGCAGAAAATGCAGTTTCCCGTCGGTCAGGGCAATGTGGGCGATGCGATTCCTCATCTGTCCTTCCGGATCAATGGGTTAGTGCACATTGTTGAAAAGCACCCTGCACAGCTTGTCCTCCCGCTTGATGATGGTTGTGGAACCGAGCTTCCCGGCTCCGATCGTTGCGCTCAGGGTCACGCGAAAATATCGGCTCCTGAAGATCAGGGCCTTGGAGGGAAACGCGTCCATGTCGAACCCGATCCGCTCGGCAAGGTCCAGATACCAGGGCTCGGAAAGATTGTTGGCTCCGTTGTTGCGAAATCCCAGCACGGCCTTGACGAACTCGGCCCGATACCGTCCTTCCGGGGCCATGGCGCCCAGCATTTCGGAACGGGCCGTGTTCACGTTGAGGCGCCCTTCTCCCCACACCGTGACGAACGCTTCGAGTCCGGGCGCGCCGGGCCTGCCGAAATACAGCCGCTGGAAATCCTCGCGGGACACGTCTTCCCAACGCACGAGCAGCAGTTCTTCCGCGCAGTTGAACGGCCTGCGGGGAGCCGCATAGCTCGGGTCCTGATCCCCGTACCATGCCGCATCACCGCTCAGGTCCTTGGCGCCGAGCCAGACCCTGATCGACTGGAGCAGCACGTTCGGATTTCCCTCCACACCATGGGTCGCGCACAAGCCCCGCATCAGTCTGAGAAAAATCCCGGCCAGTGCCTTGCCCAGTTCGTCCTGCTGACGCAGGTGATTCAGATTTATCCGGGAATTCTCGGGCACGATGGTCCCGGCAAGCTCCCCGGACTCCAATCCCGAGGAAAGGGTCTCGAAGAAACGGTCCGCTCTGGCCCATTGGTCGAACTTGTGATCCCCGACATCGCCGTGCTTGCGCAGGTCCTGCATGAGCAGCTCGCGGGCGACATCCACCCCGGAACGCAGCAGACTTCCGCCCGAGGCCATGCAGCGCTGATACGCGGCCCCACCATAGTCGATGCGAACGACCTTGCCGCTCTCCATGACCAGATAGGCCGCAGCAGCGAGTATGAGCAGAACCACGATGAGCACCGATCCCTCCTTCCGTGGCTGACGCATCGATCACTCCGTACCGACCGCGTCCACGGACAATTGCGTCACGAACGACTCTTCCCGACCGTTCCGGTACACCACCTTGAACCGAACGGCTCTGGGGCACCTTCCGCCATCCCCTTCCCAGGACGTGACATAGCTCCAGTCGAACGGGTCCAGATATTCGACCTCCATCTCGCGCACGCCCCGAAGCACCGGGACCTCGACCCATTCCCATTCCCCGGGCACTCCGCAGTTCGGCCGCTCCCTGCGGTACACGTCGTGCAGATCGCCGCGACCCTTCAGCAGATATTCGACCCGTTGCAGGGCAAACGACGGCCCGATGTTCGCCCGCCCCAGTCCGACCGAGGTGCAGAATTCCAGAAACTGTCCGTCCAGACCGAGAAACGAACCGCTGCTTCCCTTGAAGCGGAACTCCGCCTCCTTGTCGGCATACACCGATCCCAGATCGTCGAAGAGCAGTCCCTCGAAGACCCGCTGACTGTTGGCGGCTTCCTCATGCTGCTCGACACCGGCCACCACTTCCACCACCGCGCCGAACATGCCGAACAGGGCCATCATGATCACGGCGGACAAGGCCACGGCCACGAGCATCTCCATGAGCGTGAATCCGGCCCTTTCGCCGCCATGCCGCTTCCCGATTCCCATGCCGACCTCACAACAGTTCGCGAAAGACGCGTTCCAGAATCACGGTCCGCCCGGTGTCCCTGCGCCGAACCTCAAGCACCATTCTGTACCATCCGTCGTCGTTCACGCCGACCGATCCGGCGCTCCACTCGTACCCGGGTTCATCGTCAAAGCCCCCGCTCCGGGAAAACGAGGACGAAAAACCGTCCTTTTCCAATTCCAGCATCCTGATTCCGGCCAACCGGGACATGGCGTCAGTATGGCTGATCTCCGCGCTCACCTCCTGGGTCTGGGACGCGAACTTCATCACGGACAGCGCGCCAATGCTGAGCACGACCAGAGTGACGAGCACCTCGATGAGCGTGAAGCCTTCACTGCGCATGTCCGTCCGCCTCCTGTCCGAGAAAATCCGTCACGACCCCGGCAAGCGCATCGGCCCGATCCCAGACCACGGCATGACCGCTTCCTTCCAGTTCCAGCAGCGAGCCGTGGGGCAACTGCCCGGCCATGTCCCGAAACAGTTCCCTGCCCATGATTCGATCCTGCTCCCCGCAGACGATCAGCACCGGGCACTGCACGCGGGGCATGGCCGCTTCCAGCCGCTCGCCTTCAACAGCCAGCTGATCGAGAAAATGCGGCAGGGCGCGAAATACCCGCGTGGTCCTGTCCCAATGGGGGCGCAGGAACAGGGACGGAACCGGAGGCGGACTGGAAAAAATCCGGTAATGGAAATCCCGGCCCGGGTCATCCGGGTCCAAGTCCAGCCCTTCCAGCACCTGATCCGCCTTTCCGCCCAGGGGCGAAACCAGCACGACCCTGTCCACCCGTTCGGGATGGTCCGCTGCAGCGCGCAAGGCGGGCCAGGCCCCGAAGGACAGCCCCACGATCGAGGCGCGCTCCACATCGAGATTGTCAAACAGCATGTCCACCAGCCTGTTTTCCAGATCAATGCCGTACCCTGAGCCGACAAGATCGGGCAGATTGGCGAAAAACATGTCCGGCGCGATCACCCGATACTGCCGGGCGAGATCGGGCATGAGCCGGAACCACGAGGTCAGGGCGTTGCCTCCCACGCCGTGCAGAAGCAGCACGGTGCGCCCGTCCCGGGGGCCGCCCTCGAAAAGGAATACCGTATCCCCGCCCCGGACAATGCGTTTGCCGTGAATGCCGTGCAGTCCGAAATAGGCCCGGAGGACCATGGAGAACACGGCCTCCCCCTGCACGGCCACGCCAGCGCAGACCAGAAGCAGGACCATGGCGGCAACGCGCTTCCTCATGGCGTCACACCCCCGCCATGCAGACAAGACACCCGGCCGCAAGACATCCGGAGAACGGAATGCGCCAGCCATGCCGGACCGAAGCCACGCCAAGGCAGACCGTCCCGACCATGACTGCGGCGGCAAACCACGGATTCGTGGTCACGGTTCCGGCAACCAGAGCCGCGCCCATGGCCAGCCATGCCGGGCCCGGGCTGACCGCGTGCTTCCACGCACCAAGCACGGCCATCAGAAGGCCGACGCACCAGGCCAGCGCCACCCCGGGAATCAGGACGGACAACACGGGACGATCCCCGGTCAGCGCAATGATCAGCGCAGCGCCGCAAAGCGCAGCCGGAACCATTCCCGCCACGCGCCCCAGACGCATCTCCTCGGTCCATGCCACGGCCAGCAGCAGGAGCGCGCCCATGCAGGCAGCCCATGCCATGACCGGAAGCCCCCGGACCGCGATCAGAATCGCGCTGAGGAAAAACGCCAGCTCGATCAGGGGATAGGCCGCGTCGATCGGCTTGCCGCAATGACGGCAATGTCCCCGGAGCAGGCAGAACCCGAGTATGGGAATGTTTTCAAACCAGGAAAGAGTGGTCCCGCATTTCGGACAAAAGGAACGGGCCGGAGACAATACGGATGTCCCGGCTGCGTGCCTGCAGGTAACGCATCCCGCGAAACTGCCAAGAGCCAGTCCGGCCGCGGAAAGAGCAACCACCCTCATCAATCCTGTTTCCATGCGATCTCCAGCGTCGTTGCGATGATTCGTTCCTTGCGGCGGGGCTTTTCCCCGCGTCGAAGAGTCGTCGGAGTGTCAACGTGTCGTTTTCGCTGAATCTCTCCCGGTCCTCCATCCCTTTTGAAACGGATTCGAAAGGGCATCCGGGAATTATCACTGCTATCAGTATACATAGGTGAGTCGAAAACCGGATTATAATCTTCTCTTTTTCCGCAACGGCATGAACTTTCGAACAAAAAAAAGGCCCGCGCATGATGCGCGGGCCTTCCGGAAATTCGTCGGCAGGATGCCTAGAAACTGGGTTCGGTGAAAAATTCCATCATTTCCTTTGTCTTGGGATGCATGAACCGCAGATATCCGGCATGCAAAAGGAGTTGACCGGGTCCTGTGCCCGAGCCGTAGAGCCTGTCGCCCACAATGGGGCAGCCAAGACCAAGAGGATGGGCCGAGTGCATGCGGAGCTGATGCGTGCGGCCCGTGTGCGGACTGAATTCCACGCGGGTGCGGCCGTTTTCCACGGACAGTCTGCGCCATTCCGTGACAGCGCGCCTGCCGTGAATCGGATCATAGACCTGATAGGGACGGTTGAACCTGTCCATGCGCAACGGCAGGTCAATCACGCCTTCGGGTCGGGTCACCAGACCATCCAGCACCGCGACGTAGCGCTTGCTCACCTCGCGGTCGTGAAACTGCTGCGACAGTTCGCGCTGGGCACGCGCCGTCAGACCGAGCACAAGCAGGCCGGACGTGTCCATGTCCAGTCGATGTACAGTGGGAAACTTGCGGCATTCCGGGAACATGGCCTGTACGCGGGTCACCACGCAGTCCTGATTTTCCGGTCCCCTGCCGGGCACGGACAAAAGCCCGCTGGGCTTGTCCACGACCACCAGCTTGCGGTCCGCATAAATCACGTTCAATCCGGGAGGTATCTTCATTTTTCCGCCTCTGCTGCCTGATTTCCCGGGCAGCCCGGGAGCACCGGACCTACCAGCAACAGGCGGCAAATGGCAAGTCTTCGGACCATCGATTCAAACAGATTTGTTTTTCCATCGCAAAATATGTATTTTCCCATGATCAGGAGAAGATTCATGACCTTCACCCGAAGACAATGTCTCGCCATGTTTTCGGCCACGGCCGCCGCTCTTGCGATTCCGCTGTCAGGGATTGCCGAGGCCCCGCGCCTGATCATGCATTACGGAGACAACCTCAATCCGCTGAGCTTCGAGACCGGAGACCGGATGAACGGCCTCCTCGTGGACCTGATGAACGCGATTCTCAGGGATCGCATGGGATACGATGTGGTGCACCAAGGTTTCCCGTGGGCAAGGGCGCAGCAGCTCGTGCGGGAAGGCGCTGGCGACGGCTTCTGCACCAACCCGACAGCCCCCCGGCGCGAATACGCCTTTTTCTCGGCCACTCCCGCGCTGACCATTGATTTCGAGCTGTTCTACAACAGGGACAATCCCGAACGGGAAATCATCGAATCGGTCAATTCGCTGGAGGACATCCGAAACCTCAGCATCGTGGACTACAAGGGCAACAATCTGGCCCGCAGCATATATCCCCGGAGTTACGACGTACTCTGGGCCAATTCCCCGGAAAACATCATCCGCACACTGGCCGAAGGCAGGCGGGACATCTACATCGGCAATCCGCTCTACGCCATGCGCATCATCCGCGAACAGGGGCTGGAAGACACCATCGCCAGAAAACCCGTCTCCATCATGCCACCCACGCGCTATCATCTGGGCATCCGCAAGTCGTATCCCCATGCCCGGGCAGTGCTCGCCCATTTCGATCTGGAAATGGCAGAGGCCCGCAAACAGGGCGTGGTCCACGATATCAGGCAGAGATACTATTGATCGCAAAACAGGGCTTCCACAGGAAGCATCAACCTTCCACAAACCGACCACAAGGTGACGCATGCACCCGAAATCCGACCCCGGCAGCACACGCAACGACTGGTTCCTTCCCAAAGACATCCGCCAGCAACTGGAGAAGCATTTCCAGTCCCTGAAGCATCACGTGGCGCTGGAACTGTTTCCGGACACGGGCCGAAACCGGGAGCATTCGGAATACACGGCAAAACTCTGCGCCGATCTGGACAGACTTTCGGACAGGATCACGTTCACCACGCATGAAGCGGATTCCGCCCGGGCAAGGGAACTGGACATCACGGCCTTTCCCACGCTCTGCATCAATCCGGACAGCATGCACATCCGTTTTCTCGGCGCTCCCATCGGCGAGGAAAGCCGGGCCTTCATCACCACGATCCTGCTCGTGTCCATGGGTACGGCCGGACTTTCCCCAGTCTCCAGCGACCTGCTGCGCGAGCTGAACGAAGAACGGTTCGTGCAGGTATTCGTGAATCCGTCCTGCCCATACTGCCCCGGGCAGTTCCTGAACGCGGTCCGCTGCGCCATCCACAGCCCGAAACGGGTCAGGGCCGAGTGCGTGGACAGCACGGAAAACCCGGAACTCGCGGAAAGGCACAACGTCGGCTCGGTGCCGCACACGGTCATCAACAACACCTTCACCCAACTCGGGCTCATGCCCGAGGAGCGGTTCGTGGTGGAACTGCTGGCCCTGCGCAGCGCCGAAGACCTGCTCGCGGACGGCTCCCTGCCGGGAGTCGAGAACAGCAAGGCCCCGGACCATTACGGTTCCCTGGAAAAAGGCGAAGTGGATCTGGTCATCGTGGGTGCGGGCCCGGCCGGTCTCACTGCCGGAATCTACGCGGCCCGGGCCGGACTCAAGGCCGTTGTCCTTGAAAAGGGGCTGATCGGCGGTCAGGTGGCCCTTACCCCGGTGGTGGAAAACTATCCCGGATTCGCCACTGTACCCGGCAAGCAGCTCATGGACATCATGAGCGAACACGCGCGCGAATATGTGCCCATCCGCGAGGGAGAAGGCGTGGAGCACATCGAAACCGGCGAACGCATCGAAATCACGACCAACCGTGCCGTCCATTCGGCCCGGGCCGTCCTGCTGGCCACGGGCTCGACATGGAGAAAACTCGGCGTACCAGGCGAGGACACCTGCTTCGGCAAGGGCGTGAACTACTGCGCATCGTGTGACGGGTACCTGTACAAGGGCAAACGCGTGGCCATTGCCGGAGGCGGCAACACGGCCCTGACCGACGCCCTGCATCTGCGCAACCTCGGAGTGGCCGTGACCATCATCCATCGCCGGGATGCATTCCGCGCACAGGATCATCTGATCAAGTCCGTGGAACATGCCGGTATCCCGATCAGGTGGAACACCGTGGTCACGCGAATCAGGGAAACCCACGGCAAGCTTGCCGGGCTCGACCTGCGCAATGTTCTGGACGGCCGGGAATCCGAACTCGACGTGGACGGCCTGTTCATCGCCATCGGCCAGACAGCCAACACGGACCTTGCCCGGGAACTGGGCGTGGAGCTGGATGAAAACGGCTTCATCAGGGTGGACGAAGCCATGCGCACCAATGTGCCACGCGTGTACGCGGCCGGAGACGTGACCGGCGGCGTGCAGCAGATCGTCACGGCCATCGGAGAAGGATCGGTTGCCGCCATGTCCGCGTTCGAGGACATCTCCTCGCCCTACTGGCGGAAATAGTTTTCCACAACGGTTGATCCACATGCTGTTGAAAAGACATGGACGAATCCATTTTTTGCCGTTTTCGCTTTGACAACGGACAATGTCGCGACTATGGATGATTCGTTAATGCGACTTAACAATTTTACGAGCGACTGATACCCCATGCCGAATCCCACGGATGCCGCCCGAAACATGTCTGCGACATCACTGGCAACCGATACGAACGTGCGTGATCATTTCGACACGGCAGAACCTCCTCGCGACGGGGCGAACGACGCGCCCTTCGGCACCAACGGGTGGCTCCCCGAGTTGAGCGAGTCGCTTGTTTCCTATTTTTCCTCCCTGAACGACACCACGGAAATCACGCCATCCCCGCAGGCCGACATCGAACTTCGGGACATGGACCACGACGGCGACATGGACATTCTGGTCACGCCCCATGCCCCCGGCACAACGCCCTTCTGGGTCGAAAACATGGGACAGGGTGCGAAGAATCTGGAAAGCCTGACCAATGCCGCGCCCATGGCCGTGGGGTTCGGCGACCTGAACGGCAACGGCTCGCCGGATCTGGTCATCGGCTTTGCCAAGGGGCTGAAGATCGTGTTCAGCAAGACCGGGGATATCCACAGCCCCGGCGTCATTCTGGACAACCCGCGCGCCATCCATGTGGCGGACGTGGACCGGGACGGCGCAAACGACATCATTGTCCGCGACAGCGATCAGATCGTTCTGCTCCAGAATTCGGACGGTCCGTTCGGCTCGCGCATTCTGGCCTGGCCCGATCTGGGCGATCATTCGGTGCTGGCCGTGGGCGAGCTGGACCGGACAAACGCCATGCTGGAATTCGCCACCATCAACGGCAACACCAACGAACTCCAGATCATCCGGCATGACGGCACCCAATGGCACGCTGCCAACGCCCTTGACTCCGACCATGAATACAACGATGCGCGCATTGCGGATGTGAATCACGACGGCTATTGCGACATCACGGCCACGGATTGCTCAGGACACGCCATCTGGTTCAGAAACGACGGCGCCGGAGAATTCTCGCGCATGACGGAGATGCCGGCACAGCCTCGGCCCGAAACGATTCCGCATGCAGATGTGGAAGACGAGGCAATGCCGCTCGACAATGCAACGTCCGAAACGGATTCCGGGCCGCCGCCTCCGGATGATCAGGAACGGCAGATCGCGGCAAAACACTTCTCGGCCACGATCGCGAAAATCGAAAATTCGCCGGACGATCAGGGAAAGCAACCCGATTCCGGAGACTTTTCCGAGGAAACCGGCAATCTTCGCATAGATCTGGAATCCGGTACCGTTGTCCGCGAAACTCCCGGCAACACGGGATCGACCATGGCACACACGGATGCGACCAATGCGTCGAGCGGATCAGGCAGGGATATTGTCGAAGGAACCGCCGGCGACAACACGCTTTCCGGCAATCAGGGAGGCGACCAGCTCTTCGGACGGGACGGCAACGACACCCTGCGCGGCGGAGCCGATGACGACGCCCTGTTCGGCGGCAACGGGCAGGACCGCCTGTCCGGCGATGCGGATCGGGACATTCTCGTCGGCAATCAGGGAAACGACCTTCTGGACGGCGGCACAGGGCAGGACTACCTGTTCGGCGGAGACGGCAATGATCTGCTCATCGGCGGCGCGGATCAGGACTACCTGTTCGGCGGCAGAGGCAGCGACGTGTTCGCCTACAAGAGCGCGGACCACGGCAACGACCGCATTCTGGATTTCAATCCGAATGAGGATACGGTTGAGCTGGACTTCAGCCACGGCCCCCTGATCATGGCAAATGGCGAATATTCCGGCATTTCGGGAACTGCGGGAAGCTGTCTGATATGGGAATCCTCTGGCAGTGATTCCGGTTCCCTGATCTACGACGAAGACGGTTCCCAACTCGGCGGCGAACATCTCATCGCCGCAATCGACCTTGCGGATACGGACGCGGACTTCGACCCCGGCGAATTGCTCACGGACATGTTCGACCCCCAGTCCGCATAGCGAACGTTCCTTTCACTCCGCCCATCAGGCCCGGACCAGTGCCGGGATGAACGGTCCATGCACCGCAGGCCTGCCCACCAGTTGCGGAGCATAGCGGTTCAGCAGAAACACGAATGGCACGCATCCCAGAATGGAAAACGCGGGAAAAGACCACGCACGCGCCTGTCACGGACATGGCGTGCCCCGGCAGGGTACGCGCGAACCAGTCCGCGAACGGACCGTTCAGGAAATGGTAGAACACGCCGTTCAGACAGAACAGGATCAGGGCGTTGCGCCCCAGAAACGCGGTCCATGTCACGTCCTGCGACAGTCGCGCCAGCAGCAGAAGCAGCAGGCTTCCGGCAAGGGCCGTGAACGGGAACCAGACCACGTTGCCATGCCCGGACAGCACGATCACCACGGCGTCGAACAGCCGGAACGGCCCCTGATTCAGATTCCAGGTCAGGAGCACGGCCAACCCGCAGACCACGACAGCCCCAACCATTCCCCACGACATGCCCTTGCCGGACAGGAAATTGCGCCGCCGCATGAGCACGCCGATCAGATAGAGGGCATAGACCACCGGGGCTTCGTGCAGCAGCCAGAAATTCGGCCCCGGGATGAACTGCACCTTGAGGGTCAGCCAGTACCCGCCCAGATACATGAGCCCGGCCACCGCGAGCAGTCGCGCATCCGTGGTCAGGAAACGGCCCAGCAGAAAATGCAGCACTTCCACGGACACGAGGCAGGCCAGAAACCAGAGCGGAATGTTGAAGGCCGGGAATCCCGTGAGCGTGGCAATCGTCCCGACCAGATACCCCTTGGCCGTGCTCAGGTCAGCCACTACGAAATGCCCGGCAAAAAACAGGCTGAGCACCACGAGCACCAGCGTGAAGAACACGTACGGCACCAGTCTGGACGCGGCCTCCCGCCGCAGAAACGCGCGCACGGGCAGAAAGACCTTGTCCGGCGGGGCTGCAAAACCGGCCAGCAGAAAGAAGAACGGCATGTGAAACGAGTAGATGAACTTGTACTGGGCGGTTGCCGCCGGATTCTTCAGGTACATGATCCGTTCCACGATGTGGCCGTAATACACGAGCACGATTCCGTAGAACCGGGCCACGTCCAGAAACGCAATTCGTTTTTTTATGGCATTTTCTTCCGACATATCGGCTACATACATTAAAACAGTTGTCAGGTCAACCAGTTGGGCCAAACAACTGGAGTTCTCATCGCTTTCCCTGAAAAGCGTCACGATTGTTGACACCCCTTCCCTCGGCATGATAGCCGAGGACTCGTAAAAAATGACCAGCGGTCACTTTCTGACCAGCGGTCATCTCTCAGGGAGACGGAGCGGTCATGACAACGAAACAACAGGAAAAATCCAGACAGACGCAGCAGGAACTCAAGTCTGCGGGCATGGCCCTGTTCCGCGAAAAGGGATTTCTGGAGACCTCCGTGGCCGAGATCACCCAGCGGGCCGGGTATGCCAAGGGCAATTTCTACCGCCACTGGGACAGCAAGGACGACCTGTTTCTGGAAATCGTGGAAGACAAGCTCCAGCGGTATCGCAACTCGCGCGACCGCGTGTTCTCCGACGCCACGAATCTGGAAGAGGCCCTGCGCTTCATCTGGGACTTTCTGGAAAACATGGTGGCGGATCACAACTGGGCCAAGGTGTTTCTGGAGTTCACGGTGCAGGCCGCGCGCAAGCCGGAACTGCGCACCGAGCTGAACCAGAGCAAATATCGCCTGTCGAACAAGGTGTTTGCAGGACTGGTCCGGGATTTCGTGGAGACCGACTATCCGCCGGAAAAGATCGGCGCCATGAACACGGCCCTGTTCGAAGGCTTCATGGTGCACAATGCGCTGGAGACCGGGGTGCTGACACTGGAAGACGTGCGCGAGGCCGCCATAACACTGGCCCTGTCGCGCGGCGTGAAGCAGCCCGAATGACGAGAGTGGCGGGGCCTCGACCCCGAAAAGAATAATCACCCTGGAGGGTATCATGAAACGTCTGATGCTGGTTCTCGCAGTCGCCGCACTCCTCTCCGCGGCCCTGCCCGGTCCTTCCCAGGCCGGAACCCGGCTGACCTACTCGAATTTCTTCCCGCCCACCCACGTCCAGTCCGAACTGGCCGAGGAATGGTGCCGCGAAGTGGAAAAACGCACCAATGGCGAAGTGGTCATCGACTACTTCCCGGGCGGCACCCTGACCAAGGCAAGACAATGTTATGACGGCGTGGTCGAAGGCATGTCCGACATCGGCATGTCCGCCCCGGCCTATTCGCGCGGCCGCTTCCCGGTCATGGAGGCCGTGGACCTGCCTTTGGGCTACACCTCGGGCACGGACGCCACGCGCGTTGCCAATGCCGTATACGCGGAATTCACGCCTGCGGAGTTCAAGGACGTGCAGGTCATGTATTTCCACGCCCACGGCCCGGGCCTGCTCCATTCGGCCAAGGCCCCGGTGCGCACGCTTGAAGACCTCAAGGGCATGAAACTCCGCGCCACGGGCAATTCCGGCAAGGTGGTCAAGGCCCTCGGCGGCACACCGGTGGCCATGTCCATGCCCGACTCGTATCAGGCCATCCAGAAGGGTGTGGTCAACGGCGGCATGTACCCGGAAGAGACCAACAAGGGCTGGCGCATGGCCGAAGTCGTGGACTACTGCACCGACTCCACTGCCGTGGCCTACACCACCACGTTTTTCGTGGTCATGAACCGGGACCGCTGGGAATCCCTTTCCCCGGAAGCGCAAAAGGCCATTGCCGAACTGAATCGGGAATGGGCCGAACGCCACGGGCAGGCATGGGATCAGGCCGACGTGGAAGGCCGGGAATTCTTCAAGGCCAGGGGCGGCACCCTGATATCCCTCTCGCCCGAGGAAACCACGCGCTGGAAGGACGCGGTTGCCCCGATTCTGGAAGACTATGTCAGGAATGCCGAGGCCAAGGGCGTGAACGGCCGGAAAGTCGTGGACTTCACCACCGGCGAACTGGCCCGCTAGCCGAGAACCACGGGCCGGGGGCGGTTCATGCGACCATTCCCGGCCTTTCATCAGGATAACGCAATGCAGACGCTCATCATCATACTGGGCAGACTGGAAACCGTCATGAAGATCGTGGCAGCATGCTGTCTCATGGGCATGGCGCTGGTCACGGGCGCGGACGTGCTCGGCCGGGGAGCCATGAACACGCCCCTGTTCGGGTCCGAGGAAATCGTGACCATTCTGGCCGTGCTCGTCATGGGCATGGCCCTGCCCTATGCCCATTCGCAGGGCAGTCACATCGGAGTCGAGGTGGTCATGCGCCGCTTCAGCCGCAAGGTCCGGGCACGGGTCAAATGCTTCACCGACCTGTGCGCCTGCGTCCTGTTCGGCATCGTTGCGTGGCGCATGGCCCTGTACGCGGCCAGTCTCGAACGTTCGGGACAGGTGTCCATGAATCTGGAACTGCCCACCTACTGGGTGGTCCATGCCCTTGCCTTCGGCTTTCTGGCCTTTTCCCTGTGCCTGCTCAAGGACACGCTCATCTTCTTCACAAAGGAATCCCGGTAATGGACCCGACTCTCGCCGGAATCATCGGCATCGGCGTGATGCTGCTCCTGTTCATGACCCGCATGCCCGTGGCCTACGTCATGACCATGGTCGGCTTCGTGGGCTTTTCCCTGCTCATCTCGTGGAAGGGCGGCATGAACCTGCTCTCGCGCTCCATCTACGACGCGTTCGCCTCCTATTCCCTGTCCACCATTCCCCTGTTCATCCTCATGGGCCAACTCGCCTTCAACTCCGGGATCAGCCGCCGACTGTACCGCACGGCATACTGCTTTCTGGGCCACATCCGGGGCGGACTCGCCATGGCCACGGTTTCGGCCTGCACCGCGTTCGGCGCGGTATGCGGGTCCAGCCCGGCCACGGCAGCCACCATGGCCACGGTCGGCATCCCGGAAATGAAACGCTACGGCTATGCCGACTCGCTCGCTGCCGGGTCCGTGGCCTCGGGCGGGGGCATGGGCATGATCATGCCGCCCAGCGTGGTGCTCATCGTGTACGGGGTGCTCACCGAACAGTCCATCGGCGCGCTCTTCATGGCCGGCATCATGCCCGCGGTCCTGCTCACGGCCCTGTTCGTTGCCGCAGTCTTTCTCCAATGCCTGATCCGGCCCGATCTCGGTCCGGCAGGCGACACCTTCACCCTGACCGAAAAGCTCAAGTCCCTGCTCGGGCTCATGGACACCCTGCTCGTGTTCATCCTCGTGATCGGCGGCATGTTTCTGGGCTATTTCACCCCCACCGAGGCCGCATCCATCGGCGTGCTCGGCGTGCTGATCCTGTCCGTGATCAAACGCCAACTCACGTGGAAGGGATTCGTCAATTCCCTGTACGAAACCCTTCGCAGTTCCTGCATGGTGCTGTTTCTCGTGGCCGGGGCCGTGGTGTTCGGCAAGTTCCTCGCCGTGACCCGCATCCCCTTCAACATGGCCTCGTGGGTGGCCGGATTCGACCTGCCCTCCTGGGCGATCATGGCCCTGATCCTGTCCATCTATTTCATCGGCGGCTGCTTCATGGACGCGCTGGCCCTGATCATGCTCACCATTCCGGTCTTCTATCCCGTGGTGGCGAATCTCGGCTACGATCCCATCTGGTTCGGCGTCATCATCGTGCTCATCACCCAGATCGGCGTGATCACCCCGCCCGTGGGCATCAACGTGTACGTGGTCTACGGCATGGCCCAGAAAATCGCGCCATCCATCACGCTGGAATCCATATTCAAGGGAACCATGCCCTTTCTCGCCGCCATCATCGCGGGGATCGCCCTGCTCTTCGTGTTCCCCCAAATCATCCTCTGGCTGCCCGGACTGATGTATTGATCCCGGGAATGCCTTCGGCGACCAGAGACCCCTTTGAAAAGGGTTCTCTGGACTCTCCCAAACTTTCTGGTTCTACGCCGCCTGCAAGGGATGAGGAAACTTGTCCGGCTCGTATGGCGGCGTAGGGCGATGCGAAAAAGCAGGCGATTGCGCTATTGAAGAAAAGAACTCAGGGGAAACAGGCAAAGGAAGAAAAGCAAGTCTCTCTTTTGAAGTCACCCCGTCTTGAGAATTTGGAGAGGCCGGATGCATGTCCCGACAGGGCATGTATCCGGCCTCTTCGAATTCTCAAGACAGAATGGGGATCCAAGGGGCCTTGCTCCTTGGCGGGTCCGGGCAGAGCCCGGCCCCCCGGGAGGGTCGCCGAAGGCCGCCTATTGCCAGCCCGAATATGTTTTCAGAATACGGTCATATTCGCCATTGGCCCGGATGATGTCGAGCCCCCTGTTGAAGGCATCGCGACATTCGGGCTGGGCAAAGACACAAGTCCGGGGCGCGGGGGAGAAAATGTCGTGAAAGGCAAGGCCGTGGGAAAAATCGATGTCCCGGCTCTCCGGAGAGTCCTGCAGCACATCCCTCCAGTAAAGAAAGATGTTCTTGTCAGCGACTGCGACGTCGGCCCGGCCCAGATAGAGCAGCCTCACTTGCCGGGCCTGATCCTCGACTTCCCGATAGTGCTTGTTCAGAGCGACCACGGTCGCATACTTCGGCCCGAGATACTGCGTCGCATTCTGAAAGCCGACCACCCGGAAAAGACCGAGATCGGCCAGCGAGGACAATCGAATGTCATGATCCGCCAGAGTAATGGCATAATTGTGGTATACCAGCGTGATATCCGAGGCAAAGGAGGTTCGCCCGGTTTCCCGGGTCACGTCGTATTCCGCATTCACGGCCAGAGCATCCACCTGACCATGCTCGAAGGCCAGTGCCAGCCTTTTCTTGGGAAGATAGACGATCCGAATGCGGCAATGCGCTCCGGCCTCGCCAGCGGCTCGGAGAATTTCCACTTCCATCCCGGAATCCGTGGCAGCAAGAGCATATGGCGGCAGGTCCTCGGCTATGCCGATCCGGACGACATGCGCATCCTGCGCCCGGGCAGGTGCAGGGAAAAGCAGGAGCAGGAGCAAAACGACGCGGCTCCACAGGAAAAACGCACGGAGTGCAGCCTGTTCCATGCGCATCAGAAAAGCCAGGTCGCGTCCGCCGGAGGTCTTGGCGGAATCGCGGAATATCTCCGGGCCGGGTATCCGAGCAGCAGCGCACCGCTCACCCGATTGTCCTCGGGAACGCCGAGACTGGCGCGAACGGCCTCGTTGTAGCGCGCGGCAATGGCTGCGAATCCGCACCAGCAACACCCCAGCTTCCTGCTCTTGGCAGCGAGGTCCAGATAGGTCACGGCAATCACGCAGTCCTCCACCGGAGTGATGCCCTGCTTGGGCGCATGGGCCACGGCCAGCACCGGAGCATTGCGGCAGACAAGGTCCGTGCCTTCGTCCCACTTCCGGACAATGCCGGAAAAATGCAGCAGCTTGGAAAGGGGCGTGTCCTCCTCGACCTCGGACCGCATCCATTCCACCACGGCCTCGGCCACCACGGCCACGCGTTCGGCCGATCCGGCAATGGACCACTGCACGGGCCGGGCATTGTGGCCCGAAGGCGCATACTGGGTCAGATCCAGAAGATCGGCGATCACGTCCTTGTCAACGGGCTTGTCCTTGAACACGCGAACGGAGCGCCGGGACTTGAGAAACTGGACAACCTGCTCGGAACCGGGCTCCTGATCCCAGTTGAGCGGTTCACCACCCCGGGCGAACGCTTCGAGCTGAATCGCCCCGGTCTTGCACACGGCCATGCAATGGCCGCACCCCATGCAATAGCGGTATTTCCTCTCGTGGGGAATCGGCAATCCGTTCGCCCCCATGACAATGCAGCCCAAGGGACATTCCCGGGCGCAGTCCCCTTCGTGGCGGCACAAATCCGGATCAACAGTAAACAGCGTCATGACACACCTCCTCCTGAGCCCACATACTGTGGCCTTTTCCACGCCGTGTGGCAAGTCCCTGAGATTGACCCTCAATGGGTTTTCCCGTATTGCCAGTGCGGGTGAAATAATCAGATACACCCACCCCCGAAAGACGATACATCTCCTGCATTACAGGAATAGCAACCACAAGGACCGACCATGAGCACCAATTCCGAAGCCCCGGAAAAGGGCAAGGATTTCATCCGCCAGATCATCGACAGGGACCTGGAAGACGGCAAGTACGGCAACCGCGTGCACACCCGCTTCCCGCCCGAGCCGAACGGATACCTGCACATCGGCCATGCCAAGGCCATCTGCCTGAATTTCGGCGTGGCGCGCGACTATCAGGGCGACTGCAACCTGCGTTTCGACGACACCAACCCGGTCAAGGAGGACACGGAATACGTGGACTCCATCAAGCAGGACGTATCCTGGCTCGGGTTCGACTGGACGAATCAGTGCTACGCCTCGGACTATTTCGAGAAATTCTATGCTGCCGCCGAGCTGTTCATCAAGCACGGCAAGGCGTACGTGGACGACCTCAATGCCGAGGAAATCCGCGAATATCGCGGCACGCTCAAGGAACCGGGAAAGAACTCCCCGTACCGCGACAGGTCCGTGGAGGAAAACCTCTCCCTGTTCCGTGCCATGCGCGCCGGGGAATTCAAGGACGGCGAGCATGTGCTGCGCGCCAGAATCGACATGAGCGCCCCGAACGTGATGCTGCGCGACCCGGCCCTGTACCGCATCAAGCACGCACACCATCATCGTACCGGAGACGCGTGGTGCATCTATCCGATGTATGACTTCGCGCATTGCCTGTCCGACCATTTCGAGGGCATCACGCATTCCATCTGCACGCTGGAATTCGAGAACAACCGTCCCCTGTACGACTGGGTTCTGGACACCCTGATCGCCATTCAGGCCGAGGGCGACGCGAACGCGGACCAGATCGCCCTGACCACGGGCGGCGGCAAGGCCCCGGCCCAGCGCCCCTACCAGTTCGAGGCCGCACGCCTGAACATCACGGGCACGGTCCTGTCCAAGCGCAAGCTGATCCAGCTGGTGCAGGAAGGCCATGTGAAGGGCTGGGACGATCCGCGCATGCCCACCATCAGCGGTTTCCGCCGCCGGGGTTTCACCCCGGAATCCATCCGCGACTTCTGCGAACGCATCGGCATTGCCAAGTCCAACTCCATGGTGGAATACGCCCTGCTCGAACACTGCGTACGTCAGGATCTCAACAACCGCTCGCCCCGCTATCTGGGCGTCATCGATCCGGTCAAGCTGGTCATCGAGAACTATCCCGAGGATCAGGAGGACGTGTTCGAAATGCCGCTGCATCCCGAGGATGAATCCATGGGCAAGCGCAAGGTTCCGTTCACCCGCGAGCTGTGGATCGAACGCGAGGATTTCATGGAGGACGCGCCCAGAAAGTTCTTCCGCCTCAGCCCGGGCCGGGAAGTGCGGCTCAGGTTCGCCTACTACGTGACCTGCACCGGCTTCGACAAGGACGAGAACGGCAGGATCACGGAAATCCGCGCCACCTACGATCCGGCCACCAAGGGTGGATGGTCGCAGGACGGACGCAAGGTCAAGGGCACCCTGCACTGGGTCTCGGCCAAGTACGGCAGGCGCGCCGAAGTGCGGCTGTACGACGGCCTCTTCACCACGGAAAATCCCAATGCAGTGGAAGAAGGCAAAACCTTCCTCGACTATCTGAATCCCGATTCCGAAACCGTGCTCGCCGAGTGCTATCTGGAACCCGCGCTGGCCGAGGTCGAGCCGGGCGCACACGTCCAGTTCGAACGCAAGGGCTACTTCTGCGCGGACATCCGCGACCACAAGCCGGACGGAACTCCGGTTTTCAACCGCACGGCCACGCTGCGCGATACCTGGGCAAAAATACAAAAACAGTCGAAATAAATTCGATAAAATGCTATGGAAAACGCCGGGTGACAGAACATGTTGCCCGGCGTTTCCTCTTGCGCCCCTTCCGCAACCGACCGGGATCGAAAATGCTTGACGTACGTACGCTCTGTTTCGTTCTGACCCTGCTTACCGCGGTATCCGCAGTGCTGATATACGCCCTGCACCGATACCGGCTCCCCGAGGAAGGCCCTCGATGGTGGGCCCTGTCGTTCGGTCTGGTGACCACAGGGCTTCTGCTCATGGGAAGCAGGGCCATCATTCCGAACTTTCTCTCCATTGTCGTGGCCAACGTGCTGATTCTTCTGGGGTGGCTCACGACCCTGAACGGAATGCGCCGTCACGTTGGAAGACCGGGGCTTTCTCCTCTGGAATGGCTTGTCTCCAGCGCGATTCTGCTTCTGGTCGGAGCCGGATTGTACTGGTTTTCCGCCATGTCTCCGTCACTGTCCATGCGCATGCGCCTGTTCTCCTGGACAGCCTGCGCCATTTCTTCGGCCACGACATGGGAGCTCCTGACACACAACAACGGCAGTCCCGCAATACGCGTCACCAGCGTGTCCTTTCTGATCTACGCCCTGTTTTCGGCCGCCCGAGCCCTGCACCCCAGCGTCAGCAGCCAGTATTATCTTCATGCCGGACCGTTCAATGAAGCGCACCTCCTCGTCTCCATACTGTTCGTGGTCGGCATGTCCTTCGGCATGGTCCTGATGATCAACGAAAAGCTGCAAAACCGGCTGGCGCTCAAGACGGCGCAACTGGAGGAAAACATCCGATGTCGCGACGAGATGGAAGCCATAATCCGCCACGACCTCAAGTCGCCCATCGCGCCCGTGGTGACACTGGCCGAGGTTCTCGGACAGGAACCGGACCTGCCGCCGAACGTGACCAGGGGGCTGGACCTCATCCGCCAATCCGGCATCAAGGCACTGGACATGGTCAACCGATCCCTTGACCTCTACAAGCTGGAGCACGGCAAATACGAACTCGACGTTCAGGAAACCGACATCGCCCGCCTGCTCCGAAGCTGCGCCGCAGACCTCGAAAACACGGCGCAGGGTCACGCCGTGAACCTGCAACTGCTGTTCGCGGGCAGAACCATGCACGAGGTGGACACCCTGCTTGTCAACGGGGACAGGCTGCTGCTCTACACCATGATCATCAACCTGCTGCGCAATGCGCTGGAAGCCGCACCACAGGAAACGGACGTCACGGCTGATCTGGACATGCACGACAACGTCATCAGGCTCACCATCACGAATCAGGGGGAGATTCCGGAAAAATTCCTGCCCAGATTCTTCGAAAAATACGCCAGCCACGGCAAGCCGGGAGGCACGGGGCTGGGCACGTATTCGGCCAAGCTCACGGCCGAGGCGCACAACGGGACCATAGCCGTGAACTCGCACAACGGCCTGACCACGATAACCACGGCCCTGCCGAAAACCGCTTGAAAAAAAGGCTGCCCGGAATTTCCGGACAGCCTTTGCCTCATTCATCGGACCACGGTCAGGATTGATGCCGACCGTTCTCCCGCTTCCATTCCGACACCACGGCGCGGACATGATCCATGTCCGGCCCGCTATCGCGAAAATGTTCGGCAAACACGTGCAACCGCGTGGCCCCGCGCGGAGCAAACAATCCCTTCACCCGGCACCACAGCGGGTCCAGCGCCTCCACGAAATCGTCCAGCATGTTGTTGGCCAGTGTCTCCATGAAGGATTTGTGGTTGCGATAGGCGAACATGTAGAGCTTGAAGCTCTTGGATTCCACCACGCGCTCGTTGGGCACGTATTCCATGATGATGGTGCCGAAATCCGGCTGCCCGGTCATGGGGCAGAGCGAGGTGTATTCCGGAAATTCGATGCTCACCACATAGGGGCGTCCCGGATGGTTGTTGGGAAAGGTTTCCAGAATCGCGGCATCCGGCCCTTCAAGCCGGTACTCGGTCTGGCCGCCCTTGCCCAGGGTCTTCAGATGCACAGTCTGATCCTGGCTTTTGGTGGTCATGATGGTTTCTCCTTGGGCCCACGCCGCCCGCCCGGAAAAGCCGGGTGCGTGCAGCGGACCTTGATGTGATTTGTCAGGGGCGCGATTTTGACTTTTCCGGTCCGGGATGGCAAGCCCTGAATCCTGTGACCAGGAAAGCCGCCCGGGACTGTTCCTTCCCGCCAGCGGCAGGCCGATTCGGCCACGCTTTCGGACTGTTCATCCAAAGGAGAAACACGCATGACCCGTTTCGAACGGAAGACCTACACCCTGCTCGTGAGCCTGTTCATGGGCGGACTGACCGCGGCAGCCTTCATTTCCAGCAAGATCATCACGGTATTCGGGCTGGCCGTGCCCGCCGGAGTCCTTGCCTATTCCCTGACCTTTGCGGTGTCCGACGCCATCGGCGAAATCTGGGGCAGGGAACGCGCCGAGGAAACCGTTGCCTGCGGATTCGCCGTGCTGATCATGGCCACAGGGCTGGCCTATCTGTCCGTGCACTGGCCCGGAGCCGTGTTCTGGAACGGACAGGAAGCCTTTGCCAAGGTCGTCGGGTCCACGCCCCGCATCGTGGCCGCATCCCTGCTCGCCTACGTGGTCAGCCAGAAGCACGATGTCTGGCTGTTCCATCTCCTGCGCGACCGCATGCAGGGCCGCCACCTGTGGCTGCGCAACAACCTGTCCACCATGTGCTCCCAGTTTCTGGATTCCGTGATCTTCGTGACCGTGGCCTTTTACGGAGTCATGCCCGTCGTGGACATCATCATCGGCCAATGGCTGGTCAAAATGCTCATCGCGGCCTGCGACACCCCGGTGGTATACGCCATTGTCGGCGGAATTCGCGGCAGGCTGCGCACGGCCACAGCCTGATTCGTCCAGCCTGAATGAACCAATGCGACAGCGGCCCGGAAAAGAGTTTCCGAGCCGCTGTCTTTTTTCCTGATTCCAATCATGTCACTTGTCTGCGGATGCCGTCTTTTTCGCAGCCGGCTTTTTCGCAGCGGGCTTCGATCTTGCTGGCGCAGCCTTTTTTGGTCGCGGTCCTTTTTCCGTCGGCTTTGCCGGCCGAAGCCTTTTCGGCCGCAACCTTCCCGGCGGGCTTCCTTTCTGCCGAAGCCTTTTTCGCCGGAGGCGCGGCCTCGACCTTTTCCGCCGGAGGATCGGCCTTGACCTTCCTTGCGGGGGGCGCCGCCTTTTTTCTGGTGGCAGGCGGCGTCGCCGCCCTGCGTTCGACCAGCGCATCCCCGGGCAGCTTCCAGCTCAGGGAAACAGCGTAACGGGCCTTGTCCTTCCTTGTCCGGGCCTTGACTTCCAGCTCCACGGTCTCGCTAACGCCGAAACGCAATTCCCTGTCCTTCCCGGCAAGGACCACCTCGCCACCTTCCAGACTCGCGGCCAACTCCCTGAGAAAAGCGGCGACCTCGGCCCGGCCGAGTTCACGCGCGTCCCGCACTTTGTTTCTTCCCATCTCCGTCCTCCCAACAGGTATGCAGTAGTCGCTTCACACGGAATAGCCTTCCGCATATCATGATTTGCCTTTTCAGCTCAACCGTCCGTCAGTCCGCGGCCAGTGTGGATTGAGAAAAAAATCACACCTTGAGACAGATTATCCTTGACATTGATTGATCAATCAACTTAACTCGGCCTTGTCGGACTGATTGGACAATCAATCACCCGTTCAAAAAACAGGAAGGACCATGACGAAAAAGGAAGCCATACTTCTCGCGGCTCAGGAGGCCTTCGGCCAACTGGGGTATTCAGCCACCACGGTCAAGGGCGTGGCCAACCGCGCGGGTGTGTCCTTCGGACTGGTTTCCCACTACTTCGGCAGCAAGCAGGACCTGTTTCTGGCCGCCGGATACGACATGGCCCAACGGCTCATCGCCACTCTGGAAACCGCCACTGCGAATTCCGAGTCCGGCATCAGGGCCGTGGAAACGTACATGACCACCTATTTCGCCTTCACCATGGAGGAGCGCGAACGGTTTCCGATCCTTCTGCGCTGCTCGCCCTTCAGCCATATCGAGCCGGGCGTGGACGCGAGCAAGGTGGCCGAGCAGTTCCGGGTTTTCATCGATGTGCTCCAGTCGTGCGTGCAGCGCGGCATGGACGACGGTACCGTCATTCGGAAGCACACCCCGGAAATGGCGGCGTTGATCATCTACGGCAACATTGTCGGCGCGGTCCGCACCAACCTGCTGTCGCCCTACGACTCCGGCACGATTTACGCCGAGACCGTGGAACACGTGATCCGCAGCCTGCGAACCGACACGGCCGAACAGGCCGAAACCGCCCAAGGCGAAGCATAAGGAAATTCCCATGTCTTCTGCAAAAAACGCGAGCAGACGCATGGATTTCATACTTGGACGCCGCAACAGGCATCCTCATTCCTCTCTCACCTCGTTTGCGTCCTGGAGGTCTCTGGCCGCCAGCGACGACTAACCGAACGTGATCGGTCACCTCCAACCGACCGCAGGAATTGGACCGCAAACCATCCCTGCCTTAGCCTAGTTCACAGTTCGGTCTGCCCGGGCCACCTACCCGGGCATCAAAAGGGAGCCGTACCACGGCTCCCTTTACTTTTGTCCTTTTTCTCCCGAACTGCCGTCGCAAAACTGTCGCATGCGACATCTTTTAGATGCGACACCATGTCGCATCTGTAGCAATGCGACACTTCCTTTCAAAGACAAAAAACATCCTGAAAAGTTTAGACTTTTTATAACCATTAGTTTTTACAAGAAATACACTTTTCACACTTTTTTTGGCACAGGGGTTGCTTAATGTCTGGCAGAAGTTTCGAACATTTTCAATGATCCCAACAGGGAGGGCGACATGTTTGAGAAGAGCGTAACCAAGGTGGTTCAGGACTGCATCCTCGACAGCGGCATTCAGGCCAAGCATGTGGCCGAGCAGATCAACAAGCCGTACTCGACCCTGATGCGTGAAATCAATCCCTTCGACACCAGCGCCAAGCTCGGAGCCGAAACCCTGCTGGACATCATGAAGGTGACCAACGACATCCGTCCGCTGCTGTTTATGGCCGAGGAAATGGGCTACACCCTGCACAGCAACGAATTGGCGGAAGCCGTCTAGCCAGTCGGGATCAGACAGCATATTGCCGCCACGCCCAAGGGGAATCCCGGGGAACCGGGAAGGACGGGCGGCCACTTTTCGGGGCCGGAGCAATCCGGCCCCATTGCTTTTTGCCCGGCCCCGATGTAGCCACATTGTCCCTGAAATGACTCGACCTTTATTTTACCATTGACTATAGTGCGCTGCATTCACCGGAAAGTACCGGCGTCACACACGCATCAGGAGAAACAGCATGGACACGAACGGTTCGGGTTCCGGCCTGCCCACCAATGAAGAGTACGCCGCGTTCGTCAATCGCAATGTGCACAAGTTCCTTCCCAAATTCATGATCTACTCGGCCATGCCCGTTGGCGTCCATGCGGGTTGGAACTGGCCGTGCTTCTTTTTCAGCTTCTGGTGGTTCCTGTATCGCAAGATGTACTTCTGGTCGTTCCTGTGCTTCATCTCCTTCTGCATCCCGTACCTGAACATGATCACATGGATCGCGTGGCCCATTCTGGCCAACGACCTGTACTTCAAGTTCGCCACGCGCAAGATCATCGAGGTCAAGACCTACCATCCCGCAGACTACCCCAACTATCTCGGGTCCATCGGCGGGGTGAACTCCTGGGTTCCGTGGGTGGCCATTCTGGTTTCCGGCGGCCTGTTCGTGCTCGCCCTGTTCATGGGGCTGGTGGGATTTCTCGCCTTTTCCGCAACCGCCACCTACTAGCACGCCTCTCATTTCGTTTTCCACGGGCTGTCGAGTCTCTCGGCAGCCTTTTTTTGCAGCCGGACAACCGCGAATCCGTTGACCGCGACGCGCACGGTGGCGTACCCTTCATGCCATTCCCTTTCCTGCACGGAGGCTGGCATGGAACCGATTCAGGACATTGACGCGACAATAGACTACAAGGCCGTGACCGGCCTTTTCCAACACGCCCGCGAACAGGGACGCGACTCCCTCTTTGAATATGAAGTGTACGACCTGCTCCGCTTTTCCGGGGCGGAGACTCCGCCCGGCACGCAGTTCCTGGCCCGGGGAGCCAAGCCCTCGGATCAGGCACTGGCCTCCATGCCCGGCGACCGAGTCGTGCTCAAGATCGTGTCCCGAACCATCGTGCACAAGACCGAGGCCGGAGGCGTGCGCATCGTGGACAACCAACCGGACAAAATCCGGTCCGCAATGCGCCGCATGCTCTACGAAGTGCCGGAAAACGCTGCTTCGGTCATCGAACGCGACCCGGCCCATGCCCCGGCGGAATATCAGGGACTTTCCGGCGATGCCCTTGTCGCGGCCATTGCCGAGGACGTTCACGGCGTGCTTCTGGTGCGCTACATGCCCCCGGACTCCGAGGCATTCGGCAACGAACTGATCGTGGGCATCCGCCGCACCCGGGAATTCGGCATGATCATCAGCGCGGGACTGGGCGGCACGGACACGGAACTCTACGCCAGCCGATTCCGCAAGGGACAGGCCGTGGTCGCCGCGTCCACGGCCATGACCGACGGCTGCGCGTTCTTCGAGCTGTTCAAATCCACCATATCCTACCGCAAGCTCGCCGGACTGACGCGAGGCCAGCGCCGCATTGTCACGGACGAGCAGCTCATCGAATGCTTTGCCTCGTTCATCGAGATGGCCAACCACTATTCTCCGGAAAACCCGGCCGCCCCCTTCGTGATCGACGAACTGGAAATCAACCCGTTCGCATTCACGGACTATCTCATGGTACCTCTGGACGGCCTGTGCCGATTCTCCCTGCCTGCGCAGTGCGGTGCAGGACGGCCCGTGGCGAGAATCGGCAACCTGCTGCACCCGGAAACCATCGCGGTGATCGGCGTATCCGGCTCGCGCATGAATTTCGGACGCATCATCCTGAACAACATTCTGGCACAGGGGTTTCCCCAAAAAAACGTGACCGTGATCAAACCCGGCACGGATGAGATCGACTCGGTGCACTGCGTGCCCGACATCGCCTCCCTCGGCAATCGCGTGGACCTGCTCGTGGTGGCCGTGAAATCGACGCAGGTGCCCGACCTCGTGGACGAGGTCATCCGCAGGGACGCGGCCGCCAGCGTCATGCTCATCCCCGGCGGCATGGGCGAAACCGAGGAGAGCCGGGAACGCGCAAGGGCCGTAATCCGCCGCATAGGCGAAGCGCATGCCGAGCCTGACGGCGGCCCGGTCTTTCTGGGCGGCAACTGCATGGGCGTGATCTCCCGACCCGGCGGCTACGACACATGGTTCGTTCCCAAGGAAAAAATGCCGCCGCTCAATCCGGGCAAGCACCATCGCGCGGCATTCGTGAGCCAGTCCGGGGCATTCATGCTGACCCGGCTTTCCCAATGCCCGCGCCTGAATCCGGCCTACATGGTGTCCGTGGGCAACCAGACCGATCTGACGCTCGGAGACATGATGGCCTGGTTCGCGGACTCCGACGAAGTGGACGTGATCGCAATCTATGCCGAGGGCTTCAACGACATGGACGGACTGGCCTTCTGCCGTGCGGTGCGTCGAGCCGTGCTCGCGGACAAACAGGTCATCGTGTACAAGGCGGGCCGAACGCCCGAGGGCAAATCCGCCACATCCGGGCACACCGCGTCCCTTGCCGGGGACTACATGGTCTGCGAATCCTGCGTGCGTCAGGCCGGAGCCGTCGTGGCGCGCAGCTTCACGGAATTCGAGAACCTGTTTCTGCTGGCCGAGCGCCTGCACCACAAGGCCGTACGCGGCAACAGGCTGGCAGCGGTCTCCGGCGCGGGATTCGAGGCCGTGGGCATGGCCGACGCCATCCGGTCCGACGACTATCGCATGGAGCTGGCCGTACCGAGCCCGGCAACCTGCACGGCCCTTGCCGAGCTGATACGATCCAAGGGACTCGACTCGCTGGTCACCATCAAGAATCCTCTGGACATCACCCCGGGCGCGGACGACGAGGCGCATGCCGAGGCCGTGCGCATCATGGCCAACGATCCCGACGTGGACGCGGTCGTGGTGGGACTGGACCCCATGTCCCCGGTCATGCGTACCCTGATCAACCCGGAAAACGCGACCCGCAGTCTGGACGACGAACGCTCCATTGCCGCACGCATGACCCGGCTGGTCCCGGAACTCGACGTGCCCGTGGTGGCCGTGGTGGATGCGGGACATCAGTACGATCCGCTGGTGAATCATCTCAAGGATGAAAAGGTCTGCGTGTTCCGCACCTCGGATCAGGCCGTGGCCGCCATAGCCCAGTACATGGACGCACGGCTGCATGCGGACCGCATCAGGGCCTTGGCCCGAAATCGGGAGAAACCCTGAAAACGGACCGGAATGTTGCGCTGGACAGGGAAAACCAATATGCAATGAAGGACATGACCATCAAGCCAGACAGCGACATGCCTGATCGCGACGCGCTCTCCCGTCCCGGGTCGGGAAGAACGCTCATGCGTCGATTCCGCTTTGCCCAGACCTCCATCATCGCTCTTGTGGTGATGCTCTTTGCCTCGGCCATCATTTCATTCAACGGCTACCGCCTGTACAGCCAGACCGAGGAGCGGATCAACGGCATATCCCGGCTGGCCGAGACCAGTCTGGCCTCGGCGGTCTGGCAGGTGGATCACGCCTCGGTCCGCGACTTCATCAACGCCCTGTTTCAGGACGACACCATTGTCTATGCACAGGTGGTCACGGGCCGGGAGATCATGGCCTCGCGCTCGCGTCCCGCCTTTGCCGGCCGGGCATTCCAGGAGTTCCGCAAGGATGCCGGGTTCATCACCCATACCGTGGAAATCCGCAAATTCGGCGACTGGATCGGCACCTTCAACCTCGCGGTTTCCACCCGCCACATCCGGGAGGACATCCTGTTCAACGCGGGCGTGTCCCTTGTGCTGGCTCTGGCCCTGATTCTGGCCATTTCCCAGACCACGCTTTCCTTTGCACGCCGAAGGCTGTTCCGCCCGCTTCACGAACTGGAAAAGTCCGCCACGGCCATTGCGGACGGCGATCTGGATGCCCCGGTGGACACCTCGGCTCCGGACGAAATCGGCAATCTTGCCCGGGCCTTTGACGACATGCGCGAATCCGTTCGCCACCTCATCGAGGACCTTCAGGCCGCGAACGTCAAGCTGGAGTCCCATCGCAGCGCGCTGGAAAGCAAGGTCAAGGAACGCACCGAGGAACTCAAGCGCAAGAACGTGTCCCTGAACCGCGCCCTTGAGGAAGTCCGGCAGGCCAAGCAGGCCGCGGAGGTGGCCAATCTGGCCAAGAGCCGTTTTCTGGCCAGCATGAGCCATGAAATCCGTACGCCGATGAATGCGATTCTGGGCATGGCCGACATTCTCTGGGAAACCCGTCTGAGCGAGGATCAGGCCCGCTACGTGCAGGTTTTCCGCTCGGCCGGGGAAAGCCTGCTCGGCATTCTCAATGACATTCTGGACCTGTCCAAGATCGAGGCCGGAAAAATGGATCTGGAGCATACCCGGTTCAGCCTGTCCGAACTCGTGGATCGCACCTGTTCCGTTGTCGAACCCAGAGCCAGAGCCAGAAAAAGCAGCTGACTTTCGAGTATGTCATTGCTCGGGACGTGCCCGACACATTGCGGGGCGACCCCACGCGCGTGGGCCAGATTCTCGGCAACCTGCTGGGCAATGCGGTCAAGTTCACGCATCAGGGCCGCATCCGCCTCAGGGTGGAGCGGGAGCCGGGCTCGACTCCGGCAACCCTGCATTTTTCCATCGAGGACAGTGGGGTGGGCATTCCCACGGACAAGCTGTCCTCGGTATTCAACTCCTTTACGCAGGCCGACAGTTCGACCACTCGGGAGTATGGAGGAACCGGGCTCGGGCTGGCCATCTGCCGCCAGCTCGTGGAAATGATGGGCGGCAGGATATGGGCGGAGAGCCGCCCGGGCAAGGGAAGCACGTTTCACGTGACCCTGACCTTTGACACCCCGCCCTCGCAAATGGCGTCCGAGGACGCGCCCCAGCCCCCGGGCCAGCACTCCCTGCCCAGACGAAACATACTTCTGGCCGAGGACTCCAAATACAACGCCTTTGTCATCCAGACCTATCTCAAGGACACGCCCTGCTCCCTCACTCTGGTGGAAAACGGCAGGGAAGCACTGCGCGCCTTTGAGCAGAACGCCTTCGACATCGTGTTCATGGACGTGCAGATGCCGGTCATGGACGGCTTCGACGCCATGCGCGCCATCCGCGACATGGAGGAACGCACGGACAGGAACCGGACCCCCATCGTGGCCATGACCGCCTATGCCCAGCCCGAGGACGCCCACCGCTGCCGCGAGGCCGGAGCGGACCACCACCTGCCCAAACCCGTGAAGAAAAGCGATCTGTTCGAGATCATCACCGCGTTCACGGGCGGCAATTCATCCCTGTCCGCGCATTCGGCAGCGGACAGGCCGGAGGACATGGACCGGATACGCTCATGGCTGCACAAGGCGTTCTCGGCCAGCGATGCCGGGGATTTCGCCGATGTGGCACAGGCGGCGCAGGCTCTGGCGGAAATGGGCGAGACCATGGGCCTGCCGTCCCTGTCCGGCTACGGCACGGCCCTGATGGATGCCTCGGAAGACCGCAACCACGAAGCCACGACAAGAATACTGGCCTCGCTCTCGGGCTACGTGGACCGCATGGGCATCTTCTGACCGGGCCCAGCCCAACTCTGGACATTCCTTCCGTCTTGGGTCTATCGTCGTTTGAATCAAAAAAAGATCAGGCAATACGGACATGCAGACACGCAAACGACTTCCGGCCCCGCGCATCCTCTTCCCGGCCCTGGCCGTGCTGCTGCTTGCCGCATTCCCGGCGCTCGGGCAGGACGAATTTCCGCTGCGGCCCTTCTATCCGGGCGTGGCCAGCATTTCCACCAGCGAACTGGCCGAGGTCTATGATTCGGCCGTGATCATCGACATCCGCACCCGGTTCGAATTCGACGTCGCCCACATGGCCAGGGCAAAGCGCATCCCTCTTGCGGATGGCCAATTCCGACTCGGCCTCAAGGGACTACGCGGCCTGAACAGCGCCGCCCCCCTCGTCTTCTACGCCAACGGTCCCACGGACAGCAAAGTATATGAAGCCGTGCGCAAAGCCATGCACATGGGCTTTGCCAACGTATTCGCCTATGATGCAGGCATCTTCGCCTGGATATCCACACAACCGGAACATTCCTACCTTCTCGGCAAATCTCCGGCCCGCCCCGAACGCATGATCCCGCCGCGCATGTTCGAACGCCGCCTCCTCTCCCGTGAGGCGTTCACGGAACGCGCGGCCCTGCCCGATGCCGTGGTCATCGACATCCGCTCCCGCTATCACCGGGAATTCGAACCCAGGATTCCCGGGCTCAGAAACATTCCCATGAGCAGCCTGCTGGAAATGATCGACTCGCGCATCTGGATGGAAAAACGGCTGCTCTTTCTGGATCAAAACGCCACGGAAGTCCGCTGGCTCCAGTACTTTCTGGAAGCGAACGGCTACGTGGACTACGCATTCCTGCACAGTGGCGTGGACGGCTGGCCCAAGGACCTCCGCCGCCGGGTTCAGGCCGAGGAAGCACGACTGACCATGAACCAGCATGCGCTGGCCGAGCTGGCAGGCAACATGCTTCTGGACCGCACGGCCCTGCGGCTGCTCATGCGCGTCCTGTCCCGGATACGTCTGGAAAACATCGCCGTGGCGGAATCCTCGACCCTGCTGGCCGCTCTGGAAATTTCCCCGGAGGCATTGCGCGCGGCAGCGGAATCACTCCGCCGCGAACAGGCGCTGCTCTACAGCACCATCGGCGACACCTACATTTTCGAAATCAATCCCGGACTGGCATGGCGCGGGGAAATGGGCGGCACGATCTGGAAGGAGCGCGCCACCCAGTTCCTGAACGCGGTGCAGAGGAGACGATGATCATGCAGGCACGCCCGCTCGTCCCCTTTCGTCCGCTTGCCGCGGTTCTCATTATCCTCTCCGTGCTGACCGCAGGCCCGGCCCCGGCCATGGAAAGGGCACGTCTGGTCCTGCAATGGACACATCAGGCCCAGTTCGCCGGCTATTACGTGGCCAGAGAGAAAGGGTACTACGCGGAACTCGGTCTTGATCTGGAAATCATGCAGGGAGGACCGGACCGCATTGCCATGGAATGTCTGGAAACAGGCCGCGCCGACTTCGGCTCCATGTTTCTGGCCACGGCCATCGAGCACCGGGCTTCAGGCATGCCCGTGATCTGCCTTGGCCAGTTCGTGCAGAAATCCGCGCTCATGCTGGTGGCGAGAAAGGGAACAGGCATTACCGGAGCAACCGACCTGAACGGCAGAAAGGTCGGCATCTGGGCCAATGAGTTCCAGCTCCAGCCAAGGGCCCTGTTCCGCAGGCTGAACATCCGCACGCAGCTCATTCCCCAGACATCCACCCTTGACCTGTTCCTCAGAGGCGGCGTGGCTGCGGCCTCGGCCATGTGGTACAACGAATACCACAAGCTGATCATGCACGGCGTGGACGAGGACGAGCTGGTCCCCTTCTTTTTCAGCGACATGGATTTGAATTTCCCGGAAGACGGCCTGTACTGCATGGAATCCACGTGGCAGGAACGTCCCGAGGCGTGCAAGGCACTGGTGCAGGGCACGGCAAAAGGATGGGAATACGTCTTTGCCCACCCGCACGAGGCTCTGGACATCGTGCTCCGCAACATGACCGAGGCCAGACTGCCCCTGAACCACGTGCACCAGCGCTGGATGCTGGACCGGATGCGCGACATCATCCAACCGGAAAACGGAACCGTTCCCCTTGGCGAACTGTCCCGCCGGGATTTCCGCCGCGTGACCGAAACCCTGCTGGAAACCGGCTTCATCCGCTCCGCGCCAGCCTACGAAGCCTTCTACAAAGGGGTGCCCCATGACTAGAAACACGGGCATCGCCGCCAAGCTCGCCCTGCTCGTGCTGGGGACCGCCCTGCTCGTGCTGGCTGCAGTTCTGGCATACAACTATCAGGTTTCCAGGGACATCATCGTACGCGAGGCCGAACGCAACGTCCGCAACCTCGGCCGGAAGACCGTGCACCAGTTCGGTCAGGTACTGGTGCCCATCGAGCGCACCGTGCAAAACATGGCCATCGCCCTTGAGGACGCGAATCTGACCCGTGACGACATCATCGCCATGAACCGCCGCATTCTGGAAAACAATCCGGACATATTCGGCATGGCCATCGCGTTCGAACCGTTCGCACTGGGCAAGGACCACCTCTACTTCTCGCCCTACTGGTACCGCTCGCAGGGACGCACCGCCTTCACCATGCTGGGCGGCCCGGACTATCGGTACTTCTACATGGACTGGTATCAGGTGCCCAAGGAGCTGGACCACCCGGCATGGACCGAACCCTATTTCGACGAGGGCGGCGGCGGGGTCATCATGACCACCTACTCCGTACCCTTCTATCGCACGGAAAACGGCAAGCGCGTGTTCGCGGGCGTGTGCACGGCGGACATTTCCCTGGAATGGCTGCGCAGAAACGTGTCCGACATCCGGCTCTACGAGAACGGCTACGCCGTGGTGCTCTCCAAGCACGGCACCTATGTCTATCATCCCATGGAACGGCAGGTCATGAGCCACACCATCTTCTCCCTCGCAGTCGAGCGCAACGATCCCTCGATCCGGGCGATCGGCAAGGCCATGATCAACGGGGAAACCGGATTCGTGGCCCGCAAGAGCGTCAAGGACGACAGGGACAGCTTTCTCTACTACACGCCCCTGCCCATCGGAGGCTGGTCCCTCGGCATCCTGTTCGCCCGGGACGACGTGCTTGCGGGAGTTCAGGAACTCACACGGGACATGCTGCTCATCGGGCTGGCCGGGTTCCTGCTGCTGGCCGCTGCCGTGATCTGGATAGCCCGCTCCATCACCAGCCCCCTGCGCGACCTGTCCGGCGCGGCGCTGGAAATCGCGTCCGGCAATCTGGAGCTGCAACTGCCGGAAATCAAAAGCCGGGACGAGGTGGGCGATCTTGCGGACTCGTTCCACATCATGAAGCGCGACCTCAGGGCCTACATCGACAATCTCACGAACACCACGGCGGCCAAGGAACGCATCGAATCCGAACTCCGCATTGCCCGGGAAATCCAGATGGGCATCCTGCCCAAGCTCTTCCCGGCCTTTCCGGACCGCCCGGAATTCGATGTGTTCGCGTCCATCGAACCGGCCAAGGAAGTGGGCGGCGATCTGTACGACTTCTTTTTCGTGGACGAACGCCACTTCTGCTTTCTGGTTGGCGATGTCTCCGGCAAGGGCGTTCCCGCAGCCTTTTTCATGGCCGTGACCAAGACCCTGCTCAAGGTGGTGTCCGAACGCGGTCTTGATCCCGGCGAAATCCTGTCCAAGGTCAACAGCGACCTGTCCGAGGAAAACGAATCCTGCATGTTCGTGACCCTGTTTCTGGCGATCATGAACATCGAGACCGGCGAAACACGCTATGCCAGCGCCGGGCACAATCCGCCGCTCCTCGTGCCCTGCCACGGCGACCCGGAATGGATTCCACCCTCGCGTGAACCTGTTGCCGGGGTCATGCAGGGCATGGAATACACCACCAACGTCATGACCCTGCGCCCGGGCGATATCCTGTTCGTATACACGGACGGCGTGACAGAGGCCATGAATCCGAAGCGCGAACTCTTTTCCGAGCAGCGGCTCATGGATTTGGCCTCCTCGGCCGAGGGCATGAAAGCGTCCGGCCTGATCGGTCAGGTGGACGCGGCCATCAAGGAATTCACCGAGGGAGCGGAACAGTCCGACGACATAACCATGCTCGCCATGCAGTATTGCGGAGCATGCCCAGACAAGGAATAATCCTCATGCAACTCACCAGCGAAACCAGAAACGGCTTTCTCGTTGTCAGCGTATCCGGCCGCATGGACGCGGTCACGGCCCCGGAATTCGAACGCGAATGCTCGGCCCTGAGCACGCCCGGCACCCGACTCGTGGCCGACCTCTCCGGTCTGGAATACATCAGTTCCGCAGGGCTTCGGTCCATACTGGCCACGGCCAAGCGCCTCAAGGCGAACAAGGGAGACATCCGCTTCTGCGGTCTGCAAGGCATGGTACTGGAGGTCTTCGAAGTCTCTGGCTTTGCCGCCATGTTCTCCATCCATCCGAATCAGGAAGCCGCCGTTGCCGTCTGACGCGCATCACAGTTCGAAAATCACGGCCCGGGCCGTTCCCGGCATTCTTCCGGAATTCCGTTCCCATGTTCTGCAATGCGCTTCCAGGGCCGGGGCGTCTGCCGCCCAGCTCACGCGCATCGAACTCGCGTTCGAGGAAGCCCTGATGAATGTCTGCACCCATGCCTACCCGGAGAAGACGGGCACGGTCTCGGTCGACTGCTTCACGAAACGGGAAAAAACCGGAGCTCCGCTTTTCTGCGTCCGACTCACGGACCATGGAGAGCCCTTCAACCCTCTTGAGCATACGCCCCGCCCCACTCCTGCGGACATGAACTCGCGTACGCCCGGCGGCATGGGAATTGTCCTGTTGCAACGCATGGTTGACCAAGCCGACTATTTCCGAACCGATACCGCAAACTGCATGATTCTCTGTTTTTCCCTTTCTGTCCGATAATATTCCACAGCCAACCTCACTTATTCCACATGAGGAGTTGTTCATGTGTTATTTTGGCATTTTCTTGCCACTTTTGCCGTTTTTTTGTTGACCACTTTTCCCCAGAAAGTGTAATACTGAATATAAGGCAAAATTTTCAACATGTGGGGGGATAAACATGTTTGAGAAGAATTTGACCAAGAAGATGCAGGATGTTGTTCTGGAAGGAAGAATTCCGGCAAAAGAGATCTGCTCGCGGATCAAGAAGCCGTATTCGACCCTCCTCCGCGAACTGAACCCGTTTGACACGCATGCCAAGCTGGGCGCGGAAACCATGTTCGACATCGTCAAGGTGACACACAACGTATCCGTCCTGGAATTCATGGCCAGGGAGCTCGGGTACACCCTGACGCCGCTGGAAGCCATGGAGCGCAGACCCAGACCAGCCAAGGTCGCGGCCAAGCGCATTCGCAGGCAGGCCGCAACGGTCTGACACGACGTCCGAATCTTGCCTGCACCGGGGAGGGCGCCGATGGCGGCGCCCTCCCTTTTCTCGGCATGCCCAACACGGACATCCGGGGAATCGTTTTGACTTTTGCCAGTCTTTGGTTTTAATTAGGGTTGCACACAATATTGCAAGGAGGATGGGCCAATGACCCAGGATACATTCAATAAAGCTCTCGCTGTCGGCCGCCCGCCGAACGTCGTCAAAAATTTCCCCAATTCCAAGGCTCTCATCGTCAGCGGCAAGGTGATCGACCGCGCCATGCTCGCCAAGGGCAAGGCAATGACCATCGCTGCCAACGGACGCAACATCTTCGTGATCGAAGGTGCACTGCGTGCCGCGCAAAAGGCCAATGCAGCCCTGATCATCGAAATCGCGCGCTCCGAGTCCACCTACTGCCCCACCACCATGTGGAACATCTCCCGCAGGGTGGACTACCTCTGCAACAAGCTCGGCATCACCGTGCCCGTGGCCATCCACGCCGACCACTACTTTCTCAAGAAGTGGGATCACGTGGCCGAGGCGCTGGTGGAGATTCCCACGCTGTTCGACGCGGGCATCACCTCCATCGCCATCGACGCCTCGCACATGACCGATGATCTCAACCTGCTCGCAAACATCGCGCTCGCCCCGGTCATCCCGGGCTGGGCCGGTTACGAAACCGAAATCGGCGAGATCAAGGGCAAGTTCGGCCTGTCCACCCCGGTGGAGGCCAAGTTCCTGGTGCAGGGACTCAACGCCCACGGCATGTGCCCGGACTGGATCGCCCTGAACAACGGCACCACCCACGGCATCGAGGCCTCCGGCACCGGCATCCAGGTCGGCCTGACCGCCGAAATTCACGAGGCCCTCGTGCCCTACGGCACCTCCGGCGCCCAGCACGGCACCTCGGGCAATGATTCCCAGCGGCTGCGCGAGATCGCCGAGCAGACCAAAACCACCAAGGCCAACGTGGCCACCGCCCTGCAGATGGTAGGCTGGGGCGTCAAGGTCAATGAATTCGGCAACGCCATCATGGACGGCGAGGCCTTTGTCAAGGAAGCGGGCAAGGGACTTTCCGAAGCCCTCTGGAACGAAATGGTCGCCTATGCCGATGAAAACGACATCAAGGGCGGCAACTACAAGAAGCTCAACCTGCCCTTTGAACGCCGCATGCAGGGACAGCCCGCGGAAATCCGCGAACGCATGGTCGCCATCACCGAGGACTTCGTCTACGACCTGCTCGTCAACGTGTTCCACGCCGACGGCACTGCGGAAATAGCCTACGACGTCATTCTCAAGGCCGGTTCCCATGACCTCGGCCCCAAGGTCGAGCGGTTCGAGAACCCGGCCGAGTGGACTGAAGAGAAAATCAAGGCCCGTGCCGCGGAAATCGATACGGACAAGGGCCCGGCTGGCGATTTCGACGACTAGTTCACCGCCAGTATTGCGATAGGAAAAGGCGTCCCGGTGAACCGGGACGCCTTTTTTGCCTTCGGCGCCCCTCCCGGGAGGCCGGGCGCTGCCCGAACCCGCCAAGGAGCAAGGCCCCTTGGATCCCCATTCTGTTTCGGGTGGCCCAAAAGAGATGACAACTTTTTTGTCTGTTTCCCCTGAGTACTCTCTTCCGACAGGGCTACTCCCGGCATTTCAGCAATCTTCTACGGCGCCATGCGAGCCTTTCAAGTTCACACATCCCATGCAAGCGGCGTAGAACCAGCAATTTTCGATTCATCTCCCAATTCCGGGGAAGGCAGCCCCATTCTCCTGTTTTTGCTTGACTCGGGGGCATGCTTCGGCGTAGGCGGTTAGAGCGATTGGCCCGTCCACCATGCTTCTGGATGGAAAAATCCGATCGCATCGGAACTTTGGACCGGCAAACAGATCTTGATTTCAACGGGTTGCCGTTTTCCTGCAAAAGTTCTGCATCAGAAATAACCATTGAACAGCCCGGACTCTGCCCAGAGGGTGGAGGTGCCGGGTTGCTGGCTGTATTCGGCAAAATCCGGCAAAATACACTGTCGGATAGCCTCGGCTTGGACATAAAGAGGAGGTAAAATGGCAAAAGAAGAAGGCATTACGGTCAACGGCGTCGTTGAGGAAGCTCTGCCCAACGCCATGTTCCGCGTGGAACTGGAAAACGGGCACACCATTCTCGCACACATCTCCGGCAAGATGCGCAAGTTCCGCATTCGCGTCATGCCCGGGGACACGGTCACCGTTGAGCTGTCCCCTTACGATCTGACGAGAGGACGCATCACCTTCCGTCCCCGCTAGCAGACGTAAAAAGGGAGAAGCCTTCCGGCTCCTCCCTTTTTGCTTGTTTCTTCATCCTTCCCTATTTCGGCTTGGCGACCTCGATGGTCTTGCCCGGCTGCAACTTCCATTTTCCTGTCATAGATGACCACCGGAATGGATACGTCGCCCTTGTGGTAGGCGGTCATCTTCACGGATCTGTGATCCATGTGGATGTCGAACCAGACCTTGCGGTGCACGAAACTGAAGGACAGCTCGCCCCAGTGCTCGGGCAGGTCCGGATACACACTGATGGGATCGGACGACAGATTCAGGCCCGCGAAATCCTGCTTCAGGACTTCCAGAGTTCCGGCCATCACGCCGGTATGAATGCCCTCCGGCGTGGTTCCGCCCTGCGAGTCGAAAATATCGCTCTCCATGGCTTCCATGAACCAATCCCATGCAATATCGCTTGGATAGATGTACTTCGCGATAACCGAATGCACCACCTTGGATAAAGTTGATCCGTGACTGGTGCGCTTTTCGTAGAAGTCGTAGTTGGCCTTGAGCAGCTTGAGCGGATCATCGACGGCATAGCCGAGCTTGCCCAGAATCCGGGAGACCTCCTCGGGTTCAAGCACGTACCAGGTCATGAGGGTATCTGCCTGCTTGGCCACCTTGTAGTGATCCGGCGAATCGTTCTCGGCCTTGAGAATGCGATCCATGCGATGGATCGAATAATACCGCTTGCGGTAGTCGTCCCAATCCAGCTCATCCAAATCCATGTAGCCATCGAACTGGCTGATGATGCCGTCCTTGGTGAAGATGACATTCAGCTTCTCGGTCATGCCGCGCCACTTGACCACGTCGTCATCGGTCAATTCGATCTTGGCCTTGAGCCGTTCAAGCATTTTGGCCGGAATCTCATTCATGACCTCAAGCGCCTTTTCCATGAGCCAGGCGACCATGATGTTGGTATAGGCATTGTCCTTGAGCCCGGGGACATCCGACCCGGGCAGGGCTTCGTGGAACTCGTCCGGCCCCATGACCCCGGCGATGTGGAACCGACCATCGTTTTCGTCGAATTCCGCGATGGAGCCCCAGAACTTGGCGATATCCAGCAGCATTTCCGCGCCGTACTCCTTGAGAAAGGCCGTATCTCCGGTCCAGGAAACATAGCGCCAGACATTGACGAACACGGCGATGGACACGTGCCGCTGCCGTCGGGAAAGGTCCGGGTCCCATTTCTTGGACTCGGGATTGTAGTGCACCTCCTGCGTTTCCTCGGACCCGTCATCCGCAGTCTGCCATGGATACATGGCGCCTTCATAGCCGTTCTCCCGCGCATATCTGCGGGCCGCGTCCAACCGGTTGTACCGGTAGAGCAGCAGTCCCTTGGATATTTCCGGGAAATTGGCGTCGAAGAACGGCAGGATGTACAGTTCATCCCAGAAGATGTGGCCGCGATAGGCCTCGCCATGCAGACCGCGCGCAGGCATGCCCGCGTCGCGTCCCGCATTGTGCGGGCTGGCCGTGACCAGAAGATGATAGGTGTGCAACCGTAGCACGCGCTGCACGAACCTGTCGCCCGTGACCCGCATGTCCGCCTTCTGCCACAAGCCCTTCCACGCCTTGGCATGCGGTCCGAAAACGCCCTGAAAGGTCTTCACGCCTCCCAGCGCGTCCACGCACATCTCCTTGAGATTGCCGGGCGTCTTGTCCAGCGAAGTGCGCACGTACACATACTTTTCAAGGCAGTAATTGGTGTTTTCCAAGGCCAGAAACTGCATTTCCTCGGTGACCTTGGCCTTCTCCTGAAACACGCTCTTGCGCATGTCCAGAGGCTTGCCGTTTTCCAGCAGCATGGTCTTGGCGGCCATGACGACCTGATATCGGGAGTGGCTGGTTTCCACATGCAGGAAGATGCCATCCCCGGCCTTGCCTCCGGCCACGCGGCACAGATGATTCGACGTGAGCTTGGAATACCGGGGCACGCCGCCGTTGGTGACATTGCCGTCGATGGAGGATCGGAACGTGATCTTACCGGAATAGTTCAGGGGCATGACCTCGAACCGAAGTGCGCACAAATGGGCGTCCGCCATGCTGACCAACCTGCGGCTGGAGATGCGCGTGATGCGCCCGACCTTGTCCTTGACCACAAGATCGCGTTCCATCACGGCTTCACGCATGTTCAGCCGGTGGGAATAGCTCAGGATTTCCATGGAAAGCGGACTGACGAACTCGCCGGCTCCGATCTTGAATTCCACGGGCAGCCAGTTCGGGCAGTTCACGAAATCATTGTTGTAGATTTCCCGGCCCTGCACCATGCTCGGCACCTTGTTGAAGATGCCGGAAATGTAGGTTCCCGGGTAGAAGTAGTAGGACGCGCATTCGCATTCGTATGCGCCGCGCGTACCCAGATAGCCATTGCCCACTGCGGTCAGGGTTTCACGGAGCTTTTCATCGCCCGGCTCGAATCCGCTGTACACATGGTACCACTCGTCCGTGGCCATGCCCGTATCGAACCATTCCTCGAAATCGTCCACCGTGATTTCGCCCAGATCGGAAACCACGAGATCCGCGCCGAACCGCTTGAGCAGCTCGCCCGCAATGTTTCTGGCAATGCCGAGCGTCATGCCGAAATTTCCGGCGCGCCCGGCCTGAACACCGGATATGGCGTCCTCCACCACGATGCACTGACCGGGATGCAGGCCCATCTCTTTTGCGCAGGTCACGAAAATGTCCGGATCAGGTTTGCCCTTGAGGTTCAACTCTGCGGACACCATGCCGTCGACCCGGGCATCGAACAGGTCTTCCAGCCCGGCGAGCTGAAGCACGAGCAGGCAGTTTCGGCTGGATGTGGCAACGCCAACCTTCACGCCCATGTCCTTGAGCTGCTTGATCAGGTCCACGGAAGTGTCGAAGACCTCCGGACCTTCACGCCGCAGGATTTCCTGATACAGATCATTCTTGTAGTTGCCGATGCCGCAGATGGTCTCCAATCCCGGAGCGTCTTCCGGAGTGCCCGGATCAAGGCGGATGTTGCGGGATTTCAGAAAGCTCAGGACGCCTTCGAACCGGGGCTTGCCGTCCACGTAGTTGAGGTAATCATGCGTCCTGTCGAACGGTTCGAAAGGCACGCTCTTTTCGTCGGCCCTTTTCTTGAGAAACTCGTTGAACGCGGTTTCCCACGCCTGGGCATGCACCCGTGCGGTCCGCGTGATGACTCCATCGAGATCAAAGACTACGCCACTCAATTTGACAGCCACGTTCGCTCCTTTTCCCTGTCGGGGAGTTGAGGTGTCGACGTGAGGGCTACCCGAGGGTGCCCAGAATGGTGACCAGCATGTCCGGCTGCGGCACGATGACCGCGTCCGGGCAGAGGCTTTGCACCCGTTGCGCCAGGTCCTGTTTGTCCGTCACGTAAATGGCCTTGGCATCGCGGGACAAATCCAGCGCCGCCTCCAGCATGGGCACGTCGCTGTTCGTATCTCCGCAAATGAGATGCGGTCCGCGATGCATTTCCAGACCAAGTTCGCGATTGAGATATTTCACACCATCACCCTTGTCGAAATCCTTGAGTTCATCGCCCGAGGATTCCACGGTCAGGATGATCTCCACGTCCAGCCCTGTATCCTCGATGCGAAAACAGGCATGTTCGGGGTCGAGTTCGGCCACGAGCCGTTCCAGTTCGGCCATGAACGCGTCGGACTCGTCTTCGGCAACGGACTTGTTGATGTCCTGCCGGGCCACGGTGGACTGGCCGAACTTGAATTGCAGCCCCGACCCGATCAGGGTGAATTTCTCGTTCTCGGGTTTGGCCACCAGTTCTTCCAGTCTCCGATTCAAGCGGTCCATGGCCGCCTGCTTGTCCGGCGGAATGGCCAGCCGCCTGAGTCGTCCCTCCAGATCCAGACACTCGCGCCCCTTGGATGCCGCGTAATAGAACTCACCCTCGGGTACCACACTCATCTGGCGCAGTCCGTCCATGGGGGCGGAGGTAAGAATCACCGGGCTGGTCGCTCCGGACCGGGCGAACCGGGCCAGAAAAACCGCATTGTAGATGGACTGCACCGAGGTCAGATACCGAGCGCAGTAATTGTTCACGGTGCCGTCCCGATCCGAAACAAGACAGTTGAGGTCCAGACCGTCCAGCATCGCCTGCCCCTGAGCCACGTAATCCCGGAATCCGGGATGCAAGTCTGCCAGATGATCGAGAAAGGCCTGCTCTCCCTGTTCAAGGTAGATGAGATCCTTTTTCATTTCGTTGATTTCATAGGCCATATCCAGAGCTATCTTCCGTTCCCGATCAAGGGCGAGTTCCTTGCGTCCCTCCAGTTCGGGCACATCCTCCAGACTGGCAAGGGCATTCTTCAGGGATTGGGCGGCATCGTCCCGGGCCTGACGGCCGTCCAGAATCCGACTCACGGCATCGTGACGCACTTCGCGCGTCGCGCCCATGAGCGCATAAAAATCCTTGAGCGTTTTCAATTCGACCCGTTCCACCTGAGCCATGACGCCTCCTTGGTGCGCACCCGCCGGATTTGCCGGCCGCGCACTTAATGACGAATTGTCGCGGTATACGTAACTTCAACCTGCCCACCCCGATCAGAGGGCGGAACATTCACCACGAATTCCGCAGTGGCCGCGTCCATCTTGCGGAACTCCATGCTGGACTTCGTGATTTCCCAGTCCATTCCGAGCCGTTCGCGCAGCAGAACCGTCTTTTCCGAATCACTTCCGTTGCGCAGCACGATCTTCCAGGCCACGGCGTACTCGTTTTTCGCCACCTTGGAAAAGGAGGTCTGCACCCGGCGCACGTCCAGATCGAACGCCTCGCCCAGCGCAAGATTCACCCTGGCCTGACTCGCGACATGGGGCACGCGGGATTCACCAGCCAACACGCGGACCCCGTCGTCCGTCGCATCGTACACCCGGACGATCCCGGCAGGCAGGGGAATGCCCAGCCCGTTCCGCTTGATGTTGTCGAAAGCCAGATTCATGCGCACCGGCTCGCGGATTTCCCCGGAATTCCGACCCATGCCGTTCCAGACCGCCACGTATTCACGCTCCGGATTCAGCAGGGATGCGGAAAACAGGCTTATCTGCTTCACGCCTCGCGCGGGGATGGAGACCGGACGGTCCACGGAATACATGTGATATCCGGACACGGCCTGTTCCGCCACGTCCGGAGCCGGGGCAGCCTCGGCGTTCATGGCCATGGCCGCCTTGAACATGCGCTGCCCTCCGCCCTGCCGCTGCACATCTCCGGCAATCAGGCGAAGATGCGCGCCCTTGAATGCAGAGCCGGAATCGTTGCGCACGGACGCACGGCATTCCAGCCGTCCGCCGTTGCCCTTTTCATCAAGCAGAAGAGCGTATTCCGCATTCCAATCCAATCCGCCCAGAAAATACGACACATCCACGGGACGCACCTTGGCACCCCGATTGTCCACGGTCATGGCCAACTCCGGGGTGGCCTGCAGCTCTTCGGGCTGGTCCGGAAAAATCAGGGCCTCGTGCCTGCCCACGTAAATCCTGTCCTTGATGCGGAACACCGGCCCTCCCGGTCCGGCCGAAAGCAGTGTGGCCTTGCGCGTCACCCTGCCGTCGGCATCCCCGGGATCAGGCAGAATCACGGAAATCTCCCGCCCCACATATGCCTTGAGCAGAGCTTCCGGGGAAATCGGATTCCAACGGTATTCCATGTCCAGAACCGAAAGGTCGCGCCCGGAAATCAGCACCGAATCCGGATCGATCCCCCGGGGCATTCCGGGTATCACGACTTCGCCGACACCCCGGGCCATTTTCAGGGTTCTGACCTCGTGCACAAGAGCCCGGCCTCCGTTGTAGACGGTCAGAGAGGCCCCGGAATCCGAGGCAAAAGCGGGAAAACATGTGCCACACAGGATCAATACAAGAAAAAGAACATGAGATTTCAAGAAGTTCATCGAGCCTCCAGAGCATATTGCCCGGCTTCGCCCGGGCGAGGAAGATTTCTACTATTTACCATAGTACAATTTCGCGTATCGATTTGCAAAAGATTCACCTACAATATCACACGAAAAAACAGGATGCAGGGACACCCTGCTCCGCAGTGCATTTCCGCCCCTTTCCAAAAAACGAAGCGGACCGCTGTTCGCGAGAGAACAGCGGTCCGGCTCAACAGGGAAGGCAGGGTTGGACCCCCGGGGATTGCGGGGCCTGCCGATCAGAGGCTTGTCAGGGACAGGACTACCTCAGAAAATGTATGCTCAGATGCCTGCCGCAGCACGGGCAGACCTTGATGGGGTCCCCATGGCCCTGAGCCATGATCAACGCTTCCCAGGGAACGAACCCGGTCAGATCGTACACAACCTGAAGCCGCTGCCCGCATGTGCAAAACCGTTCCTGCATGTGTTCACCCTCCTCGAATATCGCCCCGCAAGGGGTTGATCCTTGTTTTGTCTTGTTGAAATCTTTTCTAAACGTTCTCCGCGCTTTTTGTCAACTAAAAATCTACATTTTGTTTCAAGAATTAACCATCGGACAACACGAGAAGTTGACATCATGAACAAAAAAAGCCGGGGCGGACATCCGCCCCGGCCCATGCCGGATTCGCTCGAAAAAAGGAAAACAGCCTCTAGCGGTACTCCCGGGACACCCAGAGGACCTTGCCGATGACGCGCACGTTGCAGAGCTCATCACCGGAAAGATGGATCGGTGAATAGTCGGTGTTGTCGCTACGCAGAACCAGAGTGCCGGGAAGCCGCTCCACGCGCTTGACCATGACCGTATCCTCCACGCCCACGGCATAGATGCCGCCGGACAGCACCTCGATCCGGGACTGGTCGATGAGGACCATGTCGCCTTCCTTGATCTCGGGTTCCATGCTGTTGCCCACCACTTCCATGAGCACCATGTTCGCGGGATTGCCGCGCATGTTCAGCCAGTCCGAACGAAAGGAATAGTACCCTTCCACCCGGCCGCGCGTTTCAAAGGACCCGCCCCCGGCGCTGAGCCGGGCGCGCACCTTGGGCACACGCATGAACTCCGCGCCCGTGGTTTCCATGTCCGCAGTGGCGGCCTCGGCCCGAGGAAACCCCGCGCCGGTCTCCAGCCACAGCGGATTCAGCCCGAAGCGTGCGGAAAGGTCCAGTATCCACCGCGGCGGAACCGTGCCCTTGCGTTTGGCCAGCGACACGGCTGCACGCCCCAGGTCCAGTTCCCGGGCCAGTTGCGACTGGTTGGTAATCTCGGTCTCCTGCTGGAGCCGCTTGAAAAAATGCTCGAATCCGGTTTTGCTCATCCGTCACGCCCTGATTGACAATTCGTTGCTCGTTCTTGCTATCGTTTATTTCAATTAAACAATAGAGTCAAGAGATGGTTTGAAAAGGTGAATCAATGGAATGAAAGGGGAGGGGAAAAACGGCGCGGCTACGCGCCCTGAAGAGATGGGGCTGTACCAGTTTGGTTATCCGTGCCGGGCGAAGCAATTCGCCGTACACGCCTTACGAGCTTTTAAGGGGATGTTTCGCCCCCCCCGGCGACCTACTTTTGTTTCAAGGCGAACAAAAGTAGGCAAAAAACGCCTTTTATCGACCGCCCCGGCCGTGCGCGTTTCCTACTTGATCAAGGCAGGTCTGCCGTGCGTTCGCCGCAAAACCGGAAGCCTTGATCAAAGGGAAACGGTGGAAGGTTGGCTAGGCCGAGGGAGCTCGTCACGCCCGGAACAGTGTTCCTTACTTAGACCGGATTTCGGCTCGCAAGGGCTTGGAACCAGTCGAAGCGACCGAAGCCGGGGCGATGCGGTTTTCGCAGAAAACGTCGCAATCGCCCGGCGAGAGGTCGCTACTGGTTCCTGCCCGAGAGAGTCGGGAGCACAGTGCAAAGGGGTTTTTTTCGTTTATTTTTTTGCCCCAACAAAAAAATGAACTCGCCCGGGAAGGGCGAAATCCCTACCTTGCAGGATGGCACGGCGAAGACGGCGCGGCTACGCGCCTTGAAGAGATGGGGTTGTACCAGCTCGGTTACCCGGGCCGGGCGAAGCAATTCGCCGTAAACTGCGCGCCAGCTTGTTCAGTGAAGATTTCGCCCTTCTCGGGCGAGTTCCTTTTATATCAAGGCGGATAAAAGGAACTAAAAGCCGCGCTTTTGGGGCCGCCCCAGCCGTGCGCGTTTCCTACTTGATCAAGGCAGGTCTGCCGTGCGTTCGCCGCAAAACCGGAAGCCTTGATCAAAGGGAAACGGTGGGAGGTTGGTTGGGCCGGGGGAGCTTGGTAGAGCCGAGGCGACCTCTCTCGCCCGGAACAGTGTTCCTTACTTAGACCGAATTTCGACTCGCGAGGGCTTGGAACCAGTCGAAGCGACCGAAGCCAGGGCGATGCGGTTTCCGCAGGAAACGTCGCAATCGCCCGGTGAGAGGTCGCTACTGGTTCCTGCCCGAGAGAGTCGGGAGCACAGTGCAAAGGGGCTTTTTTTCGTTTATTTTTTTGCCCCAACAAAAAAATGAACTCGCCCGGAAAGGGCGAAAACCTCACCTTGCAGGATGGCACGGCGAAGACGGCGCGGCGACGCGCCTTGAAGAGATGGGGCCATGCCCAACAATTCACCACCGGCAGCTACATCAAATCCTTGTAATCCTGAGAAGCAGCCACAACCGAACGCAGGGTGAAATTGAGTTCCAACCTATCAAGGTTGACTTCCTCAAGCACGACCTCCACGGTCTGGCCCAATCGAAAGGCGCGGCCCGTGCGTTCGCCCACGATCATTTCACGATGCGGCCAGTAGGCATAGTAGTCGTCCTCCAGCGAGGACAGGCGGACCATGCCTTCGGCCAACACATCGGTCAGCTCCACGCGGAAACCGAAATCCATGAGTTGGGAAACGACGGCATTGAAGGTCTCGCCCTGACGGTCGCGCATGAACAGGGCCGTGAGCCGCTTGATGGTCTCGCGCTCCGCATCCATGGCCACACGCTCGCGGCCGCTGATGTGATTGGCCACGTTGAACAGCTTCTTGCGGCCCGGGACCGGATGACTTCCCGGGTCCAGCGCGGCCTTGACCAGCCGATGCACCACAAGGTCGGCGTAGCGGCGAATGGGCGAGGTGAAATGGCAGTAGTCCTCGGAAGCCAGACCGAAATGTCCATCATTTTCAGGAGAATACTTGGCCTGCTTCATGGACCGGATCATGAGCCGATGCACGAGGAATTCCTTGTCCGTACCCGCAACCTGCGCATTGAGTTCCTGCAACACCTTGGGCGTGAATTCCTTGGGCATGGCAATGGTCGGGTCGGAAAGCGAGAGCAGCCGAAACAGCCGGGCCAGTTTTTCCTCATCCGGCTCCGGATGAATGCGGTACATGCAGGGCAGCCCCTTTTCCCCGAGAAACCGGGCAACGGCCTCGTTGGCCGCAATCATGAACTCCTCGATCATCTGGTGCCCGAAATGCCGGGTTCTGGGCCGGATGTCCACGGTCTCGCCATCAACATTGAACAGGATTTCCGGCTCGGGAATATCAAAATCCAGACTGCCCCGAGCATGGCGCAACCGATTCATCTTCCGGGCCAATTCCTCGGCCAGTTCGAGCATGGGCAGGACATGGGCCACATTCTCCCGTTCCTGCGGCTCCCGGTCCAGCACGGCGCGCTTGACCTGACCATAGGTCAGCCGCGCATGGCTGCGGATCACGGCCGGCAATACGGTGGCCGACTCGACAATGCCGTTGGCGAGCGTATTCATGCACACCACCATGGCCAGCCGGGGCACATCCGGATTCAGGCTGCACAACCCGTTGGACAGACGCTCCGGAAACATGGGTTCCACGGACTGGGGGAAATAGTAGGAATTTCCGCGCTCCAGGGCTTCCCGATCCAGCGGCGTGCCCTCGCCCACGTAATGGCTCACGTCCGCAATGGCCACCCAAAGGCGATAGCCCTTTCCGTGCCGCTCCACCATGACCGCATCATCGAAATCGCGGGCGCTCGCACCGTCAATGGTCACGAATGGCAGGGATTGCAAGTCCTTACGCGAATCCATGTCCTTTTTTATCGGGACTTCGGGCAGAGCCTCGGCCTGCGTGCGGGAGCCGGACGGGAACCGGGTACGAATGCCGTGGTTGGACTTGACCAATGCTTCCTGAACCGGAACATCGGTCTCGCGTCCAAGTCGGCTGGTGATGCGGCCCTCCCACATGCCGGGATCAAGCTGATCCCCGGGCTCGCACAGGGCGATGTCTCCGCGTTGCAACTCGATGGACTCGTCGGCCAATGTGCAGATGATGCCGAATCCGAGGTGCGGGTCGGACGGACGGCAGGCCCACTCCCCGCCGCTGATCTGCTTGTACACGCGCACGGGCAGGGTCTTGCGTCCGCGTTCCAGAATGCGGACGATGCGGCCTTCGTGATTTCGCGCTCCATGCCCTTCGCGAACAATGGAGGCAACAACCTTGTCGCCATGCCATGCCCCGCCAAGATCGCGCTGGCTGATGAAAATATCCTTGCGCCGTGCGTCTTCGGGAACCACGAACCCGAAACCGCCACGCTGCACTTCCAGCCGTCCGGTCACGCAGCGCATGGCTCCGGCCAGACCATAGGCGCGACGAATGCGAATCAGGGTGCCGCGCCGGACCAGATCGTCCAGCAGACCGCGCAACACCTTCTTGTCCCGCTTGGGCAACCGCAACTGGCGGATGACCTCGGCCCGGGACAGGGGTTTCCTGACGCTCTTGAACAGCTTGAGCAGTTCAGCCTCGTTCAGGGCAAAAGGCCGATCCTCCGGCCGTTTCCAATTCTTAGCCATTCAGGTCTCCGTCCGAACCGTTTTCCGAATCGGACTGTTCGCGCTCCCAGGCGAGATTGTCCTCGCGGCGCAGTTCAAAGGCCTTGTACCGACGATTCCACCACGTGTCGAAAGGCGTGTCCCGCACGAACGCGGACGGGCCGAACGCCAGTTGCAGGTCGAATTTCCAGAATTCCTCGGAACACATGGGACCGAGCTTGACCGCATCCTTGGGTGTGCACAGCACGGCCTCGCACCCGAGCCTGCGTGCGGTCACCTGCATGTCGAGCACGTCGTTCTTGGTAAAGGCGTGATGATCGTCATAAACCATGTGCTTGGCCGGGCCGTAGCCGAAATAAGCCTTGGCCGTGCCCCGCACCTGAGCCGGTGCGCCCACGCCCGAAACCAGCACGTAGCCGCCCGCGCCGAAATCCTTCTGCCGGGTTCCGTCTGTCAGGTTGCGCACGCCCGTGGGTTGCAGCATGTAGCTGAATACGGGCTTTTTCAGCCGGGTCAGCCGCTCTTCGATCAGGGGCATGAGCGAACGGAACGTGTTGGGCGATGCCTTGAGCACAAATGCGTCGGCCCGCCTGAGCGAAGATACGGGTTCCCGCCACGATCCGGCCGGGATCACCGTGTTCCAGCCTTCGGTCACATCATGCGGAGTGAGCAGAACAATGTCCACATGCCGTTTCACTGCCATGTGCTGAAACCCGTCGTCCAGAACCACCAGACCGGGCCGGAACTGGGAAAACGCCCACCTGCCCGCGCGGCTCCGCACCGGGTCCACCACGATGCGCGCGTCCGGATGATCCTGCGCAAGCATCAGGGGTTCGTCCCCGGCCTCCTCGGCCAGAGCCCCGGGCTTGACCAGATAGGGATAGGAAACCGGCTTGGCCCGGTATCCGCGAGTCAGAAGCAGGGACGGAACGCCCTGTCTGCGCGCCCAGCCCAGAAGCCAGCCGCAAAGCGGGGTCTTGCCCGAACCGCCCCACCCCACATTGCCCACGGACACGGTCAGCGCCGGAGGTTCCCAGGTACGAAGCAGACCGCGGCCGTACAGGGCGCCGCGCATGCGCATGACCCCGGAATACACCCACGAAAACGGGCGCAGCACCGGGGAAAAGGTCCGCTGAAGTTCTATGGCTGCCTGTGACATGATGAAATAAAAAGGGAGGCCCGAAGGCCTCCCGATTTCGGGCTATCTCCGGTCGCCCATGATTCTGAGCAACATCAGGAACAGGTTGTAGAAATCAAGGTACAGGGTCAGCGCGCCCATGATCGAGGCGCGGCGGATGGCGGCATTGTCGCCGTCCGGCACCATTTCGCCCATGGTCTTGAGCCGCTGCGTGTCATACGCGGTCAGGCCCAGGAACAGGAACACGCCGATGTAGGTAATGGCCATGGCCATGCCCGAGCTCTGGAGAAACATGTTCACCAGCGAGGCAATGATGATGCCGATCAGGCCCATGAACAGGAAGCTCCCCCAGCTGGTGAGGTCCTTCTTGGTCACGATGCCGTAGATGGACATGGCACCGAACATGCCGGCCGTGGCCAGAAACGTGGCCGCGACAGAGGCAGCAGTATAGGCCAGAAGGATCGGGGCCAGGGAAAAGCCGTTCAGGCCGCTGAACACGAAGAACAGCATGGTGGCCGTGGACGGATTCATGGTCTGGATCTTGAAGCTCATGAAGAACACGATGCCGAACGCCGCAAACAGGGCGATCATGGGCAGCATGGACGGGGCCACGGTGTTGGTGGCCGGATCAACGGTGAAAGCCAGCTGCAGCAGGGCGGGCACGTTGATGGTGGCCCAGGCAACGGCCGCAGTGAGGCCGAGACCGGCGCTCATCCATCCGTAGATGCCGCGCATGAAGGCGTTGAGGGTTTCGACACTGGCGCGCCCGGCTGGACGAGCCTGGTAGAACTGGTTCATGGATATTCCTCCGTATTGTCTTGCCGAACACAAACCGGATGCAGTGTTCCGGGTATTTCCATGAATCTAATCAGGAATGGTTGGGGAGGCAAGGGAAACCGGGCGAATTTCCCCTGAAACGCGAAATCGGTATCGCGGATTCCATGTTGACAACCCCGACCCCGTCAGTGAGGATATCTGCGACAATTGCCATCGAATGGGGGTTCGGCCGTCCCTTGCGGACGGGGTGGCAACGGCGAAAAAGGAGCGGGATGACCGCACCAAGAGTGCTGGTGGCCGACGACAGCAAGACAGTACGGCGGCTGCTGACCAGACAGCTTCGGGACATCGGGGCCACAGTGGTCGAGGCGGAAAACGGCGCTCTCGCGTTCGATCTTGCACGCTCGAATTCCTTCGACCTGATCATTTCCGACATCGACATGCCCGTGATGGACGGGTTTTCCCTGTGCCGCAAGCTCAAGTCCGGCCCGGCCACGCGCGCCGTGCCGGTCATCATCCTCAGCACCAACGAGAGCGAGGACTTCATCGAACGCGGATTCCGGGTCGGTGCGGCCGCCTATGTGGCGAAATCCGCCGCCACCACCCAGCTTCTTCCCCGGGTCAAGGAAGTGCTCGACCGCACCAGTTTCAACCGGAAACGGCTCATTCTGGTGGTGGACGACTCCATGTTCATCCGCAACACCGTGCAAAAGGGGCTGACCAGTGCCGGATTCAATGTGGTGTGCGCTGATTCCGGGGACGCAGCTCTGGATATTCTGCGCAAGGACAGGCCGGACCTGATTCTTTCGGACATCCACATGCCGGGCATGGACGGCATGGACCTGTGCCGGGCCGTGCGCGCGGACCATACCATGGGCGCGGTACCCTTCGTGGTCATGAGCACGGAAAGCGACCGGCTGACCATGCGACGCATGGTGCACTCGGGCGCATCCGCATTCATGGTCAAGCCCTTCAACATCGAACAGCTCGTCATCACGCTGGAAAAACTCCTGTCCGACCATTTTCGCATCCTGCATCAGGAAAAGGAACGGCTGGAGACCGAACGCAGCCTGATGCTCGCATCCATTGCCAGTCTGGTTCAGGCCCTCGAAGCCCGGGACAGGTACACACGCGGCCATTCCGACAACGTGGCCCGCATTGCCACGGGCATTGGTCTGGTCATGGGGTTCGACCGGGAAGAGATGGAATGGCTGGAAATCGCGGCCCGACTCCACGACGTGGGCAAGATCGGGGTGCGGGACGACATTCTGCTCAAGCCCGGCAAGCTCACCAGTTCGGAATTCATGACCATCCAGAGCCACACCATCCACGGCGCGGAAATCCTTGCCCCCATCCCCAGCCTGAGCCGCGTTATTCAGGCCGTTCGTTCGCACCATGAGAAAATGGACGGCAGCGGCTACCCGGATCACCTCGAAGGAGAGGAAATCCCGCTCTGGGCGCGCATCATCGCCGTGGCCGACGTGTTCGATGCCCTGACCAGCGAACGCCCCTACCGCAAGGCCCTGACTCTGGAAAAGGCTCTGAGCATCATCGACGAACAGTGCGGATCGCACCTCTGCCCGACCTGCGTTGCCGCCTTCAAACGCTACCTGGACGCGGGCCAGCGCGCTACGGACTGCCCGTGCCTCTCCCGAAAATGAGCCCGCCCTTCCTTTCGGAAGAACGGCCTTTCATCCGACATCAAAAAAACAACCCGCAGGCTGCCCGGAATCCGCGTGGCGCTAGAAAGCGAAATCCCGCGCCCAGCGAAACAGGTTGATGGTCACCAGAAGCGCGCCTTCCCAGCGGCGCACCTTCCATCCCGTGCGCAGCAGGAACAGGACCAGAGCCACCATGCCCACCAGAACCATGAGGTCCACGGACGCTTCATGCGAAACAGCCAACGGCTTGAGCAGGCATGTCAGACCAAGCACTCCGGCGAAGTTGAAGAAATCCGAGCCGATGAGATTGCCGAGCAGCATCTCGTTCCTGCCTTTGACCGAGGCGGCCAGACACGTGACAAGCTCGGGCAGGGACGTGCCCGCGGCCACGATGGTCACGCCGATCACCCAGGAGCTCACGCCCAATGATTCGGCGATGGACGTGGCTGCCGTGACCATGAGGTGCCCGCCTGCGGAAATGGCTGCAAAGCCGGCCAGCAGGATCACGCCGTCGTACCAGCGGGCCTGCCGGTCGGGCAGTTCGTCCAGCTCGCCCTCGTTCGGAGCCTGCTTCCTGAAGCCGAGATAGGCAAGATAGCCCACCAGAAGCGCAACAAGTGCACCACCGAACACCCTGCCGAGTTCCCCGGTCTGAGCCATGAGCAGAATGCCGGAAGTGGTTGCCAGCAGAAGCAGGCCGTCGCGATACACGATGGTCCGGTTCGACTTGAGCGGCTTGATCATGGCCATGAGGCCGAGAATGAAGCCGAGGTTGAAGATGTTCGACCCCACCACATTGGACAGGGAAATGTCGTTGTGCCCGCGGAACGCGGCATTGACCGTAACCAGAAATTCCGGGGCGGACGTGCCGAAGGCCACCACGGTCAGGCCGATGACCAGTTCGGAAATGCCCCATTTTCGGGCGATGAGCGACGCCGAGGTCACGATCCAGTTGGCTCCGTACCAGAGCAGAAACGTGGCGGCGGCAAGATACAACAGGTTGAGCATATGGTTCCTTGAAACGGGTTTTATCCGGAAACAGCATGCGGGCCGGGTCGACCGGCCCGTGCTATTTGCATTTGAGAAGCGACTGCCTTCTGGCGAAAATGCCGAGCTGTTTCGCCCGCACGTCCTCCACGACGCAGAAGGCCTTTGAATCAAAATCCATCACGATGTCTTCCACCGGCTTCATGTCCTTTCTGCGGACCACGGCTTCCACGATGTCGATTTCCACGGTGGAGCCCTTTCCATGCACCAGAGTCGAGCCGAATCCGTGCTTGTTCAGGGCCGCGATCAATGCAAGGCCGTTCTTGATCGTGAACACCCGGTACTTGATGAAGCCGAAACCGATCTTGGCTTCGAGATGCAGCCCGATGTACGTGCCCACGGCATAGCCGGCAGCATAGGAAAGGTAGCTGAACATGTCGTTCGCACGGGAAAACACCTGGGCAATGATCACCACCCAGATGAAGATTTCCACGAAACCGATGAGCGGAGCGATGTTCTTTTCGCCCTTGGAAACGAAAATGATCCGCAAAGTCCCCAGAGAGACATCGGCAATACGTCCGAGAAAGATCACACCGGGCAAAAGCCACGGATACACATCGAGAAAATCAAACATGTTCCTGAGCCCTCAGCATGGATAAAGCAGACATTCGCACAACACGGCCCACAGCCAATACCTGATCAGCCCATCGGAAAATTCGACCTTCAGTCGCGGCGTTCAATCATGATCGCAACCGGCTTTTCCCTTCCGTCCGGTTCCGCAACCCGGAATTCCGGCGGCATGCAACGGAATGCTTCCGAAGCAATCGGCCGGACAGGGCTGCGCATCAGCATGCCTCACGGATCGTCAAAGCGCAAACTACCCGTGATGTTCCTCTTTCCATTCCCGCACTTCGCCGGGCTTGGCCTCGGTCCATCCCAACGGAGTTTCCCGGTTGGGGAGCACCGAAACCACTTCCGACGCGGTTCCCCGGCGCACGCGGACCTGAATGGGGTCGCCGGAGATTTCGCTGTGCCGGACAGCCTTGGATGAATAGGACGCGACCCACGCCGCGGCATCCAGCACGGCCTCGGGCGACCAGTCCCCGACAAGGGGACGGCCCACGCCCGTGGGGCTGGGAAAATCCTTGACCCGAAACACGTAATCCGCTGGCCGAATCAGACCGTCGAGCAACTCGTTGTCCCGCTCGCGACGCGTGGTCACCAGCCAGTGATTCCCGGCCCAGACCTGACGGCCCACCTGAGCCAGCACGAAATCCTGCGGATCGGGACGGCCCTTGATGCGAATCAGACGCACGAACCTTGCCGAGGACGGTCCCTCGGTGAGCACGCACCCGCCTGCGGGCGTGGGAACCTCGGTAAATCCGTAGGCCTGGGCAGCGGCCATCTGGGGTTTGCGCCCCCGGCCATACCAGTCATGCAGCCGCTCCCGATCCACCAGCCCGGATTCCTCCATGGGCGTGATGGGCTGCCCCTTGGCGCACAGGGGGCGAAGCAGTACATCCCTGACCCCGGCCTTTTTGCTGATGCGGTTCAGTGCATCCTTGCGCTGGGACATGGGACGCTGGCCCGAGACCTCGCCCGTGACAAGAAAGGATGCGCCGTACTCCGGCAGCAGTTTTTTGGCCCGGCTCAGCATGGCGACCTTGCAGTCGATGCACGGATTCAGCCACTTGCCGAATCCGCTGGGCGGACCGTCCAGAAGCATGTTCGTGTATTCGCGTGAAATGTCCCCGGCAACGCCGTCTATGCCGTATTGTTCCCTCCAGACCCCGAGCAGATGCGGCTTGCCGAAGAACGGGGACACGAAGTGCAACCCGAGCACGGACAAGCCCTGATCCATGAGGGTACGCATGGCCAGTATGGAATCAAGCCCGCCCGAAAGCAGGGCGAGCGCGTCATATCGCTTTGTCATGGAGCGCCCTTTACGCGAGGATTCGCCACAGGGCAAGCCTGTGCAACCGCTGCACCGAAAGAGGAAATGGCTCTCGACCGGCAGGGAAAAACGAGCCGGTTCCCTGAAACGGCAACCGGCTCGACAAACATTTCCCTTCTGATCCGAAAACGGATCGGGAAACAAGCCCGCCTTTCCTATCCCTTCTCCCCCTGCGCGAATTTCCGAGCCGTGCGCACAAGGTCCGAGGACTGCTCGAACAGCCTGTTCCAGTTGGCGTTGCTGTGGTTGTGAACCTCGCGTTCCGGGCCGTGATGGCGGACGTTCGCCAGCACGCGAGGCACGTGCACGAACTCGGCGCCGCTCATGGCGAAACGCAGGTACATGTCGTGATCCTGCGGATAGATGGCCGGGTCGAAATATCCGCACCTTTCGTGCAGCTCGCGCCTGTAGAGCTTGCACACGCCCACCAGATACCATTGGCAGAACGCGGCTTCGAACGTATAGTCCGGCAAAGAGAACCGCCGGAGAATGCGGCCCGTGTCATCCACCACGTGCATGTCGGCATAGGCAAAATCCGCGTTGTTCTCCTCAAGCGCACGAACCAGCCCGGAAACCATGCCCGGCAGCAGCATGTCATCCGAGGCAATGAACGTGCACAGTTCGCCGGTGCAGGCACGGAACCCCGTATTCAGGGCCTCGCTCAACCCCTTGTTCACGTCATGCCGGATCACGCGCAGTTCTCGGCCTTCCGGGGCGTACCGCAGATGCTCCACGCGCTCCACCTCGCCGATCTCATCGTTGAGCCGGGCCGCGTACGACACCTTTTCCGTATCCAGAGCCGCGCAAAACTGCTCAAGGACCTCGGGAGTGCGGTCCGTGGACCCGTCGTCCACCACCACGATCTCCAGATTCGGATATTCCTGAAACCATGCGGAATCCAGACAGATTCCCAGATACTTGTCCTGATTGTAGCAGGGGATGACTATGGAAACTTTCTTCATTGCTCGTCCTGAACTGGAATTTGGCTGTCGATTGTGCGGGTCTGGAAACCTTTTCGGCAGAAACGGAAATATCCTTACCCAATGCATCCGAAACACCCGGCAGTATGCGGGCTTTGGCTCCGACTGGCAAGAACAAGGGCCGGGCAATCACCTGCCCGGCCCTTCTGCTTTCCTTTTTTTCCGGCTAGTTGAACAGTCCCTTGATGAGTTTGCCCGGATCGATTTTCCCGCCCGACTTTTCTCCGGATTTTTCCGGCGTGCCGAGAATGTTCTTTCGCAGGTTCTCCTCCAGATCCTTTGTTCCCTTCCTGAACGTGTCCTTGAACAGTGCCTCGGCCATGGCCTTGGCATCCAGACCGATGGACGGATTCGCAAGGCTGCCCTTGACGTAGATGGGCAGCGGCAGGCCGGAAAGCTCCTCGATGGATTCGCCTTCCTGTCCCTTGAGCGTGCCCACCACGGTCACGGTGGCAAGATAGTCCACCGCATCCTTGGGCAGATCGGCCCATCCCTTGCCCGTGACGCGCAGGAGCGGGGATTTCATGAGCAGATCATTGTTGGTCACGTGCCCGTTCGTGATCTTCGCGCTGCCCAGCAGCTCCGCGAAATCCGTGCGTTCCGGCTCATCTCCGGACACGGGCTGTCCCTTGATCCGGGCGAATGCGTCGCGCAGCATCTTGGCCACGTTCACGCCGTTGATCGCGCCATCCGTGAATGCGAACGACGCGGTTCCGTTCAGGTTCCGCTTCACGGAATCCGGAGTCAGCCCGAGGCCGCGCACGTCGGCCTTGGCCACCACCGTGCCCAGCACATGATCCTTGCCCACCAGATCCTTGAGAAACGGTCCGGCCTGAAAATTGGCCAGATCGGTTCCGGCGCGCCAATCCGCTCTGGCCGGATTCGCGTTCAGGGTGAAATCCAGCTTGGCAAGGCCGTCGTACAGATGCGCGCTGAACGGATCGAGGCGAAGCACACCGTCCTTGATCCGCAGCTCGGCCAGAATGTCCGTGATGCGCAGGTTCGCGACCTTGAGCTTGCCGATGGTCAGCTTGGCGGTCACGTTCTGATCGCGGAGCGCGCTCAGATCAGGCTCCTGTTGCGCACCGCCGGCAGATTCGGCAGATGGGGACTCGGACTTCTGGCTCCCTGTGGCACCCTTTTCCCCGGAAGAAGGCGGCAGGTAGCGGTCCACGTCCATGTCGTCCACGTTCATGGTCGCGGTCACGATGGGACGGGCAAAGTTGCGCACCGAGGCATTGCCGTCCATGCGCGTGTCATCCAGCACGATGTTCAGATTCTCCAGGGATGCGGAGTTCGTGGTCCCGGAAAGCTTCAGGGACAGGGAGGCCTTGCCCAGCACGGCCGGATCAGAGGTCTTCGGCGCCTCGATCTTCAAATTTTCCATAACGTTGCGCGGCGAGAATTCCGCAATGGACAACTCGCCGACATAGGCCGGAGAATCCTTGAGTCCCTGCACGGACATGGTCCCGGAAATCTTCATGCCCAGCACGGACAGCAGCATGTCCCGGACGGACGCGCTTCCGCCTTCGAGGTCCAGCGTTGCTATGCCGGACAGTTCTGGGCGCACGGTCAGGCCATCCCCGGCCGCGAGACCAAAGGACAGGGTAAAGGTGAACGGCTTTGCCCCGGCCATTTCGCCGATCTTCAGATTCAGATCGGTCAGTGCCGCCTTCTGCCCGGCCTGCCGGTCGTCCCACGTCACGCTGGCGTTGGCAATGCGCACACCGCCCACGGACAGGGACGAAATGGACATGGGCTTGCCGCCCTCTGCTTCCTGCACGGGTTCGGATGCAGGCTCCGCCTTTTCGGACGCGCCGCCCTTGGCGAGATCATCCCAGTTGGAGCGGCCCTTTTCATCCCGGGACAGATTCAGGGCAAAACCTTCCAGCGACACTTCGCCCACCTCGATGTTGCCGGACAGCAGCGGCAGGATGCGAATGGAAACACCGGCCCTGGCAATGCTCACCATCTGGTCGGGGGCGAATCCCGGGGCATTGCCCAGCGCCACAGGGCCCAGTTCCAGCCCGAGCCACGGGAAAAAGGTGAATCCGATGTCCCCCTCGAAAACAAGTTCACGTCCGGTCTGCTCCCGGACCAGCCGCGCCATGTCATCCTTGTAGTCGTTGGGGTCCACCACGGCCACCAGCACCACGGCTGCGGCCACCAGCAGCACGACCACGCCGAGAATTGTCCCCGATATCCACTTCAGTGCCTTGCTCATACGTTCCATCCTTGTTTCATCAGCAGGCCGATCCGGCCCGATTCATTGCGTTGGGCACAGCGTATCACGCGAAGGAAAAAAGGAACAGGAATTCCGTATGCGGAAGCGGTTCTTCCGGGCCGGGACCGGCGTGAACTATTGCCCACGCGTCCCGTATCTGATACTTAACGACGTTGCTCATTCGTTCACGGCCCGCAACCACGCAAGGAGAAACCACATGGCCAGGAAAGCCGCCAATCCCGAAGAGCTGCGCAAGGAAGCGCTGGGCACGGCCCTGACTTCCATCGAACGCAAGTTCGGCAAGGGATCAATCATGCGCCTCGACGACGAGGCATCGCACAACATCCCGGTCATTCATACCGGGTCCATCGGGCTCGACCTCGCTCTGGGCATCGGTGGTGTGCCGCGCGGCCGCGTCATTGAAATCTACGGCCCGGAATCCTCGGGCAAGACGACACTGGCCCTGCACATCGTGGCGCAGGCACAGGCCAACGGCGGCAACGCCGCGTTCATCGACGCGGAACACGCCCTTGATCCGTCCTATGCCAAACGTCTCGGGGTCAAGACCGAGGAACTCCTCATTTCCCAGCCCGACTATGGTGAACAGGCTCTGGAGATCGCGGACCTGCTGGTGCGCTCCGGCGCAGTGGACGTGGTGGTCATCGACTCGGTGGCCGCACTCATTCCGCAGGTCGAACTGGAAGGCCAGATGGGCGAAACCCAGGTGGGCGGACAGGCCCGGCTCATGTCCCATGCCCTGCGCAAGCTCACCGGCACCATCCACAAGTCCAACTGCGTGGTCATCTTCATCAACCAGATTCGCATGAAGATCGGCATGACCGGATACGGCAACCCCGAGACCACGTCCGGCGGCAACGCCCTCAAGTTCTACGCCTCGGTGCGCATGGACATCCGCCGCATCCAGACCCTCAAGGACAAGGACGAGGTGTTCGGCTCAAAGGTCCGGGTCAAGATCGTGAAGAACAAGGTAGCCCCGCCTTTCCGGGAGGCCATCTTCGACGTGCTCTACGGTCAGGGCATCAGCCGCATGGGCGAAATCATCGACATGGGCGTGGAAAACGGCATCGTCGACAAGTCCGGCGCATGGTACGCGTTCGGCTCGGAAAAGCTGGGCCAGGGCAAGGAAAACGTGCGCAGCCTGCTGCAGGAAAATCCGGACATAGCCCAGGCCATCGAGGACCAGCTCCTCGTGCACCTGGGAATAAAGGAGGCCCCGACCGAACAGGACGGGGAATAATCTGACTTTTCCCGGAGAAAGGCGCCCCGGCAGGTTCCGGGGCGCTTCGTCGTCCGGAGACCATTTTGGAGAAACAACCAGATGAAGGCTCAAGAAATCCGTCAACGCTTCCTCGAATATTTCGAGCGCAAGGGACACACCGTGGTGGAGTCCTCCCCGCTCATTCCCAAGGACGACCCCTCCCTGCTGTTCACCAACGCAGGCATGGTCCAGTTCAAGAAGCTGTTCCTGGGGCAGGAGAAGCGCGACTATTCCCGCGCCACCACCTCGCAGAAATGCCTGCGCGTGGGCGGCAAGCACAACGACCTCGAAAACGTGGGCCGCACCGCGCGCCATCACACCTTTTTCGAGATGCTCGGCAACTTTTCCTTTGGCGACTACTTCAAGGAAGACGCCATCCGGTTCTGCTGGGAATTCCTGACCGAAGAACTCGGCCTGGACAAAAGCCGCCTGTACATCACCATATACAAGGATGACGACGAGGCAGGCGAACTGTGGCAGAAGGTGGCGGGCGTTCCCGCGGAACGCATCTACCGTCTGGGCGAAAAGGACAATTTCTGGTCCATGGGCGATACCGGCCCCTGCGGTCCGTGCTCCGAGGTCCACTATGATCAGGGCGAGCACATGACCTGCGGCCCGAACTGCGGCATCGGCAAGTGCGACTGCGACCGCTTCCTCGAAATCTGGAATCTCGTGTTCATGCAGTATGATCAGGCCGAGGACGGCACCCGCACCGACCTGCCCCGCCCGTCCATCGACACGGGCATGGGTCTGGAGCGCATCGCTGCGGTATGTCAGGGCGTGAACTCCAACTACGACACCGACCTGTTCCAGTCCATCATCCAGTACACGGCACAGCTCGCGGGCGTGACCTATGGCGCGAACGAGGAAACCGACACGGCCCTGCGCGTCATCGCGGACCACAGCCGCGCCATCGCCTTCCTGATCCCGGATCAGGTCATGCCTTCCAACGAGGGCCGGGGCTACATCATGCGCCGCCTGATCCGCCGCGCCTACCGCTTCGGCAGACTGCTCGGTTTCAACGAACCGTTCCTCTTCAAGACCGCGTCCAAGGTCGTGGACGACATGGGCTCCCACTTCAACGAGCTCAACGCCACACGCGACTTCATGGTCAAGGTCGTGACCGAGGAGGAAGAGCGCTTCGCCAAGACTCTGGACAAGGGACTGGACAAGCTGGAAGAGGAACTGGACCGACTGGCCGGGGACAAGGCCGTCATGGTGCCTGGCGACGTGGTGTTCCAGCTGTACGACACCTTCGGATTTCCCATCGACATCGTCAACGACATCGCGGAAAAGCGCGGCATGGGCGTTGACGAGGCCGCCTTCAACGTCCTCATGGACGAACAGAAGGAACGCTCCAAGAAGGCATGGAAGGGGTCAGGCGAAAAGGACGTGGCCGCCACGTTCCAGACCCTGCTTGAACAGGACCTGTCCTGCACCTTCACCGGCTACGAAACCCTGACCGGCAAATCCCGGATCGCGCACCTTCTGGATGCGGACGGCAACGAGATCGAATCCCTTTCCGCTGGCCAGTCCGGCTGGCTCGTGGCCGAAGCAACCCCGTTCTACGGCGAATCCGGTGGCCAGACCGGTGACACAGGCATCATTGCCACGGAGTCCGGCAAGGCCGAGGTTGCGGACACGCTCAAACCGTCCAAAAAACTCACCGGCCACAGAATTCTGGTGGCCGATGGTGAAATCCGCAAGGGACAGAAAGCCGATCTTGAGGTGGACCGCGCGGGCAGACTCGCTTCCGCGCGCAACCACACCGTGACCCACCTGCTCCACGCCGCCCTGAAAAAGGTGCTGGGCGACCACGCCAATCAGGCGGGTTCCCTTGTGGGTCCGGATCGCCTGCGCTTCGACTTCACGCACATCAAGGCCATGACCCCGGAAGAGATTTCCGAAGTGGAACGGCTGGTCAACACCTCCATTCTGGAGGCCCACGACGTGATCCGCGAGGTCATGTCCATTGACGCGGCCCGCGAAATGGGCGCGACCGCCCTGTTCGGCGAGAAGTACGGGGACGAAGTTTCCGTGGTGCAGGTTCCGGGCGTGTCCATGGAACTGTGCGGCGGCACCCATCTTCAGAACACGGGACAGGCGGGCAGCTTCCTGATCCTTTCCGAATCCGGCGTTGCCTCGGGCATCCGCCGCATCGAGGCCGCCACGGGCTGGAACGCCCTGAACACGCTTCAGGACAAGCGCGCCACTCTGGACGAGACCGCGCACATGCTCAAGGCCCGGCCCGAGGACGTGCCCGCCAAGGTGGATGCGCTTCACAGGCAGGTCAAGGAAATGGCCAAGGAGATGGAAAAGCTTCAGGCCAAACTGGCTTCCGGCGCAGGCCGCGACCTCATGAGCGAGGTCCAGGAGATCAACGGGGTCAAGGTGCTGGCCGTGGAGCTGGAAGCCCCGAACATGAAGGTCATGCTCGACCAGATGGACAACCTGCGCTCCCGCATGGAATCCGGCATCATCTGCCTGATTTCCGGACACGAGGACGGCAAGGTGTCCGTGGCTCTGGCCGTGACAAAGGACCTGCACGACAGATTCAAGGCGGGCACCCTGATCAAGCCCGTTGCGGGCGAAGTCGGTGGTGGCGGCGGCGGCCGTCCGGACCTGGCCCGGGCCGGCGGCTCGGACGCCAAGGGAATTCCGGCCGCGCTCGACATGCTGAAAAAGCTTGTAATGGACGCGTAATTGTGGCATTAGCCAAGCCCGTCCTGTGAAAAGTCGGGGCCGGAGATTTTACCCGTTACATTTATCTCCAGCAACGACGGACCGTTGGGATGGCATAATCTATATACTATCAGATCAAGGTTGACATGCGGAGTCAAAATCCGTAAATGTCCCCTTCCTAGTTTGCGCAAGGAGCATTTATTATGAAGACATATAGCCCCAAGCCGGAAGACGCCAATCGCGAATGGTTTGTGGTGGACGCCACCGACAAGGTGCTGGGTCGCCTCGCCACCGAAATCGCAGGCCGCCTGCGTGGCAAGCATAAGGCCGAATTCGCCCCCCACATGGACATGGGCGACTTCATCGTCGTTATCAACGCCGAGAAGATTCGGGTCACCGGCCAGAAGCTGGACCAGAAGATGTACCACAAGCACACCGGTCGTCCCGGTGGGCTGCGCTCCAAGAGCCTGCGCGAGATGCTGGCTCTGAAGCCGGAGAACGTCATCACCACCGCGGTCAAGGGCATGCTGCCCAAGAACCGTCTGTCCCGTCAGCTGCTCACGAAGCTGAAGGTGTACGCTGGTCCCGAACATCCCCATGCTGCCCAGCAGCCCAAAACTATCGAATTTTAATCGGGGGTAACCATGAGCGATTTCACTTACGCCACCGGCAAACGCAAGAACGCCGTTGCCCGTACCCGCCTGTACAAGGGTACCGGTCAGATCACCGTGAACAATCGTCCCTTTGACGAGTACTTTCCGCGCAAGACTCTGCAGATGATCGTGCAGCAGCCCCTGAAGCTGACCAAGTTGCTCGACAGGTTCGACATCAAGGTCAACCTCGTTGGCGGCGGTGTTGCCGGTCAGGCCGAAGCCCTGCGCCACGGCATTGCCCGCGCCCTGTGCGAGTTCGATCCCGAGCTCCGCGGCGTGCTCAAGAAGGCCGGCCTGCTGACTCGCGATTCCCGCAAGAAGGAACGCAAGAAGTACGGCCAGCGCGGCGCTCGCGCCAAGTTCCAGTACTCCAAGCGCTAAACCGGCGTTTCGGTACACTGCGACACATCAGGTCGGCATCCTCTCCGGGATGCCGACCTTTTTGCGTTCACCACTTCCGCAAAATTATATTTTCATCTCCCCACTTGCGCGGATTCGCACACCTCTTTATTATCCCGCGCATGTCATCCAAGAAAAAACCCCAGCCACGGATGTTGTTCGCCAATCAGGACGGCGAAATCTTCGACCACCCCGATCTGCTCATGATGTGCCGCAGAGGCGCGGAGTTCGGACTGCCACGGCCTGACGAGCTCATCGCCATGCCCCCGGAATCCGAATTCTTCATGCTGCCCGGCAGGCACGCCATGGGATTCGACCCGGAAACCGGCGAAGCCGAACTCATGGAAGAGCTGGCCGTGGCCGCATTCGTCTGCCCGGGCCATACCAATACCGGACTTGCCGCCTATGAAACCGATCCGGGCTCGCCCCTGCTGCCGCTGCTGGCCTATTCCGCCATCGGCTACGCAGACGGCAGATTCTGGGTCTGTGCCAAACGCGTGGACGAGGACAAGCGACAGGTCTTCAGCAACATCCCGCCGGATCGCGTCGAATCGGGCGCGCATCAGCTCATGCGCGAACTGGAAGGCAATCGGCTGGTCAACCATCTGGCAGGCTGCGCCCTGCAAAGCGGCTGTCCGGCCGCCAAGAACCTTGCTCTGGGCCGCTTCGAATGCCCCCTGCCCACGTCCCAGGCGTGCAACGCCAATTGCGTGGGATGCATCTCCTACCAGCCCGAGGATTCCGGGTTCCCCTCTCCGCAGGGCCGCATCTCGTTCCGGCCCACGCCCAAGGAAATCGTGGATGTCATGCGCCGTCACGAATCCCGCGAACGGCGCCCCATCTTCTCCTTCGGTCAGGGCTGCGAAGGCGAGCCTCTGCTCGAAGCCGAGCTCATTGCCGAGGCTGTCAGCCAATATCGCAGCGAAGGCGGCACCGGCACCGTAAACATCAATACCAACGGTTCACGGCCTCAGACCATGCCCGTACTCAAGGTGGCCGGAGTCAATTCCATCCGCGTCAGCCTGAATTCCGCACGCAAGGGCCCCTACGAAGCCTACTACCGGCCCAAGAGCTACGCCTTCGAAGACGTACGCGAAACCATTGCCAAGGCCCACGAGGTCGGCATCCACGTGTCCCTGAACCTGCTCTATTTCCCGGGCATCACCGATACCGAGGAAGAACTCGCCGCACTCATCGAACTCGGGCAGGAAGCCAAGTACGACTTCATCCAGCTCCGGAACCTCAATCTCGATCCGGAACTCTACCTCGACATCATGTCGCCCTTCGACTTCGGACCGAGCATGGGATTCATGAACTTCAAGAAACGACTCAAGAAAGCACTGGACTGGATCAATTACGGCTATTTCAATCCGTATCTGGGGTAGGAATGCCTCCGGCGGCCGGAGAACCTTTCGAGAAAGGTTCTCCGGACTCTCCAAAGCTTTTTGGCTCTACGCCGCCAGAGGATACAGGGAAACCTGTCCAGTCCTTATGGCGGCGTAATTTTTATATATCCATCTTATTAAGAATACTTTTCAACTCTTGCAATGCTTCTTGTGTAAACCGAATTGACTGACTTTTCTTTCCCACAATCTCACGATTTCGTGAACCAAAAGTATCAATCTGAAGCATTTTATTATCTGGACTAATCGAATATTTACAAGTCGTTTCAGAATGACGACTTGCCGGCCAATCTTGTTTAACCAAAATTTTCACAACAGCCATTATGCCTCCTCTTTAAAACGACCATTCTTGCCGTAAACACTTCAGGACTAACGATCTGCCAACTTATAATCAACAAGTTTTATTCAACTCCGTTTCGAGAATGAAAAAAGGCCTGATGCATGTCCCGGCAGGGCATGCATCAGGCCTTTTTTCATTCTCGAAACATATGGGGATCCAAGGGGCCTTGCTCCTTGGCGGGTGCAGGGCAGCGCCCTGCCCCCTCCCCGGAGGGGCCGCCGGAGGCAAACTCCTACAGATTGTTCACGACAACCTGTTCCTCGTCCCCCTTGCGCTCGTTGATGCGGCCGATGGTGAACGCATCCACGCCCTGCGCCTTGAGGGTTTCCAACGCACTGGCCTGATCGGCCGGGTCCACGATGCAGATGTAGCCGATGCCGCAGTTGAAAATCTGGAGCATTTCCGGCCAGGACAAATCACCCTGCTCGCGCAGCCAGTCGAAAACCGGCGGCATGGACCAGGAACCGAACTCGAACGCGGCAGTCACGTTCTCGGGCAGAACGCGCGGCACGTTGTCGTAGAATCCGCCGCCCGTGACATGCACCATGCCCCGAACGTCAATCTGCTTGAGCAGTTCCAGCACGGACCGGACATAAATTTTCGTGGGCCGAATCAGGGTGTCCGCAACCGTGTCCTGCGTCCCGGGGAACAGATCGCCGGGCTTGAGGCCGGACTTGTCGAAAATCTTGCGAATGAGGGAATAGCCGTTGGAATGCGGCCCTGTGGAGGCAAGGCCGATGCAGATGTCGCCGGGCTTGATGTTCTCGCCGGTCACGAGTCTGGCCTTGTCCACCATGCCCACGGCGAACCCGGAAAGATCGTATTCGCCATCAGGATAGAAACCGGGCATTTCCGCAGTCTCGCCCCCGAGCAGCGCACAGGCAGACTGGCGGCAGCCTTCGCACACGCCGGACACGACCTGTTCGGCCACGCCTGATTCAAGCTTGCCCGTGGCAAAATAGTCGAGAAAAAACATGGGGGCAGCGCCCTGAACCAGCACGTCGTTGACGCTCATGGCTACGAGATCGATGCCCACGGTATCGTGCTTGTCGAACTGGAACGCGAGCTTGAGCTTGGTGCCCACGCCGTCGGTTCCGGCAACGAGCATGGGAGTTTCGACCCCGGCCATGTCCGGCTGGAACAAGCCGCCGAAGCCGCCAATGCCCGTGGCCACGCCCGGAGTAAAGGTGCTGGCAACCATGTTCCTGATCCTGCCGATGAACCGGTTTGCTTCCTCTATGTTCACGCCCGCTTCGGTATATGCCTGACTGCGTTTGGCGCTGTTGCTCATGATCTCTCTCCTGATTGGGTGTCGGAATGCCCGGGTTATAGGCACTCCGAAGCAGAAGCGCAAGGCCCGGACATCACGAGTTCGCGGTCCGCTGTTTGCATCCTTGCGAGGATGGATTATACTGCATGCACGGCGCGGAATACTCTTCCGCAGTCCACGGAGGCAACCATGCACACCTCTTCACGATTTTTCACGGTCGCCCTGTTCGCGGCTCTGGCCCTTTTTCTGACGGTCCCGGCCACGCAGGCCGGTTCCAAGTTCGAGAACAAGGACACGGCCAAGCAGCGGAACACCTATACCTGGGGCACGGATCAGGGCGAGGACACGGCCACCACGACCTTTGGCAAGGACGAGGGGACCGGGGACTCCACCACGATTCTGAAGTCGCGCCCCAGGGAGCCGGAAACCGACTGGTACGACAAGATCATCATCACCGTGGACCCGGACACCAAGTGGCCGAAGGACAAGACCGACACCCAGAATCCGGGGGAATGACGATCCCCGAGGAGCAGCCATGCGCGAAGCCATGCTTTGGAAACCGCTGAAGGGACGGAAGGTGCAATGTCATCTGTGTTCGCATTTCTGCGTGATCATGGCGGGCAAACGCGGCAAATGCGGGGTCCGGGAGAACCGCGACGGCACGCTGCATTCCCTGACCTACGGCAAGGTGGCGGCCCTGAACGTGGACCCGGTGGAAAAGAAACCCCTGTATCATTTTCTGCCCGGCACGCGGACGTTTTCCTTTGCGGCCATGGGCTGCAACCTGTCCTGCAGATTCTGTCAGAACTACAGCCTTTCCCAGCCGCCAAGGCAGGGCATGGACGTGCGCGGCGAGCAGTACACGCCCGAGGAACTGGTTCAGGGCGCGCTCCGGTCCGGCTCGGCCAGCATTTCCTACACCTATTCCGAGCCCACGATATTCTTCGAGATGATGCTGGAGACCGCGAAGGTCGCACATGAGAACAAGCTGAAGAACATCATGGTTTCCAACGGGTTCATGAGCCCGGAATGTCTGGACATGCTCGGTCCGCACATCGACGCGATCAACGTGGACCTCAAGGGATTCACCGAACAGTTCTACAGGGAGACGTGCGGCGCAAAGCTCAAGCCGGTGCTGGACAACCTGCGCCACATCCGCAGGCTTGGCTGGTGGCTGGAGGTCACGACCCTGCTCATCCCGGAGGGCAACGACGACGCGAAGAGCATCGAGGGCATTGCCGGATTCATCGCCGGGGAACTGGGCACGGAAACCCCGTGGCATCTGTCGCGCTTCCATCCGGACTACCGGATGACGGACCGCGCGCCCACATCGGTCACGAGTCTGGAAACAGCCCGCGACATCGGCCTGAAGCACGGCCTGAAATACGTGTACATCGGCAACGTGCCGGGCTCGGACTTCTCGTCCACGATCTGCCCGGGCTGCGGCCGTGCGCTCATCGAACGCCACGGTTTTTCCTCGGGCCGCAAGGAAATCCGGCAGGGCGCCTGCACACATTGCGGCGCAAAAATCGCCGGCATCGGCATGGGCTGACAACATCTTGCGTTCGCCAACGGATTGACGTAGATAACCTCGTCCACGGGGCGTGGCGCAGTCTGGCAGCGCGCCTGCTTTGGGAGCAGGATGCCGGGAGTTCAAATCTCTCCGCCCCGACCAGAAAAATCAAGGCAACGAATGCACCATGCGTCCGTTGCCTTTTTTCATGGACCATTTCTCACCTCATTCGAAAAATCCCTTCGTTTTCCCCCTCACGTTATTTTTTCCTTCTGCCAATTGACTCGGACGACACTTTCCCACTACCTCAGAAGCATAACAAGCGCCGGAGACGCTGCTGGCGAGGATGGACTCTCGCCTCCTGCGGGCCGCACATTCAGCGGACTGCGTTACCGGAACGGGGGCACGCGCCAAACGCCCCCACTTTTTTCCCTTCCTGCATCTGTGTTAAACTAAGCACACAGTCCTTTCCAATTTGTCACAAACCGTTGTCCCGTGCGGTCTGTCGGGATTTCCTACCACGACGAGGGGGGTTTGTCTGCCTCTCATGAACCATCCTGAAATGACGCCAGCAACCACTCGTCATTGCAGGATTTCATTTCATTCAAGGTGCCAAACCTCGATCAATTAAAACGAGATTGAGCGACTGCCGGGAATGCGCAATGAGTCGCGTACGGAATTATGTCTGAACAGACATAATTATCCAAATGTCCGTTCCTGCGCAGGGCATGGATGAATCCGGACACAACAACCGGAGATGGCGTGAAAAAGGATTGGAAGATCACGGACCATTCCCTTCCGCCGGAAAATGTGGAGCTTCCGGAACGCACCCCCACGGTGCGGCTGCACATCTGGCTGGAAAACGATGACGGGGTGTTGTTCGGCGCGGGCCGAATGATGCTTCTGGACGGCGTGGCGCGCCACGGGTCCCTGAAAAAGGCAGCCGAAAAACTCGGCATGTCCTACAGGGCGGCCTGGGGCAAGATCAAGCAGAGCGAACAGGCCCTCGGCGTGGAACTGCTGGAAAAGCGCGGCAGCGACCGCCGGGGCTACCAGCTCTCGGATGCGGGCATGCAGCTCGTTGCCAGCTACTCGGAATGGTTCGAAAAAGTCGAGCGGGACGCAGTGCGCCACGCCCGGGAAATCTTCTCCTACGAAACCATAGAACGTTTCGAGAAGTCCCGAAAATGAGGGCCTCGGCCTTGGCGCACCGCAACACTCTTTTCGCCGGGTCTCCCATGGGGGGACCCGGCTGTCGGAAGACGCGGCCCGGCCCGTCCCCCGGCCGGGCAACCACAGCAAGGAGGTTTTTTCATGGAATGGTCACGAAGGGGATTTCTGAAGCTCGCGGGCGCAAGTCTGGCGAGTGTGCCCCTGGCGCAGCTCGGGTTTGATCTCGAGCCGGTCCGCGCACATGCTGCGGGCCTGAAAATCGCCGGAGCCAAGGAAGTCATTTCGATCTGTCCGTACTGTGCGGTGTCGTGCCACTTCATCGCGCACGTCAAGAACGGCAAGATCGTCAGCACCGAAGGCGACCCGGACTATCCGGTCAGCGAAGGCGCGCTCTGCGCCAAGGGCGCGGCCATGCTCTCCATGCACAACAGCGAGCATCGGTTGCAAAAACCCCTGTACCGGGCCCCCTACAGCGACAAGTGGGAGGAAAAAAGCTGGGATTGGACGCTCGACCGCATGGCCAGGCGCATCAAGGAAACCCGCGACGCCGATTTCAAGCGCTTCAACGACCGCAACGAGGAAGTGAACCGCGTGGAATCCATTTTCCACCTCGGCACGTCGCAGATGGACAACGAGGAGTGTACAGTGGTGCATCAGGGTGTCCGGGGCCTTGGCCTCGTGCACTTCGATCATCAGGCACGTATCTGACACAGCGCTACTGTTGCGGCTCTGGCAGAGTCGTTCGGACGCGGCGCTATGACGAATCACTGGTGCGACATCGGCAATGCCGACTCCATTCTGATCATGGGCAGCAATGCCGCAGAGCACCATCCCATCTCCTTCAAATGGGTCCTGCGGGCCAAGGACAAGGGCGCCACGGTCATGCACGTGGACCCGAAGTTCTCGCGCACTTCCGCCCGATCCGATTTCCATGTCCCCCTCCGCTCGGGCACGGACATTCCGTTCATGGGCGGCATGATTCACTACATTCTGGAAAACAGGAAATTCTTCCACGAATACGTGGCCAATTACACCAACGCCGCGTTCATCGTGGGCAAGGATTTCGAATTCAATGACGGCCTTTTCGCTGGCTACGATGCGGACAAGCGGGCCTACGACAAGTCGGCCTGGAAATTCGAGACCGACGAAAACGGCGTTCCCAAGCGGGACAAGTCCCTCAAGCATGAGCGGTGCGTGCTCCAGCTCATGAAGAAGCACTATTCCCGCTACACGCTGGACAAGGTTTCCGACATCACCGGCGTTCCGCAGGAACAGCTGCTCAAGGTCTACAAGACCTTTGCAGCCACGGGCGCGCCGGACAAGGCCGGAACCGTGATGTACGCCCTTGGCTGGACCCAGCATACCGTGGGCGTGCAGAACATCCGCACCAGCGCCATCATCCAGCTTCTGCTGGGCAACATCGGCGTGGCTGGCGGCGGCATCAACGCCCTGCGCGGCGAACCCAACGTGCAGGGGTCCACCGACCATTGCATCCTGTACCATCTGCTGCCCGGCTACCTGCCCATGCCCAAGGCCAACTGGAAGGATCTGGACGCCTATGTCAAGGCGACCACGCCCAAGAGCAATGATCCGCTCAGCGCCAACTGGTGGCAGAACAAGCCCAAGTACATGGTCAGCCTGCTCAAGGGCTGGTTCGGCGACAACGGCACCGCAGCCAACGGCTTCGGCTACAAGTGGCTGCCCAAGGCCGATGCGGGCGAGGACTACTCGTACCTCTTCCTGTTCGACAGGATGTACAAGAACGAAATCCGGGGCGGTTTCATCTTCGGCACCAACCCGGCCATGAGCGTTCCCAACACCCACAAGGTACGCAAGGCCTTCGACAATCTGGACTGGCTCGTGGTGGGCGAACTGCACCACACCGAGACCTCGGACAACTGGCATCGCCCGGACGTCGACCCCAAGAAGGTCAAGACCGAAGTCTTCCTCCTGCCCTCCTGCCAACGCGGGGAAAAGGACGGAAGCATCACCAACTCGGGCCGCTGGCAGCTCTGGCATTACAAGGCGCAGGACCCCATGGGCGATTCCAGGTCCATGGGCGACATGTACGTGCAGATATTCAACCGCGTCCGCGACCTGTACGCCAAGGAAGGCGGGACATTCCCGGAACCTCTCCTCAAGATGACGTACCCGAAAAAGTACGATGCGGACGAACGCGCCCGGCTCATCAACGGCGTGTTCACCAGGGATACCGAATTCAAGGGCAAAAAGTACCGCAAGGGTCAGCAGGTGCCGACCTTTGGCGCGCTCAGGGAGGACGGCTCCACCATCAGCCTGAACTGGCTGTACTGCGGCGGCTACACCGAGGAAGACGGCTGCAAGGCCAAGCGCAGGGATCTGAGCCAGACGCCCATGCAGAAGAAGATCGGCCTGTATCCGAACTTCTCGTGGTGCTGGCCCGTGAACCGGCGCATCCTGTACAACCGCGCATCCGTGGACACTGCCGGCAAGCCCTATGCCCCGGAAAAACCGGTCATCGAATGGACCGGCAAGAAGTGGGTGGGCGACGTGCCCGACGGCGGCTGGCCGCCTCTTGCCACTGGCAAGGGCCGCTACCCGTTCATCATGCACACGGAAGGCCACGGCCAGCTGTACGGTCCCGGCCGTCAGGAAGGCCCCTTCCCCGAGCATTACGAGCCTGCGGAAACTCCGGTTGCCAAGCATCCGTTCTCCAAGCAGATGCACAACCCGTGCATGAAGGTCGCCAAGAGCGCGGCCGACAAGCTGGCAAAGAACGCGGACCCGAGATTCCCCATTGTCCTGACCACCTACAGCATGACGGAACACTGGTGCGGCGGCGGCGAAACCCGCAACACCCCGGTGCTGCTGGAAGCCGAGCCTCAGCTCTATGTTGAAATGAGTCCGCAACTGGCAAAGGAAAAGGGCATCGAGAACGGCGATCCCGTAATCGTGGAAAGCATCCGGGGCAAGGTGGAGGCCGTGGCCATGGTCACCATCCGCATCACCCCGTTCACGATTCAGGGCAAGACCGTGCATCTCATCGGCATGCCCTTCTGCTTCGGCTGGACCACCCCGGGCTGCGGCGACGCAACCAACCGCCTGACTCCGGCCGTGGGCGACCCGAACACGACCATTCCCGAGTTCAAGGCTTCGCTGGTCAATGTCCGCAAGGCCGACAAGCGCAGGGAACTGGCATAACCCAAAGGAGGAAAAGCCATGTCGAAAGCATTCTTCGTGGATACGACTCGATGCACGGCGTGCCGGGGTTGCCAGGTCGCGTGCAAGGAATGGAAGGGGCTGAAGCCCGGCATGACCAAGCAGACCGGGACGCATCAGAATCCCCCGGACCTGAACGCGGTCACGCCCAAGCTGGTACGCTTCAGCGAACACATGATCGACGGCAAGGTGGAGTGGTTCTTCTTTCCGGACCAGTGCCGCCATTGCGTGGCCCCGCCCTGCCTCGACGTTGCCGACATCTATGTGGAAGGCGCGGTCATTCAGGACGAAAAGACCAATGCCGTGCTCTACACGGACAAGATCAGGCAGCTCACCAAGGAACAGTTCGAGGAAATGCGTGAGGCATGTCCGTACAACATCCCCCGCCGCGACGACGAAACCGGCGAGGTCATGAAGTGCGATATGTGCCACGACCGCGTGGTCAACGGCCTGCTGCCCATGTGCGTGAAAACCTGCCCCACGGGCACCATGAACTTCGGCGAGGCCGAGGACATGATGGAACTGGCCACCAAGCGGCTGGCCGAAGTGAAAAAGAAGTGGCCCAAGGCCTCGCTCATCGATTACCGTGACGTGAACGTCATCTATCTGGTAGTGGAGGAGCAGGAGAAATACGGCGTCTTCGTGGCCGACAGGTCGCCAGTGGGATTGAATCCCAAGCTGGGATTGGCGTAACACCAACGCCTCCATGACAGGGTAGGACAAACCGACAACCAATCCGCCCCGGACCGTGTCCGGGGCGGATTTTCCCGAAACAGCAGCCATCCCCCGGAGCATGCATGAGTTCCAAGTCCGTCAACAACACCGCGTACATCACCCGTTCCTTCGACCGCATCCGCAACAAGCGGCCACACCTGGCCGACATTGCGAACGCCTTTGAATCACTGGCGCAGAAGCGGGCGGAAATCCGATCCGCCCTGCCCGAATTCGAGAAACAGGACATCCGGGTCGACCCGGACCTGATTGCCGGAGGAGCTCCCCTGCTCACGGAACTGCCCAAAGCGTACATGGAAGCGCATTTCGTGCCCACGCTGGCCGAGCTCGGACCAACGCTGACCACGGCGTTCCCGGTGCTGGAAGACTCCGTGCTCGCAGCTCTGGACATGGCCAGACAGCCGGGAAACGCCAAGTGGCTGCATCTTGCCCTGCATGATGCGGAAGCCCGCTCCGCCATTCTGGAATCGGTCTCCACTCCGGCTCCGCATCTGGATTTCGTGCTCGGGCAGGTGACCCGCATTCTTCTGGAAAAGATGCAGGCTCCCTATGCCCGGGCCATCGAGGAACACCGCTGGGATTTCGGCCATTGCCCGGTCTGCGGCGCCTATCCGGACGCTTCCATGCTCCGGCCCACGCCCGTTGCCGAGGACGAGGCCGCGTACCTCAAGTCGCAGGGCGGCCAATGCTGGCTGCACTGTTCCACCTGCGGCCACGAATGGCGCTACAAGCGCAACATGTGCGTATTCTGCGGCAACGAGGAAAAGGACGACCTGCGCTATTACGAAGCCGAGGGCGACGAGACCGAACGCTTCTACGTCTGCGACAAATGCAAGCACTATTCGGTCTGTCTGGACGAACGGGAATTCATCGAGCCGTTCCACCCGGATGCCGCGCCCATAGCCCTGATGCATCTGGATGTCCGGGCGCAGGAAGAGGATTATGAACCACTGCTCTGGACTCCGTGGAACTCGTTCAAGAGCTGATTTCCGAATTTTCCATCCTCTCCCGAGTCCGGCACGGCCTGCACGCAGGTCGCGCCGGACTTGCCTTTCCCGAGGTTGACGTGCATCAGGGAACAGGCATACTCCGGGGCCGGAGGCACCACACATGGATTCGCTCGAACAACTCACCAGAACCATGCGCGACTTTGTGGAAGCGCGCGACTGGCAGCCCTTTCAGTCGCCCAAGAACCTGACCATGGCCCTGACCGGAGAGGTCGGGGAACTGTCGGAACTGTTCCAGTGGCTGACGCAGGAGGAAAGCCGGAATCCCGGTGCTGAACGCAGGCAGCGCATTGCCGAGGAAATGTCCGACGTGCTGCTCTATCTGGTCCGCATCGCGGACGAGCTGGACATCGACCTGATTGCCGCGGCCACGAAGAAATGCGAGGCCAATGCCCGCAAGTACGATCTGGAAACAGTGAAAGGCGTGCTCAGACGCCGAGACGAATACTAGGAGAACACACATGCCCGGAAAATGGCGACTCACCATTACCCAGGATTTTTCCGCCTCGCACCAGCTCCGCAACTACGGGGGCAAATGCGAGCATCTGCACGGCCACAACTTCGGAGTCGAAGTGTGCGTGGAAGGCGACCGCCTGGACGATCGCGTGCACTATCTCATGGACTTCAAGGAACTCAAGCGGCTGACCAAGGGCGTATTGGAACGGCTGGACCACAAGCACCTCAACGAGGTCGAGTGCTTCACCGAGATCAATCCCTCGTCCGAAAACCTCGCCATGTTCGTGTACCGCGAGCTCAAGCCCGCCATGCCGGAAAACATCCGGCTGGTGTGGGTGTCGGTCTCGGAAAAGGAATCCTCCAAGGCCACCTACTGGGAAGAGGACTAGCCATGCGCATCGTGCTGCAACGCGTGACCCGCGCCACGGTCACGGTGAATGACGAATGCGTGGGCGAAATCGGCACGGGCCTGCTCGCACTGGTGGGCTTCGGGGGAAGCGACTCGGCAGACCTGCCCGGCTCCCCGGTCTGGGAAAAGATGCTGGACAAGATCATGAATCTGCGCATCTTCACGGACCCGGACGGCAAGTTCAATCTGAGCCTGAACGACGTGCAGGGCGACCTCATGCTCGTGTCCCAGTTCACCCTGCATGCGGACTGCAAAAAGGGCCGCCGCCCTTCCTTCACCGATTCCTGTCACCCCGACCTTGCGCGCGGCCTGTTCGACAGGTTCGTGGAGGACGCCCGGGCCAAGGCTCCGGCCAGTGTCGCCACCGGCGAATTCGGCGCGGAAATGTTTCTGGACTTCACCAACTGGGGCCCGGTGACCATTCTTCTGGATTCCGACGAGATGTAGCGGTTTCCCCCCGCAGCATGCAACAGCAAGGCCGCGCGCAGTCGAACTGCGCGCGGCCTTTTTCCTTGCGATTCAACGGCCATCACGGACACAGCGAAAGAACAGTCGCAGCCTGCCCGTTCCAGCCATGAAAAAGTGCAAACCGGCGCGCACATGCAGTGCGCGCCGGTTTGCACTTTCAAGGCAGCCAGCAGATTGCCACGTGGGGCAGTCCGCTATCCGACCACAAGCCCGAACCCGTCAGCCACCATCAACGTGATCGAGAATGTGGGAACATAGAGAAGCATGGACAGAAACACCGTGGCCGAGGTCTCGGACTCGCAGGTGTTGTAGACCTGCGAAAACACGCAGGCCAGCGCGGCCGTAGGCATTCCGGCCAGCAGGATGCCCATGAGCAGCATCTTGCCGGACACGTCGAACAGCAGCAGAAACACGGCGGCCAGAATCGGATGAATCACGATCTTGACCAGATTCACGGACAGGATGTTGCGAATCTTCAGGTCCGATTCCAGCCCGCACATGAGCATGCCCACCGCGAACAGGGCACAGGGGATCGAGGCCATGCCGAAACTGCGCAGACCGTTGGCCAGAAATTCCGGCATGGTCAGACCGCACAGGGAAAACGCGATGCCCAGAAAGGCGCACGAAATGACCGGAGTCTTCAGCATGGTCAGGGTCACGTTGCCCATGATGCGCAACAGGGACTTGTTCTCGCTGCGATGCATCTCGAACTCGGCCACGACCAGCATGACGATGAGCGTGGGCACCAGCACGGCCAGCGTGGACGCGACATACGCCTCCCGGCTGCCGTGAAACAGGGACAGGATGATCGGGAACCCGAGATACGCGCAGTTCGGATAGCTGGCCGACGTGGAGCGCAGGCAGCTTTCCGTATGATGCGCCTTGAAGAAAATGGCGGAAACCAGAAACATGAGGATATAGGAAGCGAACATGGCCAGCGTGAATCCGGCGATGAAACGGAACTGGAAAATCTCGCTGATGGGCGTAGTGGCCAGGGAAACGAAAATCAGCGCGGGCAAGGCGAAATAATACACGAAATCATTCAGGGCGGCCGCACTGCCGTCCGCAAGAATCCCCCTGCGCTGTGCATACCATCCACCCAACACCATGAGAAACAACGGCAGAAGCGTGGAAACAACCGTCATCAACATTGCAACAAACCTCGAATACTGCGGCGAGCATGCCGCCATCTGAAAAGGAAAAACATATCCGGCATCAAACCGTCTCAGCCGGAGCAGATTCTTATCAGGCTGTTTTCATTAATTTTCAAGAATTGATTGATCAATCAAACAACCACTGCGAAAACCGGAATATGCCTCTCCCTTGTGAATGTCCAGCCTTTGCATCGTCACAATGCAACATTTCTTCCTCACACAGTCGTGCGAAGAACGAAAAAGATACGATCCTTCGTGCAGGATCGGGCCGAAAATCAGCGCTTCGAAAAGGCGGTTTCGCTGCCCGAAAAAAAATTTCCGCGCCCCTCGACTCAACGTTATCGCGAACACGCTTTTTTATCGCCGCAAAAATCCCGGCAAACCCTTTGAGCTCTAGGCAATGCTTCATTTTCAAACAACCTGTTTTTCACATGGTATTCACGCCAAAACAGTACGCATTTGACAAATTTGTTTTCTGCATCTATTATATTTTCCTCTCAGCAACGATTTCATCAATCTGCGGTCGTCATTTTCGCTCATTCTGAATGCGAATTTCTGATTTCGTCAGTATATAATATTCTGGCCGCATAAAAACGGCGTTACATCATGTTGATTTGCCTTACTACAGACAAGACAACTGTAACAACATCTGTTGACTATTGTTGCTTTTCGTCAATGCATCGAAAAACGGCTGTTATTAGTATTTTCACTATACATACCGAAAATGCGCCCACCTCGGGGCAATCCGGACCGAGCATCCCCTGGGGGTTGCGCGAACGGGTGCCCCTGTTCTGACACCCCATCAGCGCGATAGCTGTTTTTTCGACCGCTCCCGTCCCTCCGGGCGAGAGCGGAGTCCCGTCACATTTACCGGAGTACGCATGGATAAAATCAAAGTAGAGAATCTTTACAAAATCTTTGGTCCTCAACCGGCCAAAGTCATCCCCATGCTCGAAAAGGGCATGGCAAAGGATGAGGTCAAGGAAAAGACAAGGCACGGCGTGGGCGTGAACAACGTCTCCTTTACCGTGGAGGAAGGGGAAATCGTGGTGGTCATGGGCTTGTCCGGCAGCGGAAAGTCCACGCTGGTCCGCTGCATCAACAGGCTCATCAACCCCACCCGCGGCAGCGTGTTCATCGACGGAACCGACGTCACCAAACTCGACCGGGAAGGGCTGCGCAAGCTCAGGCAGGAAAAGCTGGGCATGGTGTTTCAGAATTTCGCCCTGTTCCCGCATCGCACGGTTTGTCAGAACACGGAATACGGCCTGGAAATCCAGGGCGTCGATCCGTCCGTTCGCCGCGAAAAGGCCTACGAAGCCCTTGATCTCGTCGGACTTGCAGGCTGGGAGGAGTCCATGCCCGGACAGCTCTCCGGCGGCATGCAGCAGCGCGTGGGCCTTGCCCGGGCCCTGGCGCTCGATCCGGACATCCTGCTCATGGACGAGGCCTTCAGCGCCCTTGACCCGCTCATCCGCCGCGACATGCAGGACGAGCTCATCAATCTTCAGGAACGCATGCACAAGACCATCCTGTTCATCAGCCATGATCTGGACGAGGCGCTGAAACTCGGCGACCGCATCATCCTGATGAAGGACGGGGAAATCGTGCAGGTCGGCACGCCGGAGGACATTCTCACCTCCCCTGCCGACGACTATGTCAGCCGCTTCGTGGAGGACGTGGACATCACCAAGGTCCTGACCGCGGAATCCGTGATGAAAAAATCCGAGGCCGTAGGCTACCTCAAGACGGACGGTCCCAGAGCCGCACTGCGCAAGATGCGCAAGAACAGCATTTCCAGCCTGTTCGTACTGGACGAACACCGCAGGCTCATGGGCGTTGTCAGCGCCCAGGATTGCGCCCGGCTCGTCGAGCAGGGCAAACGCGACCTCAGGGAGGCCGTATGCACGGGCTGCAAGACCGTGCACATGGACACTCCGGCTCAGGACCTGTTCGTCATCATGCAGGACATCACCTATCCGCTCGGGGTGGTGGACGACGACAACCGATTCAAGGGCGTCATTGTCAGGGGATCACTGATCGGTGCCCTGGCCGAAAGGGGAGGCAACTAGCATGGACATACCTCGCATACCCGTCGGTGACGCCATTGAGGGTCTGATAAATTTTCTGGTGGATCACTGCTCCTTCGCCACCAAGGCGTTTGCCGCAGTGCTTGAAGCCGGACTGGACATGGTCGAAGCCACCATGCTCGCCATGCCCCCGTGGCTGTTCACGATCATCGTGGGTGTCATGGCATGGAGACTGGCCCGCAGCCGCAGGGTCGGCATCTTTTCCGTGGCCGGACTTCTGCTCATCTGGAACATGGGACTGTGGAAGGCCACGGTCAGCACCATTGCATTGGTCATCGTCGCCACTCTGGTCGCCCTGCTCATCGGCGTGCCCACCGGCATACTCGCGGCCATGAACCGCTACGCGAACCGGACCGTGATGCCCGTGCTGGACGTGATGCAGACCATGCCCGCCTTCGTCTATCTGATTCCGGCCATCCCGTTCTTCGGTCTGGGCAAGGTGGCGGCCATCTTTTCCACAGTCATTTTCGCCATGCCCCCGGCCATCCGACTGACCTGTCTGGGCATCAAGCAGGTGCCCAAGGAACTGGTGGAATGCGCCGACGCATTCGGCTCCACTCGCTGGCAGCGACTTTTCAAGCTGGAACTGCCCCTGGCCACCCCGACCATCATGGCCGGCGTGAACCAGACCATCATGCTTGCCCTGTCCATGGTCGTGATCGCGGCCATGATCGGCGCAAAGGGCCTTGGCGGCGAAGTCTGGAAAGCCATTCAGCGCCTCCAGATGGGCCATGGCTTCGAGGCGGGCATCGGCATTGTCATCGTGGCCATGATCATGGATCGCGTGCTCCAGAAAATGGGCACACCCCGAAAGCAGTAACCAAAGACGACACAAGGAGAAGAGCATGAAACGGATTCTGACCGGACTCATGGTGGCAGCACTCATCGCCACCCTTGCCGTCCCCGCGTTTGCCAAGGACAAGATCAAGATCGCCTACGTGGAATGGTCCTGCTCCACGGCCACCACGAACGTGGTCAAGGCCGTGCTTCAGGAACGCATGGGCTATGACGTGGAAATCCTGCCCGTTGCCGCCGCCGTGATGTGGCAGGCCACTGCCACCGGCGATGTCGACGGCATGGCATCCGCATGGCTGCCCAACACGCAGGCCGACTATCTGGAACGCATGAAGGACAAGGTCATCGACCTCGGCCCGAACGTGACCGGTGCTCGTCTTGGCTGGGCTGTCCCCGATTACGTGACCGTGGATTCCATTGCCGACCTGAACAGGTACGCCGACAAATTCAAGGGCCGCGTCATCGGCATCGATCCGGGTGCAGGCATCATGCGCCTGTCCGAAAAGGCCCTCGAGGACTACAAGCTTGACGACATGGAACTCATGGAAGGCTCCGGCGCGACCATGACCGCCAGCCTCGGCATGGCCATCAAGCGCAACGAATGGGTTGTTGTCACGGCCTGGTCACCGCATTGGCTGTTCGGCCGCTGGAACGTGAAATACCTTGATGACCCCAAGGGCACTCTGGGCAAGGCCGAAACCATCAATACCGTGGTGCGTCTCGGCCTCAAGGAAGATCACCCCGATGTCTATTCCTTCCTCGACAAATTCCATTGGAAGGACGTGAACCAGCTTCAGATGGTCATGGCCTGGAATCAGGAAGAAGGCGCCGATCCGTATGAAAACGCCAAAAAATTCATCCGGGAAAACAAGGAACAGGTTGATTCCTGGCTGAAATAACCCTTTCCCTTATCATCCCTTCAAGTGACGGCCCTCGGAAAATCGTTTTCCGGGGGCCGCCTGTTTTTCGCGGTTGAAAAGTTTGTACCGTCCTTCCGGCCCGCAACCGGCTCGTCAAAATTCCTGAACCGTGCACTCCATTTCCCCCACCCTCCCCGGGCTCGCCGTCGAGTAGTCAACACACTGGAACACAAGGATATAAAAATATTTAAACAGAACTTTCAGGAATTGGCACGCTCCCTGCTTAGTAAAAAGCATCCTTACCTTCTTTTGCGATGCAACGAGAAATCAGGCTTCCGGGGACACCCTCGGGAGCCTTTCTCGTTTTCGGCCTTGCGCCGCATCCGGATTGCCCGGCTGTCCATCCGGCCATTGAAAATTCCCAATGCCGAGAGATCACCGTTTTGCGCAGCCTGCTATGGACAAAGTCGCAGGGTGCCGCTACATCATGGACATGATTGACTCTCCTGCCAACTGGCCGAAATTCCGGGCATCACGACCGCGCATACTGCTGCTGACCAGCCAGTACTTTCTCATGGGCGAACTCAAGGCCGCATGCGAACGGCTGGAAGTGGAGCACATGCTTCTGGACCTCGGCACCAGGGAAATGAATCTGGATGTGTTCGTGGCCAGAATGCTGGATGTGCTCACATCCTTCCGGCCCGACTTCGTGCTGACCGTCAACCATCTGGGCGTGGACCGGGAAGGCGTGCTCACCACGCTTCTGGACCAGTTCGACGTGCCTCTGGCCTCCTGGTTCGTGGACAATCCCGACCTGATCCTCGGCATGTACACCGGACACGACCATGGCCGGACCATGCTCTTCACGTGGGACTCGGACGCCATTGCCCCGCTCCGGGAAGCCGGGTTCCGCCACGTGCGCTACCTCCTCCCCTTGCCTCGGATCCCACCCGGCTCGCGCCCGGCAAACGGACCGCGCCCCGGGAGTGGCATGCGGACATCTCCTTTGTCGGCAACTCCATGCTGGCCAAGACTGTGGCCCGACTGCGCGCCGCGGACCCGGGTCCCAGACTGGCGCAGGCAGGACCGCTCCTTGCCCGGGGATTCGGAGAATCCGGGGAGCGTTCGGTCAGCCGCTACATCCGCAGGGAATTTCCCGAGCTGCTTGCGGACTTCGAGGAACTGGACACCCGGGAACGCAAGCTCGCCTACGAAACATTCGTCACATGGCAGTCCACGCTCATGTACCGGCTGAACTGCGTGCTGCACATTCTGGATTTCAATCCCCTGATAGTGGGCGATCCGGGCTGGAACGACCTGCTCGCCGGACGCGAGGGCTGGCGCTATCACCCGGAACTCTCCTATTACGACGACCTGCCGGACTTCTATCCGGCCAGCGCCGTGAACTTCAACTGCACCAGCCGACAGATGAAGGGAGCCGTGAACCAGCGCGTGTTCGACGTGCCGTGCTGCGGCGCATTCCTGATCACGGACCACCGCGCTCAGGTCGAAAACCTGTTCGAACCGGAAAGGGAAATCGTGTTCTACAGGACCGAGGACGAAATTCCGGCGCTGGTGGACATGTACCTGAATGCGCCCGACCGCCGCGAAAGCGTGACCCGGGCCGCACGCAAACGCATTCTGGCCGAACATACCTACGACCACCGCATGGTGACGCTCATGGAAGCCATGCGGGAAACCTTTGCCTGACCGGCCCGGGGGAAACGCCGTGCTGAACAGCCGCCCCATCCTTGTTCTCCAGATGCAGCGAATGGGCGATCTCATTCTCACCTATCCGCTGCTCCTCTGGCTCGCCCGCACCCATCCGGACCGGGAGATCATGGTGGTGGCCGAGCGCATGTTCTACGAACCGCTCATGCGCCTGTCCCCGAAAGCCACCTACATACCATGGGACGGGGTCCACGTTCTCAAGGGAAAGCATTTCCATACCGTCATCAATCTCAGCATCCGGGATCAGGCCGCACGACTGGCCCACGACGTGGACGCGGAAACCGCAATCGGCCCTGTCATGAGCCCGAACAACGTGCGCCGCGTGCTCGGCAACTGGCAGCTCTACCGCACCGGACTGGTGGACAACAACCGCTACAACCGCTTTCACTGGGCCGACCTCAATGCTCTGGATTCGGTACCGCCCGAAATCATGGCGAAAACCGCATTCGATCCGCCGCGCACCCTGCCTCCGGGCCAGAACCGCATCGGACTTTTTCTCGGAGCCAGCGAACAGGCCAAACGTCCGACCCCGCAATTCTGGGCCGAACTGGTACGCGAGCTCCTGAACCGGGGATTGCGTCCCGTGCTTTTCGGCGGCCCGGCCGAAATCGAACTGGGCCGGGAAGTGGCGCTCATGGCCAACGTGCCCGTGCTCGATCTCTGCGGCAAACTCGGTCTGGACGAATTCGCCATCGTGGGCCAGACACTGTGCCTGTTCATCACCCCGGACACCGGCCCCATGCACCTTGCCGCCTGGACCGGACTCAAATGCCTGAACCTGAGCATGGGCAATGTCAGCCCGTGGGAAACCGGCCCGTACCAGCCCGGCCACTTCGTGCTCCGGCCGGACATGGAATGCGCCGAGGGATGCTGGAGCTGCACCAGAGATCGCCTGCACTGCCACGACCCGTTCGTTCCCGGGCGGATAGCGGCTCTGGCCGCACGCGCGGCCTTGGGCGCGGAGGCCGACAAACTCGGCAGAATGCGAATTCCGGGACTGCGGCTGTTCCAGTCCGCCCGCACGGATCAGGGGCTCTACCGCCTGCACCCGTGCGGGGACCAGTCCCCCACTCGCGGCGACATGACCGGAAACTTCTGGGCCGCATTTTTTCGGCATGCCTTTTCCCTTGAGAACAGGGAAAGTGTTGCCCGCGCCTGGCATGATCTGGGAACGGCCTTTCCCGATGCCGTGGAAACCATGACCGAACACCTGCCTGAACTGGGATCGATTTTCAGCCGACACCTTGCGTCGCGCAGCCCTCTGAGCGCGAATTTCCGAACCAACGCGCCCCGGGAGCTCGCTCCCTTCACCGGCTTCATTCAGATGTTTCTGCCCAATCAGGACTATGCTCCAAAGGCATGGGCGCATGCCGCAAGCCTGCTGGAAGTGCTCTCGGAACTGGCTCGCCAATCCTGATCCTCTTCCCTGTCCCGGCAAGAAAATCCCACCTCCGAAAAAACAACTCACTGATTTCAAAGCAGTTTCACTTTGGCACGTTCCTTGATTGAAAAGGGACCGAAGGAGTGAAGCATGCAGAATATTCCCGCCATAGCCGAAGACGTCGTCGAACAGTTCAAGGCAGCCAAATCGAATTCCCGGATTTCCGAAGGAAACAGCGGGGACATGTTTGCGGCCCTGTTCGAACGGCATTCCGAACTCGTGGATGAGGAATTGTCCCTTGCCCCCCTGTCCCATACCGAACGCATGGCGGAAAAGGCCCCGGCCTCGGCCTCGGCTTCCGCCGCCGCAACACGCGAAGATGAAGAGGACTCCACAGTCCTGCGCCCGGCGCATGAAGCCGTTGAGCAGGAGGACAGGGAAATGCCCGGCCGCGAGCGGAAGATGACCGAAGAGGAGTTCGACGAACTCAAGGACGATCTCAAGGAATACGGCCTGAGCGACGAGGAGATAAAGGAACTGGAAAACAGGGTGTCGGGCGAAAAGGGCATGACGTGGGGCGAATTCGTCCAGACGCTTGCTCAAAAGATGGCCGACATGCGCAAGGTTTCCCTGACCGACGATCAAGTCAGGGAACTCGATTCCTTTTTTTCCAGATTCGGCTTCAACAAGCAGGAAAGCGCCAAGCTGATCAACCAGCTGCAAAACGGCGAAACCGGCAAGGTCATGGCCGCGATGCAGGCCAAACTCGATGCCATGCCTCAGGATCAGCCCCTGTTTCTGGCAAAGGGCGAAGTCGAGGCATTCGTGGCCTCCCTGAACGCGTCCAAGGAACTGGCCGCGCGCATGAAGGAACTTCTGGGACAGCAGACCCTGCCCAAGGACATCAAGGAAGCCTTCACGGCCCTGCGCAAGGACATGGCCCGCGCCGACCGGAAGGACATGAAGCTGATCCGCTCCGTGGGCAGGGAACTGGCCAAGGCCGTTGACGAGACCACGCAGGGTTCCTCGGTAGCCAGGGATCTGGGCGAGGCCGTGGACCTCAGGCCGAGGACCGAAGGCAGCGAAGCCAAGGCCGACGCCCATCGGGACTTCAATCAGGCCGCGGACAAGCGCGAGCAGCAGGCTCCGGGCATGATGGCCCGCAGATCCGCAGAGGTCGATCCCAATCCGGCAGCCGGGAAGCAGGATTCCGAGGCCGACGAACAGAAGCAGGCATGGAAGGAATTCTTCGACAGGCTGCGGACCGACGACACAACGAAGCAGTCCGCACAGCCCCGAAGCCGCGAATCCCTGGAACAGGTGCTCAAGGGCGAACTGGCCGAAGCCAGAGCCCAGACCGATGCCAAGCTTCAGACACGGGAAAAAATTACCGCTCCCAAGCTGGCGCGTCAGGTGGAATCCGCATTCCTGAAGAATCTTTCCAACGGCACCAAGCAGCTCAATCTCCAGCTCACCCCGGAAAATCTGGGCAAGCTCAGCATCGTCCTCTCCGTGCAGAACAAGGAAGTGAACGCGGTGATCCGGACCGAGAACCACGAGGCGGCCAAGCTCATCAACGATCAGCTTGATTCCATCCGCAATACGTTGGAATCACAGGGTCTCAAGGTGGACAAGCTCGAAGTGCAGGCCGGGCTGGCCAACAATCAGGACAACAGCCAGTGGCAAGGCGAGATGCAGCACAATCTGGCCCGCGAACGGGAATCTCTGGCCTTCATGCGCAACCACCTCCGCACCATGCGCGGAGAACAGGGCGACGTGGCCCAGGATATGCAATCCATACGTGAGCAGGCAATTCATGCCGCACACGGACTGCACGTTGTAGCGTAAGGAGAAAGGTCATGGGTTACGTCGATACCGGTCACATTCTTTCGGGACAGGAAGCGCGCCTCGCGGCTTCCAACACCCCGGATCAGAAAAAGAGCATGGATCAGGAAGCCTTCCTGACCATTCTGGTGGCGCAGCTTACGCATCAGGACCCGTTGAATCCCATGGAGGACACGGAGATGACGTCCCAGCTGGCTGAATTTTCCAGTCTGGAACAGCTCACCAGCATCAACTCCTCGGTCAAGAGTCTGGGCAATTCCCTTGATCGCTCGGACATGCTCTCGGCCGTGAGCTTCATCGGCAAGTCCGTACGCGCCGAAGGCTACAAGGTCACCAAGTCCGGCGAGGACGTGAGCAAGATCTACTACGGGTTCGGCGAAGCCGTGGCCAAGATCAAGATGAACATCTACGACAAGGAAGGCGCCATCGTCCGGACCATCGACATCGGCAGCAAGCAGCCCGGCACCTACAACTTCACGTGGGACGGCAAGAACGAAAAGGGTCAGCCCCTGCCGGACGGCATCTACTCCGTGGGCATTCTGGGCGAGGACAAGGACGGCAAGCCCGTCATGGTCAAGTCCGAGGTCGAAGGCAAGGTGGATGGCGTGGTCACGGAAAACGGCGTCAACTACCTCCGTCTGGAGGATGGCCGCTTCGTGAACTTCCTGAACGTCAAGGAAGTGGTGAATGCCGGCTCCGAACACACGGGCGAAGACTCGGGAGAGGATGCCGGGGAAGATGGTTCCGACACGGAAACTTCATAGCATTTTTTGCAAGAGGGTCGAGCGGAATGCGGCCGGAGAACCGCATTCGGCTTGGAGAAGATACACAGGAGGTCTGTCATGAGTTTAGGAGCGTCACTCTATTCCGGGATAACCGGCCTTTCGGTGCATTCCGAAAGAATGACCGTCATCGGCAACAACCTCGCCAATGTGAACACCACCGGGTTCAAAGGCGCGAGAATGTATTTCGAAGACCTGATGAGCCAGGACTTCTCCACGGTCAACGGCATCGGCCAGGTCGGCCGAGGCGTACGCGTGGCAGCCATCTACTCGGACTTCGGCGCAGGCGCGTCGGAATCGTCCACCGAGGCGACCGACATGGCCATTTCCGGAGAAGGGTTCTTCACGGTCTCGCCCAAGGGTACGGAAAACAAGTACTACAGCCGGGCTGGCAACTTCCGGTTCGACAAGGACGGGTATCTGGTGGACCCGCACGGCTACGTGGTGCAGGGCTGGGAAATCGAGCAGAGTTCCGCGTCGACCGCGACTTCGTCCCAGGCGACCCTGTCCGCATCCTCCAACACCCGAATAGTGGGCGTGCCCACGGACATCCGGCTGGAAAACTTCCAGTCCCCGCCCAAGGCGACCAGCCAGATTTCCATCATTTCCAATCTGGACCCCAGCTCCTCGGACAACTCGACCTGGAGCACGGGCAGCCCCTATTTCGCGCTGCTCAACAACTGGGACGGCACCGCGGAAACCCCGCTGGCCTCGGCCAACTATGCCTACAGCAGCACCATGAAGGTGTTCGACGAGATCGGCACGGCCCACAACATGACCGTGTACTTCGATCCGGTCACCCTGAGCAATGCGGGGGGCGACACGGTATGGGAATACATCGTCACCGTGGACCCGTCCGAGGACGGACGCATCCTGTCCGACGGCTCGGGCAACCTCACCCGCATGGACACCACGTCCGCGGCCGGATTGCTCATGGCCGGCACCCTGACCTTCCGCACCGGCCAGCTCGTGAGCATGAGTTCCTTCACCCTGAAATCCAATGGCGGCGGCAATCCCGGCGGCGGAGCAAAGGATCTGGGAAGCTGGTCTCTGGCCGACTTCTCGACCCAGGGATACCCCCTGCTCGCTCCCAACTTTCTGGCAAAATCCAATGCCAGCCTTGCCGATGCGGAAAACGCCATGCCCATTGAAATGAACTTCGGCATCCGCAACAGGGACCTGTCCAGCAACGGTTCCGGTCCCCTGACCCGAGGCTGGTCCTCGTCGCTGGGCACACTGCCCACGCGGGCCAACGCCACCCAGTTGACCTACATCGACAACACGGGCTGGCTCCCGGGCTTCAAGGACCCATCCCTGAGCGCGCTGGCCACCCAGAGCTTCGACACGGGCGGTTCCTCGACCCTGTTCCAGAGCCAGGACGGCTATTCCGCAGGCATCCTGCAGAACATCTCCGTCTCCCGGGAGGGCGTGCTCACCGGCCACTACTCCAACGGACAGGTGCTGGAACTCTATGCCGTGACACTGGCCACCTTCACCAACGAGCACGGATTGCGGCGCGAAGGCGGCAACCTGTTCTCGGAAACCCGGCAGTCCGGCCCGGCCCTGACAGGTCAGGCTGGCACGGCGGGCAAGGGCACGGTGGACGGCAACGCACTGGAAATGTCCAACGTGGACATGGCCAACGAATTCGTGCGCATGATCACGACCCAACGCGGATTCCAGGCAAACACCAAGGTCATCACGACCACGGATTCCATGCTCGGCGAAGTCATCTCCATGAAGCGCTAACAACGGACCCAAAGACCTGTAGATAGACCCCTTCTCCAAGCCGCCCCGCCGTGCGGGGCACGATCCCGAAGCGGCCCTTTGCAAGACCCGGCAAAGGGCCGCTTTTTTCTGTACGAAACACCATTTTTCCCTTCCCGGGCGACATGCGGTCCGGCTGCGGCAGCGAGTCTTGCCGGGCCGCCCGTTTTCCAGCGCCTTCCCTCGTCGGGCAAGTGGGAATTTTTTTCTCTCCCCATGGGCCAAACCATTGACGTCAGATGGTTTTCCCATGGGGTAACCACTGGCAAAAAAGTCCTGTCTAGACTTTATTTAAACACTTAACAATTTGTTTTGGTTGGATAAAAACACTTTGGCACGCAAGATGCTGAGACAACGACAAATGGATTTGAAGATCGAACAAGGAGGGTTCTGATGTCTTTAGTCATTAACCACAACCTCATGGCGATGAACGCATCGCGAAACCTGACCGATCACTACGGTCAGCTGAGCAAATCCACCCGGCGACTGTCATCGGGACTGCGCGTGGGCGTGGCTGCGGACGATGCCGCAGGCTTGGCCATTCGCGAATTGATGCGTTCGGAAATTTCCTCGCTGCATCAGGGCATTCGCAACGCATCCGATGCGATTTCCCTGATCCAGACCGCGGACGGCGCGCTGCAGGTCATCGATGAAAAGCTCATTCGCATGAAGGAGCTGGCCATGCAGGCGTCCACCGGCACCTACAACTCGGACCAGCGGCTGATCATCGACTCCGAGTATCAGGCCATGGCCTCGGAAATCAGCCGAATTGCCAATGCCACGGACTTCAACGGCATCTATCTGCTGAACGGCAACCTGTCCGGACAGGCGGCTGCGCACAACGGACGCGGCATCTACTCCACAGGCCCGCTCAAGGTCCACTTCGGCACCAGCAACGATTCGTCCGAGGACTACTACTACATCGCGGTGCAGGGTGCCACGGCTTCCTCTCTGGGACTGGGCATGGCGGCTGCGATCAAGACGGGCGGAAGCTCCGAGCTCCAGAACGCGGGCAAGTCCATCTCCACTCAGGCCATGGCCCAGACCGCCATGGACGCGATCAACGATGCGATCATTTCCAAGGACAAGATTCGCGCAAACCTCGGCGCCATGCAGAACCGGCTGGAAAACACCATCACCAACCTGGAAATCCAGGCCGAGAACCTGCAGGCCGCGGAATCCCGCATCTCGGATGTGGACGTTGCCACGGAAATGACCGAGTTCGTCCGCAACCAGATTCTTACCCAGTCCGCTGTGGCAATGCTTGCGCAGGCCAATTCCCTGCCCAGAATGGCCATGCAGCTCATCGGCGGCTAAGCCCGAATCCGATAGGACTGAAGACAGCCAGGAACCGGACCGGCGAACCACTCGCCGGATTCCGGTTTCCGGCTGTTTTTCCTTTCCTTCCCCTTTTTGGCAGGACATGTCCCCTGCCCTTGTGCCGCCCGGAATTCTTCCGTCTTGCCACCCCCGGGACCCAAGGCAAAAGCCCCCGAGAGCCGAATGCTCCCGGGGGCTTTTGCCTTGATGGAAAACAATGTTCTCTACGGCTTTTCAGCCCAGAGAATGAATACGGGATTCTGCGCCTTGAACCGCAGGTCTCCGGCCAGCGAATCCGTGGCCGAGGCCTGAAGCTGGGTCACGCCGAAATGCCAGCCCAGCGCCTGAAAATGGGATTTTGCGGTCTGGAGGCTGTCCAGCAGGATGCAGTGGATCACGATGCGTCCGCGCGAGGCAAGCCGGTCGCAGGCCACCTGCAGTAGTGTGGTGTCCGTGTTGGCCGGACCGCCAAGGCCGCCCCCGATGAAGATGCGGTCCGGCGCGGGCAACGGGTCCAGACAGCCGGGCATGTCGCCGTGCACCGTGTCCACGAGCCATGCGCCGGTGCGCCGGATGTTCTCCCGGATCATGGCGGCACGGGTCTTGTTGCGTTCCACGGCGAAAACACGACCGGACCGGGCCAAATGCGATGCCTCGATGGCCACGGAGCCACAGCCTGCGCCAAGATCCCAGACCGTGGAACCGGGCATGACCTGCAAATGGCCGAGCCCGGAGGAGCGCACCGGCAGCTTGGTGATCAGCCCCTTCTGATGCATGTAGTAATGATCCGGGATGCCGAGCGTAAGTTCGATCTCCGGGGGATACTGGCGTTCCAGCACCACCAGATTCAGGGGCGCGAATTCCATGCCCCATGTCTCGGGCAGAGGAATCTGGCGGATGGTTTCCTCCGGAGTTCCCAGATTTTCGAGCACGGTCATGGAAAAGCAGTCGGCCCCGCGTTCCAGCAGGGCGCGGGCGATTTCATCCGGGGTATTGGTCGCGTCCGTGAACACCGCGATCAGATCGGCGCGCACCAGCGCCGCATACAGCGGGGCATAGTCAGCGCGGCCATGCAGGGACACGAAATCCATTTCCTGCCATGGAAGGCCGAGCCGGGCCGCAGCGGTCTGCACCGTGGAAATGTTGGGCACGACCTGAATGTGCTCGCGGCCGAGATCATCCCCGAGTCGCTTGCCGATGCCGAAGAAAAGCGGATCTCCGTCCGCCAGCACGACCACGCGCCTTCCGGCCGAGGCGTCCTTGCGGATGCGCTCCACGATCGGACCGAGCGGTCCGGCAATGGGCACCCGTTCCGCCCACGGCGGCGCGTCCGGCACCGCGTCCAGCAATCGCTGACCGCCGACCAGAAGCTGGGCCGAGCCGATGATGTCGCCGGTCCTGCGTGGCAGGTTCAACGTGCCGGGAGCGAGTCCGATTATGCGCACAGGTTCCTTGATGGGCATGGCCTTGTGTACACTGAACCGCTTCAGGAGGGAAGAGCCTGTTTTTCCGGCGGCTTCCTCATCCGCGGGCACGAGGTGCAGATGATGTGCGTCATGACGGTCAACGGTATCCTCGCGGTGTTCCGCGGATTTCGTGCGAAGCGCTTTCTTGAGGTCCATGTGGAATTCCCCGGGAAACGGTCGGCCTGAAGCCGGATCAGTTGTCCTGCAAATGATTCAGGGCAATGCGGGCCGCAGTCTGCTCGGCGCGCTTGACGCTGGTTCCGGTCCCCCGGAACACCTCGCCGGTAGGCAGGGTCACGTCCACCTCGAATGTCTTTTCATGCTCGGGCCCGCTGGTCTCGGCCAGCACGTAGACGGGACGATCCCTGAAACGATGCTGGGCCACTTCCTGAAGACGGCTCTTGAAGTCCTTGACCTCGGGCAGAAACACGTCCTCGGGCCAGAGCGACGCAAAGATGCCCAGAATGAGCTTGCGCACGGTTTCGAAGTCGCTGTCCAGAAAAATCGCGCCGAGAAGGGCCTCGAATCCGTCTGCCAGCAGGGAATCCCGATCCCGGCCGCCCTGCATCTCCTCACCCTTGCCCAGAAGAAGGTACCTGTCCAGCCCAATGCCCCGAGCAAGGTCGGCCAGGCTCTTTTCCTTGACGAGCTGGGACCGGATGCGCGTGAGCTGGCCTTCGGGCGCATGGGGGTAGCGTTTGTAGGCTTCAGCGGATATACTCAGTTCCAGAACGGCGTCGCCCAGAAACTCCAGGCGTTCGTTATCGCCGTCCGCGTCGTCTTGCTCGTTGGCGTACGAACTGTGCGTCAGCGCCATCCTGAGGTGCTTGACTTGCAAAAAAGTATAGTTAATACAGGCCTCAAGGTCGGTGGTATCCATAACAACTCCGGAATATATGTACTCAGACCCTCGCCTCCGGGCCCTTTTTGATCCCGTCTCCGTGGCCGTAGTCGGCGCATCGCGCCGAAAGCGGAAGCTCGGGCATGTGATCACAGCCAATCTGCTCCGCTCAGGATACAAGGGGAAAATATACCCCGTCAATCCCGAGGGCGGGGAAATCCTTGACCTCCAGGCATATCCTTCCATCAGTGACCTGCCCGCCTCTCCGGATCTGGGTATCATCGTGCTGCCGCGCGACAAGGTTCTGGGCGCCATGCGCGAACTTGCGGACATGCGGACCGGCGCGGCCATCATCATTTCCGCGGGATTCCGGGAAACCGGACGCGACGGCTACGAACTGGAACAGGAAATCGCGGAATTCGCCCAGCGCCGGAACATGGTGCTGCTTGGCCCGAATTCGCTGGGCATGATCAATGCCCGGGTCGGCCTCAATGCCACCATTGCCCAGGCCAAACCCAGGGACGGCTCCATTGCCTTCTTCTCCCAGTCCGGAGCTCTGTGCGCCGCCATACTGGACTGGGCCGACGGCGAGGACATCGGCTTTTCCAAATTCTTCAGCCTGGGCAACAAGGCCGGACTTTCCGAGGCCAACGTGCTGGACGCCCTGACCGATGACCCGGATACCAAGGTGGTCATCGGCTATCTGGAATCCGTGGACAATGGACAGGAGTTCCTGAACAAGGCGCGGATGCTTTCCGACAAGAAACCGGTCATCATGATCAAGGCAGGCACCACGCAGGCCGGAGCCCGGGCCACGTCCAGCCACACCGGCTCTCTGGCCGGTTCCTTTCAGGCCTGCCGGGCCGCGTTTCGCCAGTCCGGAGTCATTCAGGTGGACGATCTGGAATCCCTGTTCAATCTGGCCAGAGCCTTTGCCGCCCAACCGCTTCCTCAGGGTCCGAATCTCGCGGTGGTCACGAATTCCGGCGGCCCCGGCATTCTGGCAGCGGACGCCTGCGAGGAAAGCGGGCTGCATCTGATGCGGCCATCCCCGGAAACGCTGGAAGAACTCAAGCAGGTCCTGCCCCCCTTCGCAGCCATATACAATCCCATCGACATTCTCGGGGACGCCCCCGCAGAACGCTACCGGGCAACACTGGAGGCCGTGGCGCGCGATGAAGGCGTGAATGCGGTGCTGGTTCTGCTCACACCAACGGCGTCTGCGGAAATCGAAGCGACCGCACAGGCGATCATCGACGTGTCGAAGGAAAGCGACAAGCCGTTTTTCGCGTGTTTCATGGGCGAGGAGCGCATTGCCCCGGGCCGGGACATGCTGCTCAAGGCGGGCATTCCCAGCTATGGCTACCCCGAAGCCGCGATCCGGGCCATACAGGCCATGCACGCCCATTTCCGCTGGCTGCACCGCCCGATTCCCGTGGAGGTCTGCTTCCGGCGCGACATGGGCAAGGCCGGACAGATCATCCGGAACGCCCTGCGCATCGGAGCCACGGAACTCAGTCTGGCGCAGAGTCTGGAAGTGGCTCAGGCCTATGAACTGCCCGTGCCCGAAACCCGGCTGGTGCGCACCAGCGATCAGGCCGTGCGGGCAGCCAGGAAGATCGGGTATCCCGTGGCCCTGAAGATCGCGTCCCCGAACCTGTCGCACAGGAGCGAAGTGAACGGGGTCGCCCTGAACATCGAGACCCCGCAGGACCTGCGCAAGGCGTGGGCCTCCATCACCATGCGCGCCCAGTGCCGCAGGCCGGACGCCTACATTTCCGGTTGTCTGCTTCAGGCCATGGGGCCAATCAAGGCCCGGGAAGTGATAATTGGTTTCCGTCAGGACCCGCAGTTCGGGCCGCTCATGCATTTTTCGCTGGCCAGCCCTTCCGCGGAGATTCTGGGGGATGTGGCCTACCGCCTGGCCCCGCTCACCCTGCAGGAGGCACAAGGCATCATGCGCGAAATCAAATCGTATCCCCTGCTTCGCGGCGTACGCGGCGAAGCCCCGGCCAATGTGGGAGCCGTGGAGGACATCATCCTGAGCATGTCCCAGATGGCAGTGGATTTCCCGGAAATCCGCGAGGCCGAGCTCAATCCCGTGCTTGTCGATGAAAAGGACGCGCTGGTCACGGACCTGCGCTTGACCATCGGCTGAAATTCTTAGAAGGTGCAATAAATAGGAGGAATCCCCATGCCAGGTCTCTACATAGGCTCCACAACAGGCTACTCGGGCAAGAACATGATCGTCATGGGCCTGGGTCTGAAATTCCAGAAGGAAGGCTACAACGTGGGGTACATGAAGCCCGTGGGAGCCATGCCCAGGGAAAAGGACGGCAAGCTCGGCGACGAGGACGCCTTTTTCGTTCAGGACGTGCTCGGCGTGGAGGAGGACCCGGAAAAGGTCACCCCGGTCGTCGTGACGCAGGATTTCAAGATCAAGGCGTTCAACGGCAGGATCGAAGGCCTGCTGGACAGCATCGTGGACGGCTACAAGGCCGTTTCGCAGGACAAGGACGTGACTCTTGTAGCCGGGTCCGGGTCCATGTATTCCGGCAAGTACTGCGACACCGACGCCATCACCGTCATCAAGAAGCTCGGCATCAAGGCCGTGGTCATCGACCGGTTCCAGAAGGAGCTGAAGTACGACTACCTCATGGTCATGAAGGAAATCCTCGGCGACCAGATGATCGGCGTGATCCTCAACGACGTGCCGCCGTCCTTCATGGACGAGGTCAACCAGCTTCTGGGTCCCTGTCTGGAAAGCCGGGGCGTGAAGGTGCTGGGCGTGATCCCGCGCGACCCGCTCATGGGCGCCATCAAGGTGGGCGATCTGGCCGATCGTCTGGGCGGCAAGATCATTTCCGCGCACAACAAGAGCGAGCGCGTGGTGGAAAGCTTTCTCATCGGCACCATGCAGGTGGAAAACTTCATGACCCACTTCCGCAAGAAGAAGAACTCCGCCATCATCGTGGGCGGCGACCGCTCGGATGTGCAGCTCGTGGCTCTGGAAGGGGACTGCCCCTGTCTGGTGCTCACGGGAAATCTCTATCCCAACGACATCATCCTGACCCGGTCCGAAGTGCTGGAAACCCCGATCATCATGGTCCGGGAGGACACCTTCACCGTTGCCAAGAAGATGGACTCCATCCTGTCCCGCCACAAGCTGCGCGACGCCATCAAGATCAAGCAGGGCGCGGAGCTGGTTGCCGGCAACATCGACTTCCAGTACCTGAAGAAGGCGCTGGACCTGAAATAGGCCCGGACGGCACGACAAGCAAAACGGCCGCTCCTTCCTCGGGAAGGGGCGGCCGTTTCCCTTGTACACGCCTGCCGTCCTGCCGCGCCATCGACCGTCCTTTCCGTTGGCAGACGGTCCGGCATGTATTAGGTTGGCAGGCATGAAACGAGCACTCTGGTCCTGGGCCCTGTACGACTGGGCCAACAGCGGATTTGCCACTCTGGTACAGACATTTGTTTTCGCGGCCTATTTCACCCGCGCCATAGCCGTCGATCCGACCGTGGGCACCGCGCAATGGGGCAACGCCATGGGCATTGCCGGACTGGTCATCGGTCTGGGCGGACCGCTTCTCGGCGCAATCGCGGATCGCAGCGGCATGCGCAAGCCATGGATCGGGGTATTCACCCTGCTCTGCGCCGGAGCCACCGGCCTGCTGTGGTTCATGGAGCCCAGCCCGCTCTTTGTCTGGCCCGCGCTGGCTCTGGCCTGCATCGGCACCATCGGCGCGGAATGCGCCATGATCTTCTACAACGCCATGCTCCCGGATATGGCCTCGCCGGACCGGATCGGGCGCTGGTCCGGCTGGGGCTGGGGGCTCGGATACGCGGGCGGCCTGACCCTGCTGGTGCTGGCCCTGTACGGATTCGTGGAACAGGGGGCATGGTTCGACCTGCCCCGGGAAAACGCATTGCACGTGCGCGCGGTCATGCCACTCACCGCAGCATGGTACCTGCTGTTCTCCCTGCCCCTGTTCCTGTGGACTCCGGATGCGCGCCCCACGGGCATCCCCATGGGCATGGCCGTGCGACAGGCCATGGGCCGACTGCGCAAATCCGTCCGCGACATCCGCGAATACAGGGATATCGCTGTCTTCCTGCTCGCAAGGATGCTGTACAACGACGGTCTGACCACCATGTTCGCCTTTGGCGGCATCTATGCGGCAGGCACGTTCGGCATGGGGCCCGGGGAGGTCATCCTGTTCGGCATCGGCCTGAACGTGACGGCCGGACTGGGCGCGGCAGCATTTGCCTGGCTGGACGACTGGATCGGTCCCCGCCGCACCATCGTCGTGTCCCTGCTGGGGCTCATTGTTCCGGGCGCAGCCATCCTGCTCGTGCAGGACAGAACCCTGTTCTGGATCTTCGGCCTGAGTCTGGGCCTGTTCGTGGGCCCGGTGCAGGCGTCCAGCCGATCCTATCTCGCCCGCACCGCTCCGGCGGAAATCCGCAATGAAATGTTCGGGCTCTTCGCCCTGTCCGGCAAGCTGACCTCGTTCTTCGGCCCCATGCTGGTCGGTTGGCTGACCCTGTTCTCGGGCAGTCAGCGCGTGGGCATGAGCGCGGTCATTGCCCTGTTCTGTCTGGGCCTGCTGGGCATGGCGTTCGTGCCACCCGCAATCAAGGACAAGGAGGAAACATCATGAGCACGTTCGAGTTTTCCGTAAGTCCCGAGGAACAGCACTATCTCAGGGAGCTGGTGCAACAGTCCATCCTCACCCGTCTGGAAAATCGGGAAGATTCCATCCCGGAACCGCCCACGGACAGGATGCGCGAATCCCTGGGCGCGTTCGTGACCCTCAAGAAACAGGGCCATCTCCGCGGATGCATCGGCAACGTGCAGGGCAGCGGTCCCCTGTTCCGCACGGTCTGGAACATGGCCCGGGCCGCCGCATTCGAGGACCCGCGCTTTCCTCCGCTCTCCCGCGCGGAATTCGACGAGCTGTCTCTGGAAATCTCCATTCTCAGCCCGATCAGCGAATGCCCGGACGTGAACCGGATCGAGGTGGGCCGCCACGGGCTGATCATGTCCGACGGCATGCGCTCCGGCCTGCTCCTGCCCCAGGTGCCCGTGGAATGGCAGTGGGACCGGGAAACCTTCCTGACCCAGACCTGCAACAAGGCGGGATTGCCTCCGGATGCCTGGAAAAAACCGTCCACCACCATACTGTGGTTCGAAGCCGTGGTGCTCTGATCAATATGCCGAAGCGTTTATATTCCCCACTTTCGGGAGTTTTCTCTATCGACACCCGAAACAATGATCCATATAATAATAGTTGTCAGTTGGAATAATCACGCTCGCATAACGATCTCAACAACCTGACCGAGGGTCGAAAATGGTGGAAGTCGCGGACTCGTCCCCTGAAAACGGGAACGGAAACAAAACCAGAATCACGAAAATCCCCGGAATCAAGCTGGAAGTATCCCCGGGCCGTGACGTGATCGTGCACGTGCCGGGAACGGACCAGAACTACCGGGGAACCATCGTGGGCAACGACCCGTACGAATTCGCCATAGCCAAGGTGCGAATTCCCTCGAAGGTTCGCAAGCAGCTCTCCTTTGGCAGCGCCGTGGTTCTGCGCTACATCCACAAGGGTACGGTGTACGGCTTCCGCACCGCCATGCTCAATTTCATCACGTCCCCGACCCCGCTGCTCTTCTTCTCCTACCCGGACGTGATCGAAAAGATCGACCTCCGGCAATCCTCGCGCGTGCGCTGCAATATCGACGCAACCCTGCACGCCGTGGACGGCGATGTGGAATGCATCGTGATCAACGTCAGCGAAACCGGTTGCAAGATAGCCACGCGGGACGACCGACGCGGCCCGCTCAGGGACATGGAACCGGACAGCAAGTACATCGTCAGCATGAATCTGGGTGACATGGGCAAGCTCAAGCTGCCCATTGCGGTCAAGAACATCAAGAGCCGCAAGGGAATCCTGAATCTGGGGACCATGTTTCTGGACAGCAAGCCGGAGGAGATGGACCAGATCAACAGATATCTGGAGAAAATCCAGCGCCTCACGGCGTAACCGCCCGGAGCGGGCATGATAAAGAAGGTACCTGTCAGCGAACTTCGACCGGGAATGGAAGTGGTGAAACTGCACTCCGACGTGTGGGAGCACCTGCCGTACCTGTATACCACGCCCGGCCCGATCCGGGACCGTGACGAAGTGGTGCGCATCGAGGGACAGGGCTACCGACATGCCTTCATCCATGTCCCGGACAATGAAACGCCTCGGGCCGAACGACTGGAAACCGTGATTTCCGACCCTGGCTACGAACCTCCCGAAAAGCAGCGCTCCCCGTTCGATCAGGAAATCCAGATAACCCAGATGGCTTACGAAAATGCCATGGTTCATGCCCGGCGCATTGTCAGCGACGTGAAGATGGGGCGGCAGATCGACTACGAAGCCACTTCCGGCGTGGTTCGGGGAATCATTGAAAGTGCGGTTCGCAATCCGGATACCCTCATCTGCATCTCCAAGCTTTCCCGCTATGACGAGTACACCTATTCCCATTCCATCAACGTGGCGGCCATCGCCGTGGTCTTCGGCGAGTATCTGGGCATGGGCCGGGACGAACTCCGCGAACTCGGCACTGCGGGAATGCTGCACGACATCGGCAAGACGGCCATTGCCGAAGACATCATCAACAAGCGCGGCCGATTGTCGGAAAAGGAATTTTCCGAAATCAGAAAGCATCCGGTCTTCGGCCACGACATCCTGCGCCGACAGCCCGCAATACCCGACATCGTGCTCGACGCGGTCCGCCAGCATCACGAGAAATTCAACGGTGCCGGCTACCCGGGCAAGCTGATGCAGAACGCGATCTCCCCCTATGCGCGGATTCTTTCCCTTGCCGACGTGTACGACGCCCTGACCAGCGACCGTTCCTACAAGGACGCGATCCTGCCGAACAAGGCGCTCGCCATCATGTACGGCATGCGCGGTCAGGATTTCGATACCACGGAAGTGCAGCTTTTCATCAAGTGTCTCGGCATATTTCCCGCGGGCAGTCTGGTCCGGCTGAACACCGGGAAGTACGGGGTTGTCTGCGAATCCAACCCCAAACGACCCCTGCTGCCGAAGATCAAGATCATTCTCGACGAAGACCTGCGGCCCATTCCCGCCGAACTCGTGGACCTCGCGGCCCGGCAGACCCTGCACCGGGACAGACTCGAAATTCTGGAATGCGCGGACCCCGGACAGTACAGGATCAACCTCAAGCCGTTCCTGTTCGGATCGTGACGGAGCCCGCCATGCCCTTTCCCATCTCTCACGCCAATTCATTCTCACAGGTGCGACAATGCTCTACATGGACATCTGGATTCCCCTGTTCTGCCTGCTCGGATTCCTGCTCATCCTCCGGGCGCTCCTCAACCGCAAGACCGTCAAGGTCTACCGCGTCAGCCCGGCCTCCCTGCGCGCTTCCCGGCGCGTGGTCATGGACGTGCTTCCCCTCGTCGAAACCGGGGACGACCGCTCCATTCTGGACATCCGGGAGCTGCCGCACACCAAGGAAAACATCAAGAGTGCGGTAAAGATTCTGGCCTACTACTTCGGCAAGCACCGTCAGTCCCGCGACCTGATCCGGGTCAAGACCTGCTATCTTTCCCTGAGCCGTTTTCAGGAATGCGGCCTGCCCGACGAGGAACGCGAACAGCTCGCCGAAGAGGAAAAGGTCCAGCTCCTGCGCGAGTTCGATTTCTTCATCACCCAGACCCCGTTCGGAAACTGAGCGCCCCGCTTTTTGCGCATCCCGACGAAACTGTTGCCCTCCCCGGGTTTCATGATATGGTGGACGCTCTTTACCCGATTGAGACCAACCGAGGAGGATCAATGCAATTCTTTCTGGACACCGCGAACCTCAGCCAGATTCGGGAAGCGGAGGAACTCGGACTTGTGGACGGCGTGACCACGAATCCCACGCTTCTGGCACGCGAAGGCGGCGATTGGCGGTCGCAGGCACGGGAAATCCTGAAGATCGTGGACGGCCCGGTCAGTCTGGAAGTCGTGAGCGAGGATGCCGAGGGCATGATCCGCGAAGCCCGCGACCTGCACGCCATGGGCAAGAACGTGGTGGTCAAGATTCCCATGATCCGCGAGGGGCTCAAGGCGCTCAAGGTGCTGCGCGGCGACGGCATCCGCACCAACGTGACCCTGATCTTCTCCCCCATGCAGGCTCTGCTGGCTGCCAAGCTCGGCGCGGACTATGTCAGCCCGTTCGTGGGACGACTGGACGCCATATCCCGGGGCGGCATGGAAATCGTGTCCCAGATTCGCGAAATCTACGACAACTACGGATTCGACACGAAGATTCTCGTGGCCAGCGTGCGCAATCCCATGCATGTGCTCGAAGGCGCACTCATCGGCGCGGACGTGGCCACCATACCCTTTGCCGTGATCGAGGAACTCATCAGGCATCCGCTCACGGACTCCGGTCTGGCCAGTTTCCTTGCCGACTGGAAGGCATTTCAGGAAGACGGATAGCCGCAATCCAAGGGCCGGGAACTCCATTCGGAATTCCCGGCCCTTTTTTCTGCAATCTCAGCTTTCCCGGCGACCCTCTACGGGTTCTTCTTCTTCCACGCTTCCCATTCCCTGCTGGTCAGCTTGCCGTCCTTGTCCAGATCGGCTTCGCTCAGGATGCGCTCGGCATTCAGGGGGTACACATTGAAAATCTCGGTGCGCATGATCGTGGAATCCCCGTCCGAATCGATCTCCACGAACGCCTTGGTGAACCGGATGCGCTCCAGCTTCTGCAGGATGGTCTTGGCCAGTGCGCCGTGCTCCACGTAATACAGGGACAGGGTCTGCCTGCCGGTCAGCAGGCCCGTGGTATACCCGGCCTCGTGATCCGCCAGATACAGAGTCACGCCATCGTCCGCCAGCACCCCGGAAAATCCTTCCCGCACCACTTCCTTGGTCTTTCTGTCGAACCACAGCTTGTACCCGGCAAAAAGCTGCCCCTTCTGCTCGTTGATCACGACCGCGACCTGTCCCTCGACAAATCCCGCGTCCTTCTTGTGCAGATAGGACATCCCCTTCCACGTTCCGCGCAGCTCCGGAGTCCCGGCAATGGCCATCGAACACACTCCAAGAAACAGCGCCGCCACGAACAATGCCGCAATGCTCTTCTTCATCCCGCTTTCTCCTGGTTGAATGATTCCATCTTCCAGAAGTGCGGGAATATGGGCAGCGCGTCAAGGCAGCAAGAGAAAAAACATGCATGCCTCTGCCCCCATTGTGCCCTGCGCATTGAAAAGGCCCGCCACCTGAAATCAGGGGCGGGCCGCGTTGTCAGTCCTTCTTCGAACCGTTTCCGGTCGCGGACGCGATGCTCAGAATGTCCTCAAGAGACTTGCCTCGGGTCTGAGCCAGTTTCTTCCACTTGCGCTTTTCCTTTTTCAGCGCCTCGATGGTGTGCAGCAGGTTCTGGATGGTCTGTGCCGGATAGCCGTGCGTGGCGCGGCCGCCCCGGCGCAGTTCCTCGTCGTTCCGCTGCCTGATGGACGTTATCTGGTTCGCGTCGAGAATCATGGCGATTCCATCCTGCCGCAATTACGCGGAAGCGCAGAAGCCTTCCATGGCGTACTCGGTGCGGTCCCTGTATTCTTCCTGCTTGCCCTTGTTCCAGCGGCTCACCGGACGGTAGTAGCCCACCACGCGGGTGTAGACTTCGGTTTCCCCGCCGCAGGTGGGGCACTCGAAGTGCTCGCCCGCAATGTAGCCGTGATCCCGGCACACCGAAAAGGTGGGCGTAACCGAGATGTAGGGAATCTTGGTGTTGCTCATGGCCTTGAGCAGGAAGCTTTTCACGCTTTCCTCGTCCGGCACGGCCTCGCCAAGGAAGGTGTGGAACACGGTACCGCCGTTGTACAGGGTCTGGAGTTCGTTCTGATGCTCCAGCGCAAAGAACACGTCCGAGGTCACGCCCACGGGCAGCAGGGTGGAATTCGTGTAGTAGGGAATATCCGAGCCCGAGGTGTAGATGTCGGCGTAGAGGTCCTTGTCGATCTTGGCCAGACGGTAGCAGGTGCCTTCGCCCGGAGTGGCCTCCAGATTGTAGAGGTGGCCGGTCTGCTCCTGAAAGTCCACGACCAGCTTGCGGAGCTGGTTGAGCACGCGCTGCATGAGCCGGGAGCCGGACTTCGAATCGATGCCCTTGTGCAGCAGATTCATGCAGGCCTCGTGGCCACCGATCAGGCCGATGGTGGAGAAGTGGCCGTTGAACCCGTTTTTCAGGTAGCGGCGGGAGAACGGGAACATGCCCGCGTTCAGATTCTTTTCCACGATCTTGCGCTTGAATTCCAGAGAGTCGCGGGCCAGTTCCGCGTATTCGGTGACCAGATCGATGAAGTCATCTTCATTGTGGGCCAGATACGCGAGCTTGGGCAGGTTCAGGGTGACCACGCCGATGGAACCGGTCAGGTCGCCCGCGCCGAACAGGCCGCCGGTCTTCTTGCGGATTTCGCGCAGGTCCATCTGGAGGCGGCAGCACATGGAGCGCACGTCCTCGGGATTCAGATCCGAATTGATGAAGTTCTGGAAGTAGGGCGCGCCGTACTTGGCGGTCATCTTGAGCAGCAGCTTGCCTTCCTCGGACTCCCACGGAAAATCCTTGGTCACGTTGTACGTGGGAATGGGGAAGGAGAAGATGCGGCCGTCCGCGTCGCCTTCGAGCATGACTTCGAGGAAGGCCCGGTTGATCATGGCCATTTCCTCGGCATATTCGCCGTAGGTGGAGTCCTGGAACTCGCCGCCGATGATGATCGGCTCGTTGGCGATGTGGGACGGAGGCACGAAGTCGAAGGTGAAGTTCGTGAACGGGCTCTGGCCGCCCCAGCGGGATGTGGCGTTCAGGTTGTGGAGCAGCTTCTGGATCTGCTGCTTCACGTTCCAGTAGTTCAGATTGTCGTACCGGATGAACGGGGCAAGATAGGTGTCCACGTTGTTGAACGCCTGAGCTCCGGCCCATTCGTTCTGGAGCGTGCCGAGAAAGTTGACGATCTGGCCGCAGGCCGCGTCAAAATGCTTGGCCGGGGTGGACGAGCAGCGGTCGTCCAGATTGAAGCCCTCGATGAGCAGGTCGCGCAGGGACCAGCCCGAGCAGTATCCGGCAAGACCGAAGGACAGGTCGTGGATGTGGAAATATCCGTGGTTGTGGGCCATGCGCACTTCCTCGGGATACTTTTCCAGCACGTATCTGGCCTGAACCGAACCGGCCATATGCAGAATCAGTCCCTGAAAGGAATGCACCATGTTGGAATTTTCGTTGACCCGCCAGTCGATGTTGTCGAGATAGCTCTCGGTGACAGCGGAAATGTCCAGAAACGCCTGATTGTGGGTACGCAGCTCGCGGCGCTTCTCGCGGTAGATGATGTACCGCTCTGCCACCTTGTAGAGCCGGGATTCCATCAGGACTTCCTGAACCATGTCCTGAACCAGCTCCTGCTCCGGAACGTCCACGTCCTTGAGTTTCTTTTCGACTTTCTTCGCCAGACGCCTGGCCAGCAGGGGATCCTTGATTCCGCTGCCCTTGAGCGCCTTGAAAATGGCGTCTCCGATGCGCCTGGAGGACCAGGTCTCGACGCGACCGTCTCGTTTCTTGATCTGAACCGGCATGTAATCTCTCTGAAAACCGTGCTTCACGGAAAGCTGGGGACACAGAACCGCCCGCGCGGCCGTCCCGTCGGTTGTTGTCGGCTGCCGTGGATGACTCAGGCGGCGGAACCGCGTGAATCCGGCAACGGTTTGATGTTTGTACAGGCAAATTTGTCGGCAGCGACCTCCGCGGGTCGCATCCGGCAGGAAACGCTTCAGGCAGGTATTCTGGCTCTCCCCGCCTGTTCCGCCTTCCCGCCCCGCAGGGCAGTGGCATTGTGGAAACAGGAATCAGCAGGGGATGACAGCGGCGGGACCGCTCCGGAGTTTCACCGGATTCCCTGTTAGGGCCGGGGCCACCTGAAGGACTTCATGACTGAGGTGGGAGACTAGCCCAAGCAGGGAATGAGCGCAAGAGGGCACCCAAGTATTCGTTTGTACTTTCAAGCTGATAGTGAGGGTAATGGCCCGGTATGGTTGACCATAAAAAAACATGTTTTTTCCCGTCGCACCACCCCTTCGAAAAAGCTGTATCCATCGCTCCCGGGAACTTCCTCAATGTCGGAAAACGGTTATCCCCGAAAAGGAATTTTTTACCGATTTTTAAGAAAAACTTATTGACAAACGATAACAAATCATCGCAAAAGACGCTGAAGAAAACATCACCCAAGGAGAAACCCATGAAACAGATCAACCGCATGAGCCGGGTCATCCGATACCTTGCCCTGACCTATATGGCGGCCACCCCCGTAATGTCCGTCCTGCTCTGGACCACGTACACGCCGGGCGAACCCTCGTTCTTCAATTTCGACTCCATGCTCGCCGTGAACCCGGACATGATTCTGAGCGCCCCCACCACGACCACCCGGCTGCTGGGCTGTCTGGCTTCACTCCTGCCCGTGTCCGTGACCATGTTCGGCAGTTGGCAGCTTGCCGGACTGTTTGCCCTGTATGAACGCGGCATCGTGTTCGAACACGCCAATGTCCGCTGCTATCGGCTGCTGGCCTGGACCATCCTGATCCGGGAAGCCCTTGCCCCGGTGAATCAGGCTCTTTCGTCCATCATCCTGACCATGAACAATCCCGAAGGGCAGCGCATGGTGGCGGTAGGGGTTTCCGACGCAAACCTCGGCTGGATCGTGCTTGGCCTGATCGGTCTCGTGGTTGCCCGGATCATGGATGACGCCCGGGAAATGCAGGAAGAACGGCAACTCACCATCTAGGGGCAAAACATGTCCATCATCATCAATCTCGACGTCATGCTGGCCCGCCGGAAGGCGAGTTCCAAGGACCTCGCCGCAGCCGTGGGCATCACGCCCCAGAACCTGTCCGTGCTCAAGACGGGCAAGGCCAAGGCCATCCGCTTTTCCACGCTGGAGGCCATCTGCGAATATCTGGAATGCCAGCCCGGGGACATTCTGGAATACAGGCAGGACGACTCCGCAGAGTAGGACACGGCCCGGACGGCTTGACACCGCTCCGGGCTTGCCCCATCGTTGCAGCGTGGAACCAGACCTCAAGAAAACGGACCAAACATGCAGATTACCGTAACCACCCCGGCGTTGCTGTTCCCGGCCATTTCGCTGTTCATGCTGGCCTTTACCAACCGATTCCTGTCGCTGGGCAGCCGGGTCAGGGCGTTGCACGACCATTTCCGCAAAAGCAGCGACGAATCCGCGCGCAGACAGATCGAAAACCTGCGCAAGCGCATCTACATGATCCGCAACATGCAGGGCCTCGGCGTGCTCTCCATGTTCACCTGCGTGCTCTCCATGATCTTCCTGTTCGAAGACTGGTACATGGCCGGACAGATCATGTTCGGCGTCAGTCTCGTGCTGCTGCTCGCCTCGCTGTGGATTTCCTTTCTGGAGATACGCATCTCGGTCCACGCTCTGGACATCATGCTGGAAGAGCTGGAAAAACGGTAATGCGGGCATGCGCAGACCATTGCCTTTCGGAAAAGACATTGTGCGATGCATGTCTTTTCCGATTCTGATATTCATCATGACGCTGGCTTCGGGCTGCGGCCCAAGACCGTGGTATTCAAATCCGGTCCGGCAGAGCCTGCGAAAGGGCCTGCATGGCGCAACGGCCGCTTCGAATTCGCCAAACCGGAACCGGACATTGGCGCGACCATGACATTCCCGGATGCTTCGGAGGGTTCCCCCTTCCCGATGCCGGAGGACGCCAGTTTCCCGGACTCGAAACGAATCCCCGGGACAGGCTGGTCCAACTTCCGAGAGGTTCCCCCATGGAGGACATCATGAACCCCACACGAATCCTGCTTTTCATTCTTGCCCTGCTCATGGCTTCGGGATGCGCGCCCAAGGTCAAGCTTTTTGCCTCCAAGGCCACGGAACCGCTCCGGGAATACGTGCTCGAAGGCGATGGAGACGGCAAGATCGCACTCATCCATCTGCGCGGATTCCTGATGGACCAGCCCCGACAGGGCCTGCTTTCGGCCAAACCCAGTCAGGTGCAGGAACTGGTCAGCAACCTCAAGCTTGCGGAAGCCGACGACGACGTGAAGGGCGTGGTCATTGCCGTGGATTCCCCGGGCGGCACCACCACGGCCAGCGACATCCTGTATCACGAGCTGCTCGCATTCAGGGAACGCACCGGAAAAAAGGTCGTGACCGCCATGTTCGACGTGGCTGCATCCGGCGGATATTACGCGGCCCTGCCCTCGGACTGGATTCTGGCGCACCCCACCACCATCACCGGGTCCGTGGGCGTGATCTTCATGCGGCCCAGGCTGAACGGACTCATGGACAAGATCGGCGTGGACGTGGAAGTCAGCAAATCCGGGCGCGACAAGGACATGGGCTCGCCGTTCCGACCCGCAACCGAAGAGGAACGCGAACTGTTCCAGTCCATCACGGACACGCTGGCCTCGCGGTTTCACGCTCTGGTGCGGAAACACCGCGACCTGTCCCCGGACAGCATGGCCGTGGTCGAAACAGCACGCGTGTTCACTGCGGATCAGGCCCTGAAGCTGGGACTGGTGGATCAGATCGGCTACCTTGAAGACGCGTTCGCCAAGGCCCGCACGTTGTGCGACCTGCCGAAAAACGCCAGCGTCGTGGCCTATCGCCGGGATGCCTACCCCAACGACAATCCCTACAACGCCCTTTCCACGGCCCGGCCCGAGAAGTTTTCGCTTCTGGGTGCGGATACGGACATGCTCCTGCCGCCCCGGGCCGGCTTCTACTACATATGGCTGCCCGGCCGCTGACGGGCACTGCATCGAACACGCAAAAAAAGGGGTTGGCTTGCGTCGCAAAGGACGTTAAGCCGACCTTCTTTTTCGGAGGAATACATGCGTTCTCACACACGGAAACATCCGGAAGATCACGCCGTGGGCCATTCGGAGGCCAAGGCATGATCGGGAAAGACGACCGCACGGCCATGACTTTCGCTCTGGCCTTCATCATCGGGGCCTCGGCCATGTCCACGGACATGTACCTGCCCGCCCTGCCCATGCTCGTGAAGCAATGGGGCGTTTCCGAAGCGCAGGGAGGCCTGACCCTGAGCATGTACTTCGTGGCCTACAGCATTTCCATGCTGATCTACGGTCCCCTGTCCGACAGATACGGACGCAGGCCCATCATGCTCTTCGGGCTGATCTTCTTTTCCCTGGCCTCGCTGCTGTGCGCCACGGCTCAGGACATGTCCCAACTCATCGCCTACCGCGTGCTCCAGTCCATCGGGGCCGGAGCCGGGACCGCTGTGGGCACGGCCATGTGCCGCGATTCGTTCGAGGGCGCGCTCAGGCAGCGCGTGTACGCCTACATCGGCGTGATCATCGGCGTTGCCCCGATTGTCGCCCCGTCGCTGGGCGGACTGATTCTGGAAGTCGCGGCATGGCAATGGATATTCGTGGTGCAGGGGCTCTACGGACTGGCGGCTCTGGTCTGTGCATGGTGCATGGCCGACACTCTGCCCCAAGAGGACCGGACTGCGGAAATCGGATTCATCACCCGCTACCGGACCCTGTTCCGCAACCGGGAATACATGATGGCCACGGTGGTCTTCTGCCTCGTCATGGCCCCGTTCTATGCGCATCTGGCCACTTCGCCCTTCATCTACATGAAATTCTTCGGTCTGGATCAGGGCGACTTCGCCAGATTCTTTGCGCTCAACGCGCTGGGCATGATGCTCGGGGCGTGGCTGTGCGCCAAGCTGTCCAAGCGCGTGTCCGGCGTGGCCATCAACACCACGGGATTCTGCATCGTGATTCTGGCCGGGGCGTGCATGATCGCGGTCGGCGGCAACGGACCGCTCTGGTTCGCCCTGCCCATGGTGGCATGTTCCTTTGGCACGGGCATAGGACGCCCGGTGAGCGTGTCCCTGTCTCTGGAGCAGGTGAACCGGGACATCGGCTCGGCCTCGTCCATGATGACCTTCATCCTGCTGCTTTTCGGGGCCGGGATCATGTGGCTGGCCTCGCTGGACTGGCCCAGCCGCCCGGTCATGATCGGCATTTTCGCCCTGTGCGGCGGGGGAATCACCCTGATGCTGTGGCCGGTCATGCTGCGCATGTTCCGCAGGCGCGGCACGGATCGATGTCTGTATCCGGAAAAATGACAGAAAAAAGGCCGGGAAGCTGCATGCTTCCCGGCCTTTTTTTCTTCAGGATGATGCCGGACTGTCCGAAAGGACGGCCAGCTAATCCATGAGCATGGGTGTGGCCTCGGGCGCCGAACATTGGGCCGCGTCCGCAAGCAGATCGGCCAGCGTGATGGAATTCAGCTTTTCGTACATGGCGTCCGCAGCCTCCTTCCAAAGTCGCCGCGTCAGACAGACCTCCATGCGCTGGCAGTCTTCCTTGCCCGTGCGGCATTCCACCAGATGGGCATCCCCTTCCAGCACCCGCACGATTTCTCCCACGCTGATCTCCGCAGGCTTGCGGGCCAGCATGTGCCCGCCTCTGGGGCCGCGCTTGCTCTTGATGAATCCCGCATCCTTGAGCTTGCGAATCAGCTTCTCAAGATATTTCACGGAAACGCCCTGGCGCTCCGCAATGTCCTGAATGCGGACCGGGCCGTCGATTGCGTGCTGCGCAATGTCCAGGGCCATTCTGGTTCCGTATCGGCTTCGTGTTGTCAGTCGCATGTCGATCTCCTCGATGCAGCCGTTCTGGGGTTTTGGACCGTACCGCGCGCCTTCTCGTATCTATATGAAACCATAAACATACTAACAAGGTCTGGAAACAACCACCCCGCAAATGGTATTCTCTGGGACCCCGGCATGATAGCCGGGTTATAATTAACCCTCGTTTAGGAGGGGAATTAACAGAAAAAAAGACCCGCGACAATGCACGGGCCGGAAAAAAACCAAAACGGAACAGCCGGACTAGTTGCGTCGGCTTCGGGCATAGGCAAGAATGCCGAACAATCCCATGATCCAGCCGATGCCGCCCACGATTTCGGACACGCCCGGGCCGGACTGGTTCATCTCGGCCAGCATGTGCTTGACCGGTTCCATTTCGCGATGCACCGCCCGGGCCACCAGCGCCTCCAGTTCCGTGGAAGCGGCCTGCACCTCGGCATCCCCGCCGACTGTCGGCGCAGCAACCGAAGCATTCCCGCCGGATGCATCCGCAGGGGAATCTCCGTATTCCGCATACTTCACCACCCATTCCGCCTGATGCCCGGCTCCGGCCCTGAGCAGCAGACGAAGGTCCATCCTGCCCTCGCGCGCCTGTGCCGGAATGGCAAAGGTGAAGCGGCCTTCGTTGTCCGTATTGCCGGAAAGCAGCAGATTGTCCGTGGCCGCGTCATGCACTTCGACAATGCCGTCATGCACACGGCGGGAGCGGGAATATCCGCTGTCCGTGACAACGGAATCGCCATCCACGTAGGCGAAAATGTTGACCTTGTGCGCAAGGCCGTTCTGCGGAAGCGCAAGGGACAGGGCAATCAGCATCAAAAGCACGGGAAAAACGCGTTTCATGAAGCCTCCGAACGAATCAGGCCGGGTCAAGGCCCAGCGCCTCGGGTTTGACCTTGGCAAGAAAGGAATAGGTGAATCCGGTGATCACGCCTTCCACGCCCATGATGGGCAGTTGAAAAACCACAATGGCCTTGGCTGCAGGCAGGAACGCGTCGCCGGACAGGGCAAGGGCCGTGGCCGTAAGAAAGGCACTCATGCCAAAGGCCAGGAATCCGCAGCCGAATGCGGCAGCAAACTGCCCTGCACTCCGGCCGGAAAGCATGGGCCGAAACAGGTAATGGCACAGCACGGCCGGGGCGGCCATGTTGAAGGCGTTCACGCCGAGCACGGTCAGTCCGCCGTACTGGAACAGCAGAGCCTGAAGCGCAAGGGCGATGAGTATGGAGGGAAAGGCGGCCCATCCCAGAATGACTCCGAGCAGACCGCAGAGAACCAGATGCGCATTTGACGGCCCAAGGGGCACATGGATCAGGGAAGCCACGAAGAACGCGGCGGACAGGATGGCCACGGTCATGATCCGATCCATGTCGATTCTTTTCAACCCGACCGCCGTGCCCAGCGCGGCCAATCCCCATCCGGCGGCCAGAACGGGACCGGACAGAACTCCTTCGGAAATATGCATGTGCGCCTCCCCCCTGTGCGAGCCGAGCGTATCGGTTGCGGCTTCGTGTGACGAATTTTGAAACCGTATACACCCTGAGTCGAACAATGACAAGACGCGACCACGCGACCGGACACACATGGTGAAAACACACCATGTTGCATCAGGCTGAAAAAGAAATCAGTCCGTGCAGGAAGGCACGCCCCACCGGGTCTCGAAATCCCCGCACCAATCCTCGGCCCGGGTCAGGGGCCAGGGGCGCTTGTCCTGATTCCCGCACAAACGCGGCGCATGTCTCCGGCATTCGGACAGCATGTCCGCGTCCGGCGTATCCAGCAGATCGCAGGTCTGCGGATTGGCCCAATAGCGACAGATGCGGCATTTACCCAATGGCATGGCGTTCCTCACTTTCGGGAGCCTCCCGGGCTTCCCGGCTTCCGTTTTCTCCCGGTTTCCCGCAGAAAACGGGCGATATCCATGTCCGAAACCAGAATGTGATCAAGGAGCCAGCCCTGCAGGAACGCAAGGACCTCCCCAACCTCCAGAGGTTCATCCCTGTACAGACGCCGACGAAAGGCCTTGACCCGCTGCTTGAGCGCAAAATGCTCCCGCGCATGCTCTCCCCGTTCCGGATAGCGGATATCCTCCATGAACGTCTCTTCACTGTGGAAATGGAACACCGTATACTCGCGCAACCGGGACAGCACGTTTTCCAGCACCCGGGTGGGCCGCCCCAACTCAACGGCGTTCAGCAAGCCGTTGGCAATGCGGATCAGTTCGCGGTGCTGGTCATCGATCTGCCTGACGCCCAGACTCAGGGAGTCCGTCCACTTCAATCGCCTTGTCATGGCAAACCCCGTTTTGTTTCCATCATACTCTTCCTGCAAGGGAATGCCGAGTATAATCACGCCGGAATGGCGCAGGCTGTTGCCATGCCCGCCGGTTTGGGGCACTCTGAAGACTGGAGGCTTCATATGTCCGTGATCGTGCGCAAGAGTCTTTTGGAACTGATTTTTTCCGGCGCATTCATGAAGCGCTGGAACGACAAGCTCAGGCCCATGGAACTGGTGGAGGTGGACAAGCAGGCCCACAAGATGATCGTGGCCTGGCTCCTGTTTCTGCTCAACTCCCGGGACATGGACGTGGAAGAACGCCGCGCTCTGGGCAACGAGATCGTGGAGGGCGGGCTGTACGACTATCTCTACAGACTGGTCATCACGGACATCAAACCCCCGGTATTCTACCGCATCAAGGAGGATCCCGAGGACTACCGCGTGCTCACGGACTGGGTGCTGGACCAGCTTCGGCCCAGACTGACGCCGCTGGGCGACGAATTTCTGGACGGATTGAGCCGCTATCTGCTGGAACCCGAGGAAACACGGCTTTCCCGCCGCATCCTTCAGGCTGCGCATCTCTATGCCAGCTATTCGGAATTCAAGCTGCTGGAAAGCATCAACCGCATGGACCACGAACTGACCGAGATCAAGCAGTCGTTCGAGGACCGGCTTGCGGCTCTGGCCGACATCAGGGGCGTGCCCGACCTGCTGAACGAGGGTAACACGGTCCTCGGCCGCTTCGCGCGCATGTGCGGCAGGCTCCGCTTCCAGAAACGATGGTCCCAGACACCGCGCGTGCCGGAAACATCCGTGCTGGGGCACATGTTCATCGTGGCGGCATACTCGTGGTTCTTCAGCATGGAAGTGGGCGCGTGCCGGGCTCGCAGCCAGAACAACTTCTTTTCCGGTCTGTTCCACGACCTGCCCGAGCTCCTGACCCGGGACATCATCTCTCCGGTCAAGAGCGCATCGAAAGTCATTGGCGAACTGATCCGCGAATATGAGAGCCGGGAGCTGGAACGCGTGGTGCTCGGCCCCTTGCGCAAGGGCGGATTTCCGGATGTGGCGGCCCGGCTAGAATACTTTCTCGGCGTGGAAGTGGGCAGCGAATTCGCCTCGGCCGTGATCCGGGATGGCAGGATCGAAAAGGTCTCCAGCGATGTCCTGACACGGGAATGCAACCGGGACTGTCTGGACCCCAAGGACGGAGAACTGCTCAAGGTCTGCGACAGCCTTGCCGCGTTCATCGAAGCCAACACCGCGCTGAGGAACGGCATTTCCTCGGACCAGTTGCACGAGGCCCTGTACCGCATCCGCCGCCGCTACAACGAAACCCCGACCGTGGCCGGGATTCAGATCAGCGCGCTGCTCGCGGATTTCGACTGATTGAAGAATTCGGGAGACGGCCCGAAATGATACGAAGCCGCACATCTCCGGCCGGAAAGGATGAAATGACCGGAGCTGCGCGGCTTCGTGCCCGATTCGGAAAAGCCGCCGCCATTGCTTGACGAGGGATGCGACGGCTTCCCGCTATGTTCAGACGCTCTTCCCCATCACGAAGACGAGCGCCAGAGATGCAAAGGTTGCGACAGCGACAACGAGTTCGCGAAAACGACTCGCCCGGGGAGCGCAACGGACCATGACTTCACGACCGTCCTTCAGGACCATCAGGACCAAACGGGATTCGGATTCCATGCTGCTCATGGCATAACCTCCGTGGCCGCCTTGTGCGACCTGCCTATGAACGCATATACGTTTGACCGATACGTGCTTCCAATCATATTCAATGATGAACTTGTTCGGAATTTTTGATTGATTTCCGCTCCCGGACCGAATAGGAGCCAAGCAGCACGTTTTTCCCGGGTTTGCCCGAAAAAAACGACCACGCGCATCCGCTTCCGTGCGGAAACGCGATTTTTCCAGCCTGCAAGGAGATTTGCCCGATGGAACTCTACCAGCTCAAGACATTCATCGTCGTTGCCGAGGAAGCGCATCTCACCCGCGCCTCGGAACGGCTGCATGCCAGCCAGCCCACGGTCAGCGCCCACATCAAGTCGCTGGAAGAGGAACTCGCCACCCGGCTGTTCATCCGCACGCCCAAGGGAATGCGTTTGACCGAGGCCGGAACCCTGCTCAAGGCCCGGGCCGACGCCGTGCTGGCAGCCGTGGCAGACATGCGGCGCGAGGCGCGGCTGCTCAATGACGAGCTTGTGGGCGAAGTCAGCGTGGGCTTGTCCACGGACGCGGATTTCCTGCGCGTGGTGCCTCTGGTCACGGGACTCGGCGAGGCCCACCCGCGCATCACGCTTCAGCTCGGTCAGGGCTACAGCACCTCGATCCGGGACGATGTGCGCTCCGGCAATCTGGACGCGGGCTTCGTGTTCGGGGAGCCCAGACAGTCCGACATCCACGCCGTGCGTCTGGAGTCCACGCAGTTCTACGTGGCCGTGCCCGACGTGTGGAAGGATTCCATCAAGGGCGGTCTGGACGCATTGGCCAGGCTGCCCTGGATCAATTCGCCGAGCGACTGCCCGGCCCAGTCCCTGTTCAACAAGTTTTTCGCGGACAACAACATCCAGCCCGCCATCACGCTGGAAGCGGACGGCGACGAGATCATCCGCGCTCTCGTGGCCGCGGGCAAGGGCATCTCCTTTTTCCGCGCCGAAGAGGCCGAGGCAGCCTCGCGCATCGGCAGGCCCGTGCACTGCGTGCCCTTTGACGGCCTGACCATCGACCTGTTCTTCATCTTCCAGCGCAATCGGGATCAGGACCCGGTCATGAGTGCGGTTCTGAATCAGGTGCAAAAGGTCTGGAGCATGGACTAGCCGCAGGGCGCCAGCAAATTTCGCTCCCGACGCGTGACATTGCCGTCCGAACCGCCTATCCTCTGCCCAAAGCCGACGGAACACCCGTCCGGATTTCCGCGCAACAACGAACCCGGAGGCTGACATGGCTCTCACTCTCAGAGACCCCGTGAGCGGACTCACCCACTGCATTGGCGCACTCCTGGCCGTGCTCGGCACCGTACTGCTCGTGGTCCGCGCCTCGATCCCCGCCATGCCGTGGCACATCGTCACCTTTTCCATCTTCGGCGGGTTCATGATCCTGCTCTACCTGTCCAGCACGCTCTACCACTGGCTCCCCCTGTCCGAAACCGGAACCCGCGTGCTGCGCCGCATCGACCATTCCATGATCTTTCTCTACATCGCGGCCACATACACGCCGATCTGCCTCATTCCCCTGCGCGGTGGCTGGGGCTGGTCCCTGTTCGGTTGCGTCTGGGGAATCGCCGTGGCCGGAGTGTTCCTGAAAATCTTCTGGCTGCACGCCCCGCGCTGGCTGTCCACCGCCATCTATCTCGCCATGGGCTGGATGGTGCTCGTGGGCATCTATCCCCTTGTCGTGAATCTCGAAACCGGTGCGCTCGCCTGGCTCGTGGGCGGCGGTCTGGCCTACAGCGTGGGCGCGGTCATCTATGCCTGCAAGCGGCCCGATCCATGGCCCAACGTCTTCGGATTCCACGAAATATTCCACCTGTTCGTCATGCTCGGCAGCTTCTGCCATTTCATCGTCATGTACTGCTACATCAGCCGGGCATAGAAGAGGCCTTCGGCGACCCTCCCGGGGGGCCGGGCTCTGCCCGGACCCGCCAAGGAGCAAGGCCCCTTGGATCCCCATATGTTTCCGGAATTTGAAGAGGCTGGCTGCATGCCCTGTCGGGACATGCAGCCAGCCTCTTCAAATTCCGGAAACGGGTAGGTCCGAAGGGAATTCTCTTTTCCTTGTTTTCCTGTTTCCCCCTGAAATCCATTCCTCGACAGGGCAAGTTTCCGCTTTTCCGCACCTCCCTGCGCCGCCAAACGAACCTTCCAAATTTCCACCACTCTCACAGGCGGCGTAGAACCAAAAAGCTTTGAAGAGCCACGAGAAACTTTCACGAAAGTTTCTCGTGCCGCCGGAGGCATCTTCCCCCCCTCCACACACGACAACCTGCTATCTATGGGTATCGGCGCAGCCGTAGGGATAGAGAATGCGCCAGCCCCAGACCGCGATGGTGATGCCGATGAACGCACCGAACAGCACGTCCGAGGGGTAGTGCTTGAGCGCGGGAACTCGGCAGAGCCCCACGAGACAGGCCACGGCCAGAGCCGGAACGCGCACACGCGGAAAGACGAGCCCGAGCCCGGTCATGGACGAAAAGATGCGCAGGGTGTGACCGGACGGGAACGAGTAGTGCAGGTAATCTCCGGCCAGCGGAAAGAAGCCGTAGATATCGTGGGAAAAGAGCAGTTCGGGCCGGGCACGACCGAACACGAGCTTGAGCAGATCGCCCGCCAGCATGGCTGCGGCCACCACGGTGCAGAGATACAGCAGGGATTTGGAACGATAGGACGGCCCGTTGTTCAGCGCATCGATCCCGCCCCAGACGAATCCAACGGCCAGTAGCGCGGTGAAAAGTTCGTGATTGGCAAGCTGGGACACGGCCTTGGCCAGAGTATGCCAGCCCGTGTCCTTGAGCAGAAACGCGGCCTCGGCAACGGGCCGATCCACATACAAATAGCAGCCCACGATGGCAGCGACCACCAGAAGGAGAAAGAAGAGCGTACGGGCAAGGGTGCGTTCCATCCTGAGAGTCCTTTATCCGAGAATTTCCCGGGTCACCTGCTTGCAGGTATCGTCCGCGGGCACGAATGCGGTTTCGCCGATGGAGACCACGGGCCGCATTCCGGTCAGGGAATTGAGCACATAGGCGTGATCGTATTCGGGCAGTGCGTCCAGAGAGATTTGCACCGGCGCAATGTCCAGCATCCGGCGGGCAACGGCAATGGCGGTTCCGGCCAGCTTGTACCGGGATTCCGGCTCGAAGAACGCGCCGTCCCGTTCGAACAGCAGGGACGCGGTCCCGGTTTCCAGCAGATGGTCGTGAAAATCCAGAATTGCGGCATCGTCGAATCCGCGCGCCCTGGCCCGGGTCCATGCCAGATGATAGAACATGTGGCTCATGGTCTTGCAGTGCGCAAGGGTGGACACATGGCGGTCGTTGCACACGCAGAGCCGAAAGGTCTTGTGCGGGGACGGCTCGTACGGCGCGGCCAGAATCACGGGCCGGGCCGGGCCGTCTTCCACGGGATAGAAGATGTTGACCCGGGCAGGCCTGTCCGCAAGCTGATTGCGTTTGACGGTTTCCAGACACACGGCCGGGAAATCCACGGTCTCGTACTCCAGCCCATAGGCTCGAAACGCGCCAAGCAGACGGTCAAGATGCGCATCCAGCAGGCAGAGCCTCGTCCCGTTGTAATAGATGGTCTCGAAGAAACCGGTTCCGAACCGGAAAGCGGGCGCGGTGGGGTCCATGGGCACCGGCCCTTCGTGAAAACCGTTGTCGCGGTAATGGATCATGCGTCCCCCGGGTGCAGGAATTTTTCGGCCTTGGCCATTGTTTCCCAATACTCCTTCACGGGGTCCGAGTCCACCACGATGCCGCTTCCGGCCCAGTACTCGAGCACGCCGCGTTGCCGGTCATGCACTGCGGTGCGGATCAGGATCGAGGAATCCATGGTCTGTTCGTCCTCGATGACCACGGCCGAACCGCAGTACGCGCCCCGGGCATGCGGCTCCAGTTCCTCGATGATCTCCATGGACCGCCTCTTGGGGCAGCCCGTGATGGACCCGCCCGGGAACGCGTCCAGAAACAGGTCCAGACAATCCCGGCCCGGCGCAAGAGAGCCGCGCACGTTCGCATACATCTGAAGCAGATTGTCCACCTGAAACACGGACTTGTGCTCCTCCACACGCACGGTCCCGACCTCGCAGTTCATGGAAATGTCGTTGCGCAACAGGTCCACGATCATGGAAAGCTCGGCATCCTCCTTGGGATCGCTCGTCAAAGTGCGCTCCAGCTCCGGGGAATATTCGTCGAACCGCAGGGTACCCTTGATGGGCTGGGCCAGCACCTCGCCCTGCTCCACACGCAGAAAGCGTTCCGGGGAGGTGGACAGGATGCGCTGCTGTCCGGCGGTGAACCAGAAATAGAAGGGCGCGGGATGCGTGCGCCGCATGTGCAGAAACAGATTCAGGGAATCCAGCTCCGGGCAGTCCCAGGCAAGCCGCGTGGTCAGGTTGAGCTGATAGGTGTGGCCGTCCCGGATGCGCTCCAGGGTCTCGCGCACGCCTGTCTCGTATCCGGCTCGATCCAGAGAAGCGCGGAACGGACCGTCCGGCAGGCCGCGAACCGGACCGGGGGCAACGGGCGAATCTAGGTTGCTGAACAGGTCGGCTGCCATGCGCACGGTCTCCGGATCGCCGGAAATCTCCACAGTGCCGGATGCATCGCTGGCCCCGGTGCCGGTGACGGCGTGGAATTCGGCCACGGCCCGGTATTTCCGCAGCACACCAAAAGGCACGGGACACGCCTTGTCCGTGGCAATGCCGCGCAAATGCATGCCAAAGGCATAGCTCAGATAGCCAAGCGTGGTGCCGGGCAGGGAAAAGCAGAATGACTTGATCGCATCGCGGGAAGTGTCCGGCTCCAGCACGAATTCCCGGTCCGGACCGATGCCCGCCAGCGTGCGGGACTCCCCGGTGAATCCCGGGGCGGAGAGCAGCAGATCAGCGTCCATGCGCCGGGCCAGCTCCCCGGCAAACGCGTCGAATCGCGCGCGGTCACACGAGGCCGAGAAAGCGGAACGCATAGTCCAGAAACTCCTTGCCGTGAGGCGAAAGAAAGGATTCGGGGTGAAACTGGCATCCGAGCAGGCCGCGCTGGCGATTGCCCAGACACATGATCACGCCCGCGCGGTTGCGGGCCAGCACGTCCAGCCCCTGCCCCACCCGGGTGACGTGCAGGGAATGATAGCGGGCCACGGTCATTTCCCGACCGTCCAGCACGATGCTGTCCGCCCTGCCGTGCACGCAGCCCGGCAGCCGGTCCAGTTCACCGCCCAGCAGATGATTGATGATCTGCATGCCCAGACACACGCCGAGCACGGGAATGCCGGTTTCCAGCAGCCGCTCGTACCCGGGATATTCCACGGGCGAGCCCGGGCCCGGCGAGATCACGAGCAGGTCCGCTTCCGGATTCAGGGTGTCCAGCGCGGCATGGGACTCCACCCGCACGTTCGGCCTTTCGCCCGCAATCGGGGTCGAGGCCAGAAGGTGACGCAGGTTGTGGGTGAAGCTGTCCTGATTGTCGATGAGAAGAATGTTCATGGTGCTGCGGCTGTCTTAATCAAGGGCAGGGAGGCTGGCAACTGTTGTCCGAATCCCCTGCCCCGTGTATTCTGCCCGCGCAAGACAAGGAGGAACCATGTCCGCCAAGGTATTTTTCTGGAATCTCAGGGCCAGTTTCAAGGCCCCGTTCGAGCAGCGCATGAAGGGGCTGCTCAAGGCCGTGAAGGTCAACAGCCATGTGCAAAGCGGCGACATGGCCGCCATCAAGATTCATTTCGGGGAACAGGGAGTCACGGGTTTTCTGCGCGCCCCTGTGGATCAAGCCGATCATCGATTTCCTGAAGAAATCCGGAGCAAGGCCCTTTCTCACGGATGCGTCCACCCTGTATGTGGGCCAGCGCGGCGAGGCGGTTTCGCACCACATGTGCGCCGCACGCCATGGCTGGGATCCGCTGGTCCTCGGCGCGCCCGTGATCATTGCGGACGGGCTCAAGGGCGACAACGAGGTGGCCGTGCCCGTGCACGGCAAGCACATCGAGGACGCCTACATTGCCGGAGACATTGCCTCGGCCGACTTTCTGGTGTCCGTCAACCATTTCAAGGGACACGAGCTGGCCGGATACGGCGGCGCGCTCAAGAACCTCGGCATGGGCTGTGCGTCCAAACGCGGCAAGATGCAGCAGCACTATTCCACGGGCCCGATCCCGCATCCCGACCATTGCGTGGGCTGTGAATCGTGCGTCCGGGTCTGTCGCACCGGCGCACTTTATCTGGACGAGGAAACCGGAAAGATCGCGCTCGACCCGGAAAAATGCGTGGGCTGCGGCGGATGCTTCGTGGCCTGCCGCCACAACGGCCTGACCGTGAACTGGGAAATCGGGGTGCAGGATTTTCTGGAGCGCATGATGGAATACGTCAAGGGCGTGCTTGCCACCAAGAAAAAGCCCTGCCTGCACGTCAACTTCGTGATGGACGTGGTGCCGGACTGCGACTGCGTGGGCTTCACGGACGCGCCCATCTGTCCGGACATCGGCATTCTGGCCAGTTTCGACCCGGTTGCCGTGGACCAGGCCAGCATGGACCTCGTGAACGAGGCACAGCCCCTGTTCCCGAGCAAGCTGCCCGAACTGACGCAACCCGGGGACAACAAGTTCCTCGCCATCCACAACCACGTGCCCGAGCACATGGGGCTGGACTATGCCGAGGCCATCGGTCTCGGCACCCGCGACTACCAGCTGGTCAGAATGTAGCCGCGACACATCGCAAGAAAAGCCCCCGACTCGAACGAGCCGGGGGCTTTTCTTGTACAGTCATTTATTTCGAGGTCCGTTCCAGCAGGGCCACGGCCTCGATGTGCGTGGTGTGCGGAAACATGTCCACGGCGCGGGCCGCGCGCAGCTCGTAGGCCGGAGCAAGCCGTTTCACGTCCCGGGCCAGAGTGGCGGGATCGCAGGCCACGGCCACGATTCTGGGCGGGGCCAGTTTCAGCACGGCCTCGGCGATCTCCTGATGCATTCCGGACCGGGGCGGGTCGGTCACGATCACGTCGGGCCGGGCCATGTCCGCCAGCCCGGGCAGGCCGCTTTCCAGACTGCCCGCATGGAATTCGCAGTTCTCCGAATGATTCAGGGCTGCATTGGCGCGCGCGTCCTCCACGGATTCCGGGGACAGTTCGTATCCGGTAACCTTCCGGACACCCTGCGAAAGAAACAGCCCGATGCCGCCAGTGCCGCAGTACAGGTCCAGCAGGGATTCGTCGCCCTTGAGCCCGGCCATCTCGCGCACCGTGTCGAACAGGATTTCGGCCCCGGCCGTGTTGGTCTGAAAAAACGCATTGGCGGAAATGCGGTAACGGGTCTGCCCAAGGCGTTCCTCGATGCTGTCCCGGCCCTGCACGTTCTGCACGCGCTCGCCGAACGCCAGAGTGCGGCGGCTCTTGCGCGAGGAATGCACGAACGAGGTCAGGCCCGGAAAATCCTTGCGCAGTTTGCCGCCCAGTTCCTCGGCCCGGGCATGAAGCCGGGGATCGGCAGCCGTGATCAGGTGGACCATGCATTCGCCCGTGGCAGTGTGGCGCACCACCAGATGCCGCCAGTAGCCCTTGCCCGTACGGGGATCGAACGCGGGCACCCGGCTTTCGCGGCAGAACCGGCGCACGGCCCGAAGCAGCTTCATGGCATCCGGGGAACACAGAAAGCATTCCCGAATATCCAGAACATCGGCCCGTTCCGGGTCGCCGGACCGCACGGCCCGACGCAGCCCGACGCGCAGGGATTTGCCCGTGCCCTGAAACGCGAATTCCATCTTGTTGCGGTAGTTCCAGATTTCCGGGGAACCGGCCGGAGCCAGCATCACGGACGGATCGGCTCCGCCGATGCGCACCAGTGCGTCGCGCACCTGATCGGATTTCTGGGCAAGCTGCTGGGCATAGTCCAGATGCTGGAGCGAACACCCGCCGCACTCGCCGAAATGCGGACAGCGCGGTTCCGTGCGATGCGGCGACGGCTTGAGCACGGACCGGGTCACCCCCTCGGCAAACCGCTTTTTGGCACGCACGATTTCGGCCTCCACGGTATCTCCGGGCAACGCGCCCTCAATGAACACGGCCATGCCATGCACCCGGGCCACGCCCCTGCCGCCAAAGGCCAGGGATTCCACTTCGCATTCCACGATGTTTCCTTTTTCCAGCATCTCTACCGCCATCTGTTGAATTGATTGCCCGGAATCCGGGTCTGGCGCGCTGTTTGACACGGATCACCGCCCCTGTCTATCCTCGCGGCATGATCGACAAGGCAACCGCGCTGGAAACCGTGCTCCGCAAGCTGGACAAACTGCCCGAAGGCCATGCCGTGGACCTGCGCACCTACAAGCGCAATCGCTCCGTGACCATTGCCCGCACCGGGCCGGACACCTTCGACGTGCAGGAACGCGGCTATCACGAGGAGCTGTTTCAGACCGACCGCGCCAAAATGAAGAAACTGCTCAAGACCCTGTTCAAACGCGAATTCCCGCGCAGCACCAAAATCCGGCTGTACGACCTCGGCGAATCCGGAGCCGATGCGCACGCCGACCGGAAAATCATCTGACATGCTGGACAAGGCCGCTGCCATTCCCGCAATTCTCTCGCGCCTGAGCAAGCTCGCCCCGGGGCAGGGGCTGGACCTGCGCACCTACAAGCGCGACCGTTCCATCGTCATCCGCCGAACAGGCGACGACGCGTTTCATGTCGCCGTGGACGGCTTTGCCAAGGAAGAGACGGACACGGATGCCAAGGGGCTGAAAAAGCTGCTCAAGCGGCTCATGAAACAGGAATTTCCCCGCAGCAGCAAGGTTCGCGTGTACACGCTGGAAGACTGATCCCGTCAGTTTTCCGCACCCGCTCCGGACGGCGGCGTGTACCTGACCAGTTCCAAGGTGAAATGCCCGACCTTGACCTTTGACCAGACCTTGACCGGAATCCGCCGCTCGTCCGCGGAAAACCAGACCACCAAGGCCGCATCCGGGCTCTTCCGGAACACCCCGGAGATGTGTTTCACGTCCAGATTCACCCGCCAGCATCGAAAGGTGCCAGCCTTTGTCTCCACGGTTTCCATGCCGTCCACCACGGATTCCCCGATCACGGACTTCTTGCCGTCGGTCACGGGCACACCGTAGCGCATGGTCTTGTACAGCACCTGCCTGCGGTAGTTGAACAGCACGGACATGGGATCGAACGCATGCTCGGGCTGTTTCAGTTCATGACGCAACTCGCCCCTGATGTACCGAAACGTCCTGTTCACGCTCCAGTCGAACACGAGGTCCACCTTCTTGTGATAGGTGCCCTCGTTCTGGTCCTTCCTGTAGCGCAGGGAGCGCGTCACGTCGCGGTCGGTCCACGCTTCCATGCAATCCCGGACCTTGTAGAAGTTGTCGATGGCCGGAGTGGTGCGCGCCTCGGCCCGGAAATGCCGGGCAGGCACCCCGTTCATCTCGGTGTCAGGCATGACTTCCAGTTCGGCATACCCGACCTTGATGAAGGTCCAGTAGATTTCATAGGACAGTTTTTCACCCGGCCCGAACGGAACCTTGAGCCCGGCACATGCCGGACCCGCAAAAAGGGCCAGAGTCAGGAGAAAGGCCGATGCCGCAAGGGAAAAACGGTGTTTCATGCTTTCAGATGTGCGGCAATCCCGGGCCGCAAGTCAAGGGAAACCGCACGGTTCCGCGCTCCCGGGTAGACAAAATCATGGCGTACGGCTACGAATAAGGCAAAATATCGGCAGGATATCCGTCCGTTGAACAAATCGCAAAGACAGGAGATACCGTCTATGATGCTCAGAAAGCGCGCCTGGGACATGATGCGCGACGATTTCCCCACGGTTCGCGACGATGCCAGTCTGGCCGAAGCCATCCGCGTCATGCGCGAATCCATGAAGGAAACCCCGGACAATCAGGCCGTGGTGGTGCTGAACCGCAACGACAAGCTCGTGGGCGTGGTCACCATCTGGGACCTGTTCCGCGCGGTCAAGAGTTCGGTGCTCAAGGACGAATACCTCCACGACGACGGGGAAGTGGACTGGGACCAGCAGTTTGCCAATGCCTGCCTGATCTGCACGCAGATGCGGCTGGACGACTACATGGTCACCGAACCCACCCTGCTCAAGCCCAACGACCCCGTACTGCTGGTTCTGGATTCCTTTCTGAAGAAGAAGCGCGCCTGGGCCCTTGTCGAGGAAGGCGGCCGCATCATGGGCATTGTCTATGCCACCGACGTATACCGCGAGATGACCCGCGACATGGTCCGGGCCTTCATGTAACCCGCAATCCGATTCGCACCCCAAGGCCTCCCGCGCATGAGCAATGCACGGGAGGCTTCCTGTTTCAGCCTGCCGAACGGGCAACGGCACGCCCCCGCCTTTCCCTGCCAGATTGCGCAAGGTCCGCACGGATCACATCATTCCTTTCACTTGCGGCATCATTGCAACAGCATACTCCATAGATGAATTCGATACTCATCATCGAAACCAGTCGGCTTAAACAATTGGTCAGGAGAAATGATTTGAAGATATTTTTGCACATTCCGCCAATGCAGAGGAGAGCTGCCCAACTCGGCAGCAACAAAAGGAGACGAGGAAATGAACAATTTTTTTGCCACACGGAAAGGCATTGTCGCCACGGGACTGATCATCGGGGTATTCGCGGCACTGCTGCAGTATCTTGGCAACCCGGGCAACATGGGCATTTGTGTGGCCTGCTTTGAACGCGACATTGCCGGGGCGCTCGGTCTGCACAGGGCCAGGGTGGTCCAGTACATACGGCCCGAGATCATCGGCTTCGTGATCGGTGCCATGGCGGCCGCATACATCGGCCGGGACTTCCGCCCCAGAGCCGGTTCCGCGCCCATTGTGCGCTTCATTCTCGGCGCATTCTCCATGATCGGCGCCCTGGTCTTTCTGGGGTGCCCGTGGCGTGCCATACTCCGGCTTGCCGGAGGCGACCTCAACGCCATCGTGGGACTGGCCGGACTCATCGCCGGAATCTGGATCGGCACCCTGTTCTTCCGCAGCGGCTACAATCTGGGCCGCAGCCAGAAGACCTACACCTCGGTCGGCCTGCTCATGCCCCTGTTCATGCTCGGCCTGCTTGCCCTGATGCTCATCTATCCGCAGGTGAGCGGAGAGGCCAAGTCCGGTGTCCTGTTCTACAGCCTCAAGGGCCCCGGCGCCATGCACGCCCCGCTGCTCGTCTCTCTGGCCATCGGTCTGGCCGTGGGCGCCATTGCCCAGCGCAGCCGCTTCTGCACCATGGGCGCGTTTCGCGACCTCATCCTGTTCAGGCAGGGACATCTGCTCTCCGGCGTGATCGCCCTGCTGGTTGCCGCCCTTGTCATGAATCTGGTCCTTGGCCAGTTCAACATGGGCTTCGAGCACCAGCCCGTGGCCCACACTCAGGCTGTCTGGAACTTCGCAGGCATGCTTCTGGCCGGTCTGTGCTTTGCTCTGGCCGGCGGTTGCCCCGGCAGGCAGCTTTTCATGGCCGGTGAAGGCGACGGCGATGCCGCGGTCTTCGTCTTCGGCATGATCGTGGGAGCGGGCTTCGCCCACAACTTCGGGCTGGCCAGCTCTCCCAAGGGCGTAGGCCCGCACGGCATTGCCGCCGTATTCATCGGACTGGCAGTGTGCCTGTTCATCGGTTTCACAATGCGCAAGAAGGCGTAACAGCCTGCTGAAAAATTCCAGAAGACAGGCTGTTCCCATCCGGGGCAGCCTGATTTAAGGAGAACATCATGAGTGATGTCATTGACACGCGGGGACTTTCCTGCCCTCAACCGGTGCTGGATACCCTGAAGAAGATCGAAGCAATGAAGTCCGGAGAGCTTGACGTGCTGGTGGACACGGATGCCGCCAAGGAAAACGTGTCCCGCGCCGTGCAGGCCAGGGGATGGACCGTCAGGGCCATTTCCGAGGAAGGCGACGGCGAATACCGTCTCCAGTTGGCCGGAGGCCAATCTTGAGCATTCTGGACCTGTTCAGAAAAAAGGACTCCCGGCAACCTGTGGACTCGCAGGTTGACCGGGGGCTTCTGGTTTTCGCGCACACGAGTGAAGTCATCCGTGCGGAAAAACTTCTCAAGGCGGCAGGATGGACCATCAAGGTCATGGGGCCGCCCCCGGAAATCCAGAAGGGATGCGATCTGGTCGTGGAATTCCCCCTCATGGAAAAACTGAACATCCTGCGCACCCTGACGGAATCCGGCACCCCTCCTCTGGAAATCGTGCCCGTGACCGGCCCGCTTCTGGCTCCGGTGGACCTGTTTCAGGTCAAGGACTTCGGCAACCACATCATGGTGCGCGCGGCCAACATGAAGATTACCGTGGAAAAATCCACCCGGATCATCGTCAACATTTCAGGCGGCGGATGTCCGGACGTCCCGTACATCGCAACGCAACTGATCGGTCGCACGCTGGAAGAGGCTCCGGCTCCGCGCGACATCGGGCATACCCTGTGCGGCTATGCCCTGGACCTTGCCCATCAGGAGATATTGCGCCAATGCTCGCCATAGTCGGCACGGTTCCCGACCCGGATTTTCCGCTCCTTGACGCCCCGGTGACACTGGAGGGCAAGGTTCTGCTGGTCGGAGATCACGTCATCGCCCCGGACCGGGGCACTCCGGCCCTGCTGGGGGCCACGGCGCAGGCCTGCATTCATCTGGGCATGGACATGCCCCACGCCTTTCTCGTGGGCGATGAAGGTCTGGGCAAAGGCAGCCGGGACCTGTACGCCCATCTCGTGAATGTGCTGCCCGAACGAAGCTACGCCACGCTCGTCTTCCACTATCTCCAGCCCGATGTGGACTGGCACAACAAGGTGCTGCTGAGTGTCGGGGAAATGCACCCCCGGCCCAGACTCGTTGCGGACGCGGGGTTCATGTACGCGGCCAAGATGAGCGGGGAAGCGTCCGCCTACGACCTGTTCACGCCGGACGTGGGCGAACTCGCGTTTCTGGCCGACGAAGCCGCGCCCCATCCTTTCTATACGCGGGGATTCATCCTGCAGGACGAGACTAGGACGCCGGAGCTGATCAGGCGGACCTACGAGTACGACAACGGCGCGGCCTGCCTGCTCGTCAAGGGCAGCACGGACATCGTGTCCGACAGGACCGGGGAGCTCGCCAGAATCACCGGACCGAGCGAAGAGGCCATGGAGGCCATGGGCGGCACCGGAGACACGATCACCGGCATGGCCTGCGCCCTGATCGAATACGGTCTGCCCGTCCCGGATGCGGCCCGCATCGCGGCTCAGGCCAACCGCTACGCAGGTCAACTTGCCAAGCCCGATCCCGGCTCGCAGATCAGTGATCTCATCCCCCACATCCCGCTTGCCCTGTCAAAGGCCATGAACCAATGACCACGCGTGATCGAAAGATATCCCCGGACATGACGCTGCTCGACATCGTGCATGACCATCCGGATACCGAAGCCGTCTTTCGCGCCCGGGACGAACAGGCCGGTGAATGCCTGCTCTGTCAGGCCCTGTTCGACACGGTTGCGGAAGTGGCCGAACGCTACGGACTGGATGCCGAAAAGTTGCTGGACGATCTGGCACAGGCAGCAATTCGGCCCACAGGACAATGAACCATTATTCTTTTATATCGGCTGAATAGACAGACAAGGAAACAACCGAAGCACTCTCCCCGGCAAGCGGAATTCACTGTCTCCCACGCCCTCCAGTCACTACGGGAACCAATTTGGGCATGTCCTTTCCCCCTCGGACAATCGCCCTGAAAATCAGTCCTTCATGCCATTCGAAGCATGAGGGACTGATCTTTTTCGCCGCACGCCGCAAGCCCTCCCGATCTCCCCTCTTTTCAGGCTGTTCGGAAAGGTTCGAGCGCAAGGAACAAAAAAGGATCAGGGCCGACGCGCATGATGAATACGCGAGGATCTGATCCTTTTGCAGTGACGCCGCGATCGGGCCTTGCTCCCCTCTTTTCAGGCTGTTCGGAAAGGTTCGAGCGCAAGGAACAAAAAAGGATCAGGGCCGACGCGTATGATGAATACGCGAAGGTCTGATCCTTTTGCAGTGACGCCGCGATCGGGCCTTTCCGGACAGCCTGAACTATTTCATGCGCAGGTCCTGCATGAGCAGCCCCTGCAAGGCTGCGGTCATGCTCTTGTCGTACCGCCTGTCCTGAGCCAGATCGGCAGCGGCGGCCACCGGGGAAAGGCCCTCGGCATAGGGACGGTTCACGATCATGGCGCAAAAGGAATCCACAAGAGCGCAGAGCCTGCCCGGAAAGGACAGCTCCCGCGTCTTCTGTGGATAGCCTGATCCGTCGAGGCGCTCGTGATGCTCGGTCACGCAGGCCTCGACCTCGGGATACTTGAGATCGAGCTTGGCAAGCATCTCGTATCCGGCGCGGGTGTGCTGGTTGATCTTGGTACGCTCGTCCCCGGTCAGGGGCTTGTCCTTGGTGCGGATGAACGGCGGCACCTTGGTCATGCCCAGATCGTGCAGAAACAGCCCGGCCGTAACCCGGTCGAACACCTTGCGGTTGATCCTTCCGGCCTCGAAATCCTGAGCCTGAAGCTTGCCGAACAGGGCCAGCCCCAGAAATCCGCAGTTCACGGAATGGTTTTCCAGCGAATGCTCCTTGTGCAGACGGCGCACCAATGCGCGGGAACGGTGAATGTCCCCGGACAGGTACTCGGTGAGCACCATCAGGTCCACCCAGAGTTTTTCGAAGACAAGCGGCACGGGCTGGGCCATGAAATCGCCCATCCTGCGCGTGAGCGCCTGCGTGAAGATGTCCGCTATCTCCTTTTCCTTGAGATTCCTGTCCACCAGCACCAGATCAAGCTGGTAGCTGATGTGCTTGACGTACACGGGGTGGTCGTCGCGGGACACGAAGAGCAGCCCTTCCCGGCTCATGGCCGCGAGCTGCTCCACCTGTTCGTTGCTCAGTCTGCCTCCCACCTTGTAAAAGGGCGCGAGACGCCCCACATCCTCCTTGAAGCTGTAGATGTTCAGGGGCGGGCGGTACTTGTTGAAGCTGCCGAGGATGTCGGAGCTGATCTGGTAGTACTCCTCATTGAGTCCGTCCGGGATGTCGTGCTTCTGCTTCGCGCTCATTCTTCCGCTTCTTTGGTTGCCTTTTCATACAGCTTGACCACGTTGGTCTGGGTCACGCTCTTGCCGGGCTCGGGCTGGCCTGCGGTGATGATGGCGATATCGCCGTCCCTGAAGGCGGGACTGCGCCGGACGAACTCCTCGGTCCGTTCCTGGTGCCCCTTCACGCCTGCCGGAGGTTCAGCAGGAATAACTCCCCAGGAGAAATTCGTAAAGTGCCTGACCGTATGATCACTGCTCAAGGCGTAGATGGACTGGGCCGGGCGGCATGCGGAAAGGATGCGGGTTGTGGCGCCGGACGTGGAGTGGCAGACAATGCCGCGCGCATCGGTCTTGGCCGCCAGCATGGCCGCGGCATAGGCCAGAAACGTGGACGGATGCTCGCGGTCGAAGTGCTGGAGCACGTCGCGTTCACGGCCCTCGAACATGAAGCCTTCGATCTGGTACGCGATCTTGCGCATGAAGCGCACGGTCTCGCCCGGATACCGGCCGATGGCGGTTTCCTCGGACAGCATGATGCAGTCCGCACCGTCAAGGATGGCATTGGCCACGTCCGTGGTCTCGGCGCGGGTGGCCATGGGGCTGTTCACCATGGAAAGCAGCATCTGGGTCGCCACGATCACCGGCTTGCTGGCCTTGTTGCACGCCTTGATGATGCGCTTCTGGGCGACCGGCAGCTCGGCAAGGTCCAGTTCGAGTCCGAGATCGCCGCGCGCGACCATGACCCCGTCGGCCTCATCCAGAATGCGATCCAGATTCCTGATGGCCGCGGTGCGCTCCAGCTTGGCGATGATGGGCACCCTGCGTCCGTACTGGATCATCTCGGCGCGCAGGTTGCAGATGTCCTCGGGCTTCTGCACGAAGCTCATGGCCACAACGTCCACGCCCAGCTCCATGCCCACGGCAAGGTCCTTCTTGTCCTTTTCCGTGAGCGGGGCCAGCGGAGTTGTCTTGCCCGGAAAGGTGATTCCCTTGCGTGGCGGAGCAATGCCCGAGTTCACGGCCGTGACCCGAATCAGGCATTCATCCAGAATCTCGGACACGGTGAATCGGATCATGCCGTCGGACAGGGCAACCTGATCCCCGACCTGGACCCCCTTGAACAGGTCCTTGATGTCGAGACAGATGAACGGAAGCGTCGCCCCCTCGAACTTGTCGGGCGTACCGATGAGCACTTCGCTGCCCTTGGCAATCTCCAGCGTGCCCTGCCCCACGTCGCAAGTACGGATTTTGGGGCCGGAAAGGTCCTGGAGAATGGTGAGAGTGAATCCGGTCTCGTCTTCGAGCCTGCGGATGATGTCCACCATTTTCCGGAAGAATTCCACGCCGCCGTGGGAAAAATTCAGCCTGAATATCTTGGCTCCGGAAAGCACCAGTTCCTTTACCGCGTCGTAATTGTCCGTTCCCGGCCCGAGCGTCGCGATAATCTTGATGTGCCTGTCCATGAAATCACCCCTTTTTTTCAGGTTCCGTCCCGATTTTCAGCGGGATAATTGCGCTTTTCCACAACTTGTACACGTGTGGATGGTGAGAAGTCTAGGCGCAGGGTGCCAGAAAATCAACAATCCCCACGTTATTTTACCAACGTAGTCCGGATTTCGTATTGACAAACTCTTTGTTTTCCGCCAGAGGTGGAAGGAAGTGGAATAACGTGACGAGAGTGGGTAAAAAAGTGGGATAATACGCCACAACGGGAATGCCGATGAAATTTCGCGGCCACGTGCACAGAAGCCTCGACGACAAGGGGCGACTCATCCTTCCTCCGGACTTCAAGGACTCGATCCTGAAGGAGGTTCCGGAAGGCAGGATGATTTTGACGTTGCACGACGGACATGTGATCGGCATCACCCCGACCCAGTGGGATCGTCTGGAGGACGAGCTTGAAAAGATCAAGTCGCCCAGCCGTGCGGTCCAGAACATGATCCGCATCCTTTATTCCGGCTACACCGAGGCCCCGGTGGGCAAACAGGGTCGCATCGCCATCCCCGCGCATCTCCGCAAGAGCGGAAAGCTGGACAAGGATGTGGTGGTCCTGGGTGCGGGACGGCGGTTCGAGATCTGGCCCGCCGACAGTTACGAAGCCCTCCTGCAGGAGGACTTCGATGTATCCGAGGAGCTGGCGGAGAACAACGTCAGCCTCCCGTTCTGACGGGGAGAAGACAACGTGACGGACCCTGCGTCCATACACACAACGGTTCTTTTACATGAAGTGGTTCAGTGGCTCAGACCCAGACCGGGCGGTCGTTACATGGACGGCACCCTGGGCATGGGCGGCCACTCCAGGCTCATCATGGAGACGGCGGGCGAGAACGCCGAACTCTGTGGCCTGGATCGGGACGAACAGGCGCTTGCTCTGGCAGCCGAACGATTGGGACCGTTCGGTGACCGCGCTCATCTGTTCCACCTTCCCTTCAGCCGATTTGAGGAAGCTCTCGACGAGCTCGGCTGGGAAGGCGTGGATGGCGCAGTGCTGGATCTCGGCGTGTCGTCCCTGCAGCTCGACGAGGCGGAGCGGGGTTTCAGCTTCATCCATGACGGTCCCCTGGACATGCGCATGGACCCCGGCTTCGGCCAGTCGGCCAAGGACCTGGTCAACACACTGAAACACGGAGAGCTGGCGCGAATCATCCGGGTATACGGGGAAGACCCCATGGCCGGAAAAATCGCGTCCGCCATCCTGAGAGCCCGACAGCAGGAGCCCATCACACGGACCCTGCAACTGGCCGAGATCGTACGCCTCGCCTACCCGCCCAAGATGCGGCACACGGCGCGCAACCATCCGGCCACACGGACCTTTCAGGGACTGCGCATCGCAGTCAACAGGGAAATAGGGGAACTCGAATCATACCTTGAGACAGTAATGGACCGCCTGAATCCGGGCGGTCGGTTGGCCATAATCTCGTTTCACTCTCTGGAGGACAGAGTTGTGAAGCATGCGTTTCGGGATGCCGCCAAGGGATGTGTTTGTCCCCCCAGGCAACCGATATGCACCTGCGGCGGCATACCGAAACTCAAGGTTCTGACGAAAAAGCCGCTTCTCCCCGAAGAGGAGGAGATGCGGGCCAACCCGAGAAGCCGAAGCGCGAAGCTCAGAGTGGCCGAGCGTCTCGGCGCGGACGGGGAACAGGCATGAGCAAAGCGGACAAGACACTTCTGTGGATGATTCTCTCCCTCACCGGCATGGCCCTTTGTCTGGGCATGGCCACGGTGTGGCTGAACATCGACCGCATGGATCTGGCCTATGACCTGCGCAAGATGGAAAAGGCGCTGGATGCCAAGGAATCACTGGCCGTAAAACTCGAAGTGGAGCGCAACAACCTGGTATCCCCGTACCGGCTCAAGGAGTTGGCAAACAGACACGGGCTGGCTGTGGCCGAGCCCGGACAGATCAGGCGCATCGACGCCGAATAGTCGCGGCGCGGAGCAGACATGGTAAAGCACGGCAAAAAAAGCAAGGACTACAGCCGGATCAAGATGATCCTGGTCATGGCACTGTTCGGCCTTTCCCTGGCCGGACTGTGGGTCCGTGCAGGCTGGGTGCAGCTCCATGACGGGCCGCGTCTCCAGAAGATGGCGTCCCGGCAGAACCTTGCCGCGGAATTCGAGCGCGGGGAGCGCGGACGCATTCTGGACCGCAACGGCCAGATGCTCGCCACCAGCGTGGAAGCCAAATCCGTGTATGCCAGACCCGTGGAGGCCTCGGCCTCGCTGCAGAAATCCGTGGCCGTGCTGTCGCGGATTCTGCACATATCTCCGACGCGGGTCCGCAAGAAGCTTTCGTCAAAACGGCCATTCATATGGATCAAGCGGCAGGTCACGGACCGGGAAGCTCTGGCCGTGGACAAGGCCAAGCTGCCCGGGGTGCATCTCACCTCGGAATTCACCCGTCTGTACCCCAACGGACATCTGGCCGGGCAAGTGCTCGGCTTTGTCGATGTTGACGGCATGGGCCGCGAGGGCGTGGAGCGCGAGTTCCAGAAACGCATGGTGCCGGGCAAGGCCCGGTTCGTTGTCCAGCGCGACGCGTCCGGACGCAGGCTCTATCTGGATGCGGACGGGCGTGAAGTGGACGTGAACGGCAAGGACGTTCGCCTGACCATCGACACGCAGATTCAGCACGCAGCCGAGCAGTCCCTGGCCAACGCCATCCGCAAGTACGAAGCCCGCGCCGGAATCGTGGTCGTGGTGGACGTGCCCACGGGCGAGATACTGGCTCTGGCCAATGCACCGTTCTTCAACCCGAACATCTTCCGCAAGTCCCGGGCCGACCAGCGCCGCGCCCGGAGCCTGACCGACGTGTATGAGCCGGGCTCCACGCTCAAGCCCCTGCTCTTCGCGGCTGCGCTGGAAGAAGGCGTGATCACCCGGGACACCCTGATCGACTGCGAAAACGGCCGGTACAGGGTGGCGCGCAAGGTCATCCGCGACACGCACCCGGCGCGCTGGCTGCCAGCGAACAAGGTGCTCCGCTATTCCTCGAACATCGGATGCGTGAAAATAGCGGCGGATCTGGGTGCGGACGTCTACCATTCCTACTTGACCAAACTCGGGTTCGGTGAAAGAACCGGGCTGCGCCTTCCCGGCGAAAGCGGCGGCATTGTCATGCCCCCCACGAAGTGGACCAGCGTGGACCTGGCCGCCATCAGTTTCGGTCAGGGGATCGCTGCCACGGCCATACAGATGTCCAAGGCGTTTCTCTGCCTTGCCAATGGCGGAGAAACCCGCCGTCTGACTCTGGTGAAAAGCCCGAGCCCGGCTGCCAAAGACAGGCCCGTGCGCATCTTCAGCAGGGAGACCGCGGACACGGTCCTGTCCATGATGCGCGAAGTGGTGCAGGAGGACGGCACCGGACGCAGCGCACGCATTCCGGGCATATCCATGGCCGGCAAGACCGGCACGGCCCAGAAGGCATCCCGGGAAGGCGGATACGGCAAGGAATACCTTTCCTCGTTCGTGGGTCTGATTCCGGCGGAAAAGCCGGAACTGCTCTTTCTCGCCATGATCGACGAACCCCAGAAGTCCCAGTACGGGTCCAAGGTGGCCGCCCCGGTGGTACGCGAAGTGGCGATCCGTTCCCTGGCCTATCTGGACAAGCTTCCGGACAATATTTCCGAGACTGCGGTGGCGGTGAGCGCCCCCCGGACAAAGGACGGCGCGACCGATCTGGCCGCCGCCCTGCCCGCACCGCGCCCCGTGACCGTATCCGGGACGGTTCCCGCGCTACGCGGACTGCCCGTGCGCCGCGCCGTGGAAGCTCTGGCCCGGAAGGGCATCGTACCCGTTCTCAAGGGGGACGGCATGACGGTCGACAAACAGAAACCCGCTGCCGGCCAACCGTGGCCGGACGCTACAGGCAAGGGAGGGAAGGACGATGTTTTTGTTCTCTGGCTCTCCTAGCCGAAGGAAACACAAGGAACGCGGCGAAATGCAATTCGAAACGCTGCTCAAAAAGGTTCGCGGAAAGGGCCTGATGGTCCGTACCGATTCGCGCGAGGTTCAGCCCGGCGACTGCTTTGTCGCCCTGCCGGGCACCTCCGTGCGTGGCATGGACTTCATTCCCGCCGCTCTGGACAACGGTGCGGAATATCTGGTTGCCCCGGATTCCGCACGCGATCTCGTCGCCCCGGTGGCCGAAAGCCGTGCCGCCGTAATTTATCACGACAACACCGCAATCGCCCTCGGCGAACTGGCCCGCGCCTATTTCCATGTCATGGACCGCGAGATCAAGCTCGTGGCCATCACCGGAACCAACGGCAAGACCACCACCAGCTACATCATCGAACATCTGCTCTCCTGTGCAGGTCTCAAGGTGGGTGTGCTGGGCACGGTCAACTACCGCTGGCCCGGCTTTTCCATCGACGCCAAGCTCACCACCCCGGGCTGCTGGATGACCCACGAACTGCTCTCCAACATGAAGGAGGCGGACGTGGACGTGGCGATCATGGAAGTATCATCCCATGCTCTGGACCAGTACCGCGTGGCCGGACTGGATTTCGACGCGGCCGTGCTCACCAACGTGACGCAGGATCATCTGGACTACCACGGCGACATGGAGACCTATTTTTCGGCCAAGGCCAAGCTGTTCCGCGAATACCCGCGCATGGACAAGGCGGGCGTGGTCAATTTCAACGACCCGTTTGGTCGCAGGCTGCTTGAGGAAAATCCGGAAATCACGGCGTACGGTCTGGGCGACCACGATCTGCCCGAGGCCGGGGGCAAGCCCCGCAACGCAGTGCAGGGCCGGATGCTCTCCTGCACCGGACAGGGCATTGAGCTGGAAACCACGTGGAAAGGCAAGACCTGGACCATCCATTCTCCGCTGATCGGCGCATACAATGCGGCCAATCTGCTTGCGGCGCAGGCCGTGGGCCTGCATCTCGGCCTGTCCTGCAAGGACATGCGCTGTCTGGCCGACTTTCACGGAGTTCCCGGTCGTCTGGAGCGCGTGAAGAACGAAAAGAATCTGCCCATTTTCGTGGATTACGCCCACACGCCGGATGCGCTGGAGAACGTGCAGAAGACCCTGAAGGAACTGGATTTCGACAGATTGATCACGGTATTCGGCTGCGGCGGCGACCGCGACCGTGCCAAACGCCCGCTCATGGCAAAGGCCGTGGCTCGCTGGGCCGATGTCGCGGTGCTCACCTCGGACAATCCGCGCACCGAAGACCCGATCGCCATCATGGACGACGCACGTCCCGGGCTGGAAGGCAGCCACGAGGTTCTGGAAAACCCGGACCGTCAGACCGCCATAAATCTGGCCGTGGCCGCCATGAACCAGAACGACGTGCTGCTCATCGCGGGCAAGGGCCACGAGGATTACCAGATCATCGGCACGGACCGCATCGACTTTTCGGACAAGACCGCCGTGCTTCGCGCTCTCGGGGAGGTCGAATAACATGCTGACCACCCTTGCAGAAGTGCAGAAATGCCTGCGCACTCCTCCGGAAAAGGCATTCAAGTCCATCGCCGTGAACAACGTGCAGACCGACAGCCGCGCCGTCCAGCGCGGCGACGTGTTCTTCTGCATCGAAGGCGAAAATCTGGACGGCCATGAATTTGCGGCGCAGGCTGCCAGGGCCGGAGCCGCCGCCGTGGTCACCCACCGTCTGATCGATGATCCGGGCGTGCCCGTACTCATGGTGCGCAACACCCGGGAAGCCCTGGGCCGACTGGCCGCCTGCTGGCGCGCCCTGTGCGGTGCGCGGCTCGTTGCCGTGACCGGCACCGCAGGCAAGACCACGGTCAAGGAAATGCTGGCCGAGGTGTGCTCCGAGGCCTATTCGGTCGCCAGAAACTACCGGAATTTCAACACCCAGATAGGACTGCCCATGTCCATGCTCAAGGCCCGGGAAGACCAGGACCTGTGGGTCATGGAAGCGGGCATCAGCCATCTGGGCGACATGGACGACCTCGGCCCGGTGGCCAACCCGGACATCGCAGTCATCACCAATGTCGGCCCCGGCCATCTCGAAGGGCTGGGCGACATCGAGAACGTGGCGAAATCCAAGGCCTCCCTGCTCCGCTTTCTGCGGCCCAAGGGCAAGGCCGTTGTCAGCGCGGACTACCCCGAGCTTCTGGCCGCGGTCCGGCAGTACACCAAATTCCCGATCATGTTCTCGACCAGGGACGCGGCCATGCCGTACTACGCGACCTTCCTCGGCCCCGAGGCCGACGGCTCGGGCCGCTACAAGCTGCGCACCCCGAACGGCGAACGCGAATTCACCGCCCCCTTCTGCGGCGAGCACTATGCGGAAAACACCGCTGCCGTGGCTGCTGCGGCTCAGGCTCTGGAACTCACCCTTGACGAGGTGGTGGAAGGCCTGAAGCGTTTCCGCACGGATTCCCAGCGGTTCTGCTGCACGGCAACGGGCGGCGTGTGCGTGATCAACGACACCTACAACGCCAACCCCCTGTCCATGAGCCATGCCATTCGCACGGCACAGGTCATGGCTGACGGCCGTCCGCTGGTGCTCGTGCTCGGCGACATGCGCGAACTGGGCAGCGAAGCGGAACAGCGGCACAGGGAACTGGGCGAACTGCTCAGGGAAATCGACCCGAAAGCCGTGTTCTACAAAGGCGATCACGCAGCCGACGTGACCGTGGGCTTCGGCGCCGGACGCCTGATCCGCGCCAACGATTCGGATTCCTTCATCAGGACATGGCGGGACATGGGTTTGGAAAAAGCCGTGGTGCTCTTCAAGGGCTCCCGCTCCATGCGCATGGAGGAATTCGCCAATGCGCTGAACAGGGAGCTCGGCTCGAACGGGGGTGCTGCATGATCTACAACCTGCTCTACCCCCTGAGCACGGAAATCGGCGTATTCAACGTGTTCCGGTACATCACGTTCCGGTCCGTCTGGGCGCTGCTCACCGCCCTGCTCATCTCCATCGTGTTCGGCCCGGCCATGATCCGCTGGCTGCGTCGCATCAAATGCGGCCAGTACATTCAGGAGGACGGTCCCGCACATCAGGCCAAGGCCGGAACCCCGACCATGGGCGGCATCATGATCATCGCCAGCGTGACGATCAGCACCCTGCTCTGGGCCGACCTGTCCAACCCCTATGTCTGGCTGACCATGATGGTCTTCGTGGGCTTCGGGGCCGTGGGCTTTGCGGACGACTATCTCAAGGTGGTCAAGAAACGGAACATGGGCCTGTCTGCCAAGGCCAAGTTTCTGGGCCAGTGCGCGGTCGCAGCCGCAGCCATTGCCGTGCTGATTCAGGAGCCTGCCTACTCGACCCAGCTGGCCGTGCCGTTCTTCAAGAATTTCCAGCCCGATCTGGGATGGGCCTATCTGCCCTTTGCCATGATCGTGCTCGTGGGCGCGTCCAATGCCGTGAACCTTACGGACGGACTTGACGGACTGGCCATCGGCCCCATGGTCGTGGCCATGGCCTGCTTCGCCATATTCATCTACGTGTCCGGCCATGCCCAGATCGCCACGTATCTGGCCGTGCCCAACGTGCAGGGCATCGGCGAGGTCACGGTCTTCTGCGGAGCCATGGTGGGCGCGGGACTGGGCTTTTTGTGGTTCAATGCCCATCCGGCGCAGGTGTTCATGGGCGACGTGGGTTCCCTGAGTCTGGGCGGCGCGCTCGGTTTCGTGGCCGTGCTGGCCAAGCAGGAACTCCTGCTTGCCATCGTGGGCGGCGTGTTCGTGTTCGAGACCCTCTCGGTCATTCTTCAGGTGGGCTACTTCAAGCTCACCGGGGGCAAGCGCATCTTCAAGATGGCGCCCCTGCACCACCACTTCGAACTCAAGGGCATCCCGGAATCCAAGATCATCGTCAGATTCTGGATTCTCTCCATCCTCATGGCGCTCATGGCGCTGAGCACGCTCAAACTGAGGTAGAAACGATGAACCGCATCATGCGCAAATTCATCAAGGAAAAAATCCTCGCCGACAAACTCGCCGTGGTTGTGGGTGCGGGCCGCTCCGGTCTGGCCGCAGCCCGGCTGCTCTGCGTGCTGGGCGCGACCGTGCGCGTGGTGGATGCCAACGACACGCTTGATCCGTCCATTGTCAACGACATCGCGGGCGACATCGAACTCCAGACCGGCAGGCACTCCCCGGCCCAGTTCGCGGACGCGGACATCGTGGTGCTTTCCCCGGGCGTGCCCGTGAAAAGACTGGAGCCGTTCCTGAAGGATGTACCCGCACGCAAGATCGTGGCCGAACTGGAACTGGCCTCCTGGTTCATCGAAGCCCCGGTCCTTGCCGTGACCGGCTCCAATGGCAAGACCACGACCACCACGCTGATCAGCGAAATTCTGGAGAAATCCGGACTGCGTACATTCACCGGTGGCAACATCGGCACGCCCCTGTGCGAATATCTGCTGGACATGGAGCCCGTGGACGTGATCGTGCTGGAGGTTTCCAGCTTCCAGCTCCAGAACTGCCGCCTGTTCAAGCCGCATGTCGGCCTGTTCCTGAACCTCGCGCCCAACCATCTGGATTATCATGAGGACATGGAGGAGTATCTCCATGCCAAACTCAATTTGTTTGCCCACATGAACGAATCGGATGCGGCCCTGCTGCACGAAAGCCTGCGCCCCGTGCTTGAGGGCCGCGACATCACGCGCGCCCGAATGGAATGGTTCGGCCCCACGGACCGGTTCGAGGCCCCGCATCTGCTCGGCGAGCACAACAGGTCCAACGTGGAAGCCGCGTGGCAGGCCGTGCGCCGCTTCGGCGTGACCGAGGAACAGGCAGCCGAGGCCATCCGCGAATTCAAGCCCCTTGCCCACCGCATCGAACCCGTGGGCGAAAAGGGCGACGTGCTGTTCGTGGACGATTCCAAGGCCACGACGCTGGAAGCCGTGGTCGCTGCGGTCAGGAGTTTCGACCGCCCGGTACGGCTGCTCATGGGCGGCGTGTTCAAGGGCGGCGACGTGGCCGCACTGGCCCGCGACGTCAAGGATCACGTCAGAAGCGTGGCCCTGTTCGGCGCGAGCCGCGAGGTGTTCGAACCCGAACTCGCCAAGATGTTTCCCGTGTCCTGGGACGCGACCCTTGATCTGGCCGTGAAGCGGCTGTACGCGGACGCGAATCCCGGCGACGTGATCCTGCTTTCCCCGGGCACGTCCAGCTTCGACCTGTATTCCGGCTATGCCCAGCGCGGCAACCACTTCCAGAGCGTGGTGGAGGAACTTGCATGAGTCGAAAGCTCAATTCCGTCATGACCGCGCCCGGGCGCATGGACCACTGGCTCCTGCTGGCAACGCTGTTGCTCGGCGGGTTCGGCCTGATCATGGTCCTGTCCTCGTCCGGCATCATGGCCGAGCACTACTTCGACGACAAGTACCACTTCTTCCGCCGCCAGCTCGCGTTCACCGGCGTGGGGCTGTCAGCCATGGTCGTGTGCATGCAGCTTCCCAAGAAGGTGCTGTACGGCCTGACCTATCTCTGGGTGGCCGGGGCCATGATCCTGCTGGGCCTGACCCTGTCGCCCCTCGGCCTGAACATCAATGGCGCGAGCCGCTGGCTCCGGCTCGGCCCCGTGAACATCCAGCCCCTTGAATTCGCCAAGGTGGCCCTGATCTTCTATCTGGCCTATTTCTTCGCGCACAAGCAGGACATGGTGAAAACCTTTTCCGTGGGCTTTCTGCCCCCGTTCATCGTCACGGGCATGTTCTGCGGCCTGCTCCTGCTCCAGCCGGACTTCGGCGGCGCCGTGATGCTGGCCGGGCTGCTCTTCTTCATGTGCGCGGCAGGCGGAACCCGACTCAGCTACCTGCTGCTTTCCCTGATCTTCGCGGGCGGCGCAGGCTGGCTGCTCATTTCGTCCTCGCCCTACCGCTTCAAGCGGTGGACCGCATTTCTGGACCCGTTCGCCTCGGCCCAGAACGAAGGCTATCAGCTGGTCCAGTCCCTGTACGCCTTCGGCTCCGGTCAGATATGGGGTACCGGGCTGGGTGCGGGCAAACAGAAGCTGCTGTTCCTGCCCGAGGCGCACAACGACTTCATCATGGCCGTGGTGGGCGAGGAACTCGGCTTCGTGGGCCTGTCCATGATCTTCGTGCTCATCGGCTTCTTCCTGTACCGTGCCTTTCGCGTGGCACTGAAGCAGGAGGAGCTTCAGGACCGGTTCACGGCGTTCGGCATGACCCTGATTCCGGCTCTGGGTTTCGTGCTCAATCTGGCCGTGGTCCTCGGCACGGTGCCGCCCAAGGGCGTGGCCATGCCGTTCGTGAGCTACGGCGGGTCCAACCTGACCATTTCATTCATCTGCGCAGGCATCCTGCTGAACCTTTCCCGGGGGGCAAAGGCATGACCGCGCTCTCCAGACTCGTCATCACCACCGGGGGAACCGGGGGACACGTGTTCCCCGCACTTGCCGTGGCCGAGGAAATCCGGCATCGCAACCCGGACGCGCGCATCCTGTTCCTTGGCGGCAGCGGACCGGAAGGCGACATGGCCCGGACACGCGGACTGGAATTTCGCGAACTCCCGGCAAAAGGCATCATGGGCCGAGGGCTCAAGGGAATGGTTCAGGGCATGGGCTGGGTCGGCAGAGGCGTGTGCCTTGCCCGGCGCGAACTGCGGCGCTTCCAGCCGGATGCGGTCATCGGTTTTGGCGGCTATGCGGGATTCTGCCCGGTGCTGGCCGCCCGGATAGCAAGCATTCCCTGCGCTGTACACGAGCAGAACTCCATGCCCGGCGCAGCCAACCGCATGCTCGGCAATTTCGCGAACACGATTTTCATTTCCTTCGGGAATGTGCACGGCGCATTCCCCGAGGCAAAGATTCGGCTCACTGGCAATCCGGTGCGGCGGGACATCGCGGAAACGGGTGCACTCCGCGCCGAACGCCAACGAGGCAGGCACGTGCTCGTGCTGGGTGGCAGTCAGGGAGCGCATCCCCTGAACACCACCGTGATCCAGGCACTGCCCGATCTCATGGCAGCCGGGATCACCCTGACCCACCAGACCGGTCCGGCCGATCTGGAACAGGTGCGCCAAGCCTACCGGGAGGCTGGCGCGGACCCGGAACAGGTTCGGGATTTCATCGAGGACATGGCTTTCGAATACGCGCGGGCCGACCTTGCGGTCTGCCGCGCCGGAGCCACCACGGTATTCGAAGTGGCCGCAGCCGGGGTTCCCGCGATTTTCGTGCCGTTTCCCCAGGCCACGCACGACCATCAGACATTGAACGCAAAAGCCCTTGCAGACCGGGGAGCCGCGCGGCTCCTGCCCCAGTCCGAACTGGACCCGGGCTTGCTGGCGCGGGACGTGGCGGAACTGCTCCGCGACCCGGAACAGCTCAAGGGCATGGAAACCGCGGCGCTCGGCTTTGCCCGCCCGGATGCGGCCTCCCGCATTGCGGACGGACTGGAAGCACTCTGCGCCAAGGTCGCATAAAGAGGATTTTTTCATGGCAGCAGCACAGGGACCATATCTGACCGTAGGCGGCGAAGCCTGTCCGGCCATGCGCGCCAGAGTGAACAAGATTCACATGGTGGGCATTGGCGGCTCGGGCATGAACGGCATTGCCGAAGTACTCATCAACATGGGCTTCACGGTCACGGGTTCGGACCTTTCCGCAGGCGCGGCAGTGAAACGGCTGGAAAAGCTGGGCGCAAACGTGTTCATCGGCCACGGCGCGGACAACGTGGACAAGGCCGACGTGCTCATCAAGTCCACGGCCATCCCGGACGACAATCCGGAACTGGTCGCAGCCCGGGAAATGGGCATTCCCATCATCCCGCGCGCCGAGATGCTGGCCGAGCTCATGCGTCTGCGCACAGGCGTGGCTGTCGCCGGAACCCACGGCAAGACCACGACCACGTCCCTGCTGGCCACCATGTTCACCGAGGCCGGGCTCGACCCCACCGTAATCATCGGCGGCAAACTCAACACCTTCGGGTCCAACGCGCGCCTCGGTGAGGGCGACTACCTCATTGCCGAGGCCGACGAATCGGACGGCTCGTTCCTGCTGCTCTCGCCCATCATTTCCGTGGTCACGAACGTGGACCGCGACCATCTGGATTTCTATGCGGACCAGGACGCCATCGACGATTCCTTCACCGCGTTCATGAACAAGATTCCGTTCTACGGCATGAACGTGGTCTGCGGCGACGACTCGGGCGTGCAACGGCTGCTGCCCAGAATCAAGCGCCCGTGCCTGACCTACGGACTCGGTCCGAAAAACCGGCTGCGCGGCGAGATCATCAGCTCGCACCTGCGGAGCCTGTTCAAGGTCTATCTGGACGACGTGCTCTGGGGCGAATGCACCGTGGCCCAGCCCGGCATGCACAACGTGCTCAACGCGCTGGCCGCCATCGGCGTGGGCCTCGAAGCCGGACTGGACAAGGACTCCATCCTGTCCGGACTGGCCAATTTCGGCGGCGTGGGCCGCAGGTTCGAACGCAAGGGCGAACGCGGCGGCGTGCTGGTCATCGACGACTACGGCCATCATCCGGCCGAAATCCGGGCCAACCTGCGCACGGCCCGGGCCTGCTATCCGGACCGCAGGCTGGTCGTGGCATTCCAGCCGCACCGTTTTTCCCGCACGCAGGCCCTGTTCGGCGAATTCTGCAAGGTGTTCACGGACGCGGACCTGCTTCTGCTCACGGAAATCTACCCGGCCAGCGAATCCCCGATCCCGGGCGTGAACAGCATGTCCCTGGCCCACGGCATCAAGCAGGTCAGCGATACCAAGGTCAAGTTCTATGCGGATTTCGAGGAACTCAAGGCTGCACTGCCCGACGTACTGCAACCCGGCGACCTGTTCATGACGCAGGGCGCGGGCTCCATCTACACCGTGGGCGAGCACTGGCTCAATCTGGCACAGAAAAAGGACAAATAGGATTTCACCATGGCCCTGGAACGCATCGACAACCCCGCGTTGAGCGAACGCACCTCTCTCGGCTTCGGCGGCTGCGCCGCAGTGGAGCTGATCGTGCGCGAGGAAAACGACCTTGACGCGGTCGCCGACTTCCTGGGTCGAAACGCGCTCCCTCCCTTCGTGCTGGGCCGGGGCACCAACCTGCTCGCCCGGAATGCGCGGCACGAGCTGGTCCTGCTTCGCGCAGGACTGCCCTCGTACCCGGACCGGATCGAGGAGCAGAACGGCAAGATCATTGTCCGCGCCGGGGCCGGCCTCAGGCTTCCGGGACTGCTGGGCTGGGCGCAGAAGGCCGGATTTTCCGGTCTGGAAGGCCTGACCGGCATCCCGGGTTCCGTGGGGGGGGCCGTCGCCATGAACGCAGGATCATACGGAGTGGAGTTCGGCGACGTGCTGACCCGCATCCGCCTGTGGACCCCGGCGCAGGGACTTTTCTGGATGCACGCAGCGGACTGCGAGTTCGGATACCGCCATTTCGACCCGGGCTGTGGCAAGGCCCTGATCTGGGAAGTGGAACTGGCGCTGGACGAGGCTTCATCCAGAAGCGTGCACAAGGCCATGAAGCAGGCCTATGCCCAAAAACGCAAAACCCAGCCCGTGACCGCGAAAAGCGCGGGCTGCGTGTTCAGAAACCCCGAAGGGGACAGCGCGGGCAGGCTTCTGGACAAGGCGGGCTTCCGGGGCGCGAGACTGGGAGGCGTGGGCTTTTCCGAGATGCACGCAAACTTTCTGGTCAACATGGGAAACGGCACCGGCGAGGAGGCTTTGGAGCTGATGGACCAGGCCCGCATGCGGGTCCGGGAACTCTTTGGCGTGAATCTGGAAACGGAGGTCATCATCCTGTGAGCACCGCGACCCTGAACAAGACCGCCAAACTCCGTCTGGGCGGCGGCAAGAACAATGCCTACCGAGGGGGACGCAAGCGTCCGAGCGGCAATGGATCGCCCACGGGCTGGATCGTGGTCCGCCGCATCCTGATCATCTGGCTCACTCTGGCCGTGCTCGCGGCCCTGAGTGTGGGCCTGCTCTATGGATACAGACTGGCCACCACGCATCCGTTCTTCGGCCTGACCTCCATCACGGTGGAGGGCAACCAGCGACTGACCAGAGGCCACATCCTCAAGACGGGCGACGTGAGCCTCGGCCTGAACAGTCTGGACATGAACGTGGCCGAGGTCGAGGAAAAGCTCTTCCGCGACCCGTGGATCAAGGCCGCCACCGTGCGCCGCGAACTACCCAACAGGCTCTGGATCGGCGTGACCGAAAAGGTGCCCGCATTCTGGGTGCGGCAGGGCAACGGCCTCTACTATGCGGATGCCGAAGGCAGGGTCATCGCGCCCGTGCATCCCGGGGACACGGAATCCCTGCCCATGCTGGCCGTTGCACGGGAGGACGAAGCCGTCGGCAGCCTGCTCTCCTCGTTTCTGGGCAAGATCGGCAACGGCGAAATCCCCATCTCGCAGGAACAGATAGCCTGGATGCGCGTGAATCAGGGCGGAGAGTTCGAAATATTTCTGGACGGCAGGAATCTCACGCTGCGCATGGACGCGGACATGTGGGAAATCCAGCTGCACCGCATCAAGACGGTCTGGAGAGACCTGATGGAGCGGGGAGAATTCGCAAACGCGGCCTCGATCACGGCTGCGGGCGACAAGGTCTGGGTAATCAGGCGCGGCTAACGTCGGACACGGCGGAACCGGCGCAACAGGGAATACGGGAATAGAGGAAAAGGAGACGACAATGGCCAAAAACGATCTCATCGTGGGCCTGGACGTGGGAACCACCAAGATCTGCACGGTCGTGGGCGAGCCCACGGAAACCGGGGTTGACATCATCGGCATCGGCACCGCGCCGTCCACCGGCCTGCGCCGCGGCGTGGTGGTCAACATCGAAAAGACCGTGCAGTGCATAAAGAAGGCGCTTGAGGATGCCGAACTCATGGCGGGCTGCGACATCCGCACCGTGTACGCGGGCATTGCGGGCAGCCACATTCAGGGCTTCAACAGTCACGGGGTCATCGCGGTCAAGGGCGGCGAGGTCACCCAGCGCGACGTGGACCGTGTCATCGAGGCGGCCAAGGCCATTGCCATTCCCATGGATCGCGAGGTATTGCATACCCTGCCTCAGGAATTCATCGTCGACGATCAGCGCGGCATCGCCGATCCGCTGGGCATGGCCGGGGTACGGCTCGAGGTCAAGGTGCACATCGTGACCGGTGCGGTCACGTCCGCCCAGAACATCATCCGCTCCTGCAACCGCTCCGGGCTGGATGTGTCCAACATCGTGCTGGAGTCTCTTGCCTCGTCCAAGGCCGTGCTCTCTCCCGAGGAACGGGAAATCGGCGTGGCCCTCGTGGATGTGGGCGGCGGCACCACGGACATCGCCATCTTTTCCAAGGATTCCATCAAGCACACCTCGGTGCTCGCGCTGGGCGGTCACAACCTGACCAACGACATCGCCTACGGCCTGCGCACCCCCATGGTGGCTGCCGAAAAGATCAAGATGGATTACGGCTGCGCCATGGCCGATCTGGTCACCAATGACGAGATCATCGAGGTGCCGAGCGTGGGCGGACGCGATTCGCGCAAGATGTCCAAACGCGTGCTGGCCGAGATATGCGAGCCGAGATGCGAGGAAATCCTCGCGCTGGTGGATCAGGAACTCATCAAGTCCGGGTTCAAGAACATGATCGCGGCTGGCGTGGTGCTCACTGGTGGCACCTGCCTGATCGACGGCATGCAGGAGCTCGCGGAACAGATTTTCGACCTTCCGGTGCGCATCGGATTCCCTGACGAGGGAATCGGCGGGCTCACCGAAGAGGTCCACAGCCCCAAGTTCGCCACGGCCGTGGGTTTGCTGCTCCACGGTGCGGAAGAGGAAGGCGGACGCAGAGTCCGGCCCTTCAAGATTCGCGACGACTCGGGGTTCGACCGCATCCTGTCCAGAATGAAGAAGTGGTTTACCGACATCGCCTAGCAAGGCGGCAAAACGCTCATCAGGCGGACGGACTCATCGGCTTCGGCCACGGGCAATAGGCTGCGTGTCCATGACCCGGCCGCCATACAGGGAAACAGAGGAGGGACAACATGGAGTATTTTGAAATCGAGCACGACACCAACGCCAAGATCAAGGTCGTTGGCTGCGGCGGCGGCGGTGGGAACGCCGTCAACAACATGATTCAATCCGCGCTCAAGGGCGTGCAGTTCATTGTGTGCAACACGGATTGTCAGGACATCCACAAATCCTTGGCCGAAAACAAGATTCAGCTTGGCGAGAAGCTGACCAAGGGGCTGGGCGCTGGCGCGAATCCCGAAATCGGACGCAACGCCTGCCTCGAATCCGTGGATCAGGTGCGTGCGGCTCTGGAAGGCGCGGACATGGTCTTCATCACCGCAGGCATGGGCGGCGGCACTGGCACGGGCTCGGCTCCGGTCGTGGCGGACATTGCCAAGGAACTGGGCGCGCTCACGGTCGCCGTGGTCACCAAGCCCTTCTACTTCGAAGGCCGCCGCCGGTTGCAGCAGGCCGAGGAAGGCATTCGGGAACTTTCCAGCTCCGTGGATTCCATCATCACCATTCCCAATGACCGCCTGCTTCAGCTCGCGGCCAAGAAGGCCTCCTTTTCCGACATGCTGAAAAAGGCGGACGAGGTCCTGTACTACGGCGTCAAGGGCATCGCGGACCTCATCACCGTGCATGGCCTGATCAACCTCGACTTTGCCGACGTCAAGGCAGTCATGGGCTCCTCGGGCATGGCCCTGATGGGCACGGGCATCGCCACCGGCGAATCCCGCTCCAAGGAAGCAGCCATGAAGGCCATCACCAGCCCCCTGCTCGAAGACGTGTCCATCGAGGGCGCCAAGGGCGTGCTGATCAACATCACCTGCGGCCCGGACATGCTCATCGACGAGGTCTCGGAAGCCGCGGACATCATTTACAAGGAAGCCGACCCGGATGCGGAAATCTTCTTCGGCACCGTGTTCGACCCGGATGCAGGCGATGAAATGCGCATCACCGTCATCGCCACGGGCATCGAACATGCGGCCGAGGAACCCGAACCCGCGCTGAGCAAGGCCGAACAGCAGAAGCTGCTCCTGCTCGGACCCCGCGGCATGGGCCAGGGCCGTCAGGCCTCGCGCCGTCCCGGGCACCAGCAGGTCATCGACAATGACACCAATATTCCGGCCTACCTGCGCAAGGCAGCCAACGAGGGCTCGACCGAGGCGGAAATGCCCCAGCCCAAGCTGGGCCGCCGCGCTGTTGCCGGACCGGGAGATGAAGAGTTCATCTTCGAGGAAGACAACCTCGATGTTCCGGCCTTCATCCGCAAAAATGCCGACTAGGGACGACTTGTGCACGATAAGGACCAGGGCCGTGATGCGCGCTTTGACGCGTATTTCGGCACGCAGCAACCCCAGGCCCCCGATCGGGGCGGACGCCTGCCCGTGGCGCTCGTGGTTCCCGGCGGGGAAAAGATGGCCCTCTCGGCCCTTGGCTGGCAGGCGGTATACCGCGTGCTGGCCACGGATCCCGGCGTTGCCGTGGAGCGATGCTTCCCGGACAAGCTGGGCGGTTCCGGGGACGGTCCTCCGGCCGTGCACGAATCCCATAGCCCACTATCCTCATTCCCTGTAATTGCCTGGAGTGTCACATTCGAGGAGGACTATCTCCTCATCCCCCGGACACTCCAGGCAGCGGGCGTTCCGCCTCTCGCGGCGGAACGCCCGTCCCTTCCTCTGGTCATTGCGGGCGGCCCCATCGCGTTCCTCAACCCCGCTCCCATCGCCAGATTCATCGACCTGTTCTGGGTGGGCGAGGCGGACGACACCTTTCCCGACCTGTTCAGCGAACTGCGCGACCACCTGTACGCGGGTGGCACCAAGGACGAATTTCTGGACAAGGTCAAGGATCGGCCCGGCATCTACGTTCCCGGTCGAACCAGTGGAAAAGTCAAGCGCCTGCTGGACGGCAGGCACGGCCCGCTGCACGATCCCGCGTTCTCCTGCTTCATCAGCGGCAGGGCCACGTTCCGCGACACCCTGCTGCTCGAAATCAACCGGGGCTGTCCCTACGGCTGCCGGTTCTGCGCTGCGGGCTACATCTACCGCCCTCCGCGCCATGCGCGCATCGAGGAGCTCAAGGAAATCGTGGAGCACACCGACCCGCCCAAGGTCGGCCTTGTGGGCACTGCGCTCACGGACTGGCCTGATCTGCTCCCGTTTCTGAAATGGCTGAACGAGCGCAAGAAGAAGTTTTCCCTCTCCTCCATGCGCGCGGACGGGGTGACCGACGAACTGCTCAAGTTTCTGCGCCAGTGCGGCGTACGCACCGTGACTCTGGCTCTGGAGGGCGCGAGCGAACGGCTGCGGCGCATGATGAGCAAGAAGCTTGATCCCGAGGATTTCCTGAACGCGGTCCGACTCTGCGCCCGATACGGCGTCAATCATCTCAAGGTCTACATGATCGTGGGCTGGCCCGGCGAAACCGACGGGGATTATGAGGAACTGCGCGAATTTCTGGAACGCATGGTCGCCATCCGCGCCGAGGAGCCCGGAGGCCGCAAAAAGCAGTACATGCGCATCACCGTGGCTGCATCCACGCTGGTCCCCAAGCCCTTCACCCCGTTCCAATGGGCGCCCATGGCCTCGGAAGAAGAGATCGACCGCCGTTTCAAGATACTGGAAAAAATGATGAAGCCCATCAAGGGCGTGACCTTTCAGCACGACTCCCCTTTTCAGGCCCGGCTTCAGGGCGTTCTGGCCCGAGGCGGCGAAGAGCTTGCGGATTTCATTCTGCTGGCAGCCGAACACGGCGGCTGGAAAAAGGCCCTCAAGCACTGGGACGGCGATCCCTCCGCCATCATCGACCGCGAACGCGACAAGGACGACCCCTTCCCCTGGGACATGATCGACATCGGCGTGAAGCGCGAATACCTGTACAGGGAATGGCTCTGCGCCAAGCAGTCCCGGACCTCGGCCAAGTGCCCTTCCAAGGATTGTTCGGAGTGCCGCATGTGCGGCATGGATGAACTGTAGGGACGGCGGCGCGGCTACGCGCCTTGAAGAGGTGGGGCCGTGCCAGCTTGGCGGGCCGGGCCGGGCGAAGCAATTCGCCGTATACTGCGCACCAACTTGATAAGGGAAGATTTCGCCCTTCTCGGGCGAGTTCCTTTTATATCAAGGCGGATAAAAGGAACTAAAAGCCGCCTTTTGGGACCGCTCCGGCCGTGCGCGTTTCCTACTTGATCAAGGCTGTTCTGCCGTGCGTCCGCCACTGGGACGGATGCCTTGATCAAAGGGAAACGGTGGGGGGTTGGTTGGGCCGAGGCGACCTGTCACACCCGGAACAGTGTTCCTTACTCAGACCGAATTTCGGCTCGCGAGGGCTTGGAACCAGTTGCAGCGACCGAAGCCGGGGCGATGCGGTTTTCGCAGAAAACGTCGCAATCGCCCGACGAAAGGGCGCTACTGGTTCCTGCCCGAGAGAGTCGGGAGCACACCGCATAGAGGCTTTTTTTCGTTTATTTTTTTGCCTCAACAAAAAAATGAACTCGCCCGGGAAGGGCGAAATCCTCACCTTGCAGGATGGCACGGCAAAGACGGCGCGGCTACGCGCCCTGAAGAGGTGGGGCCGTGCCAGCTTGGCGGGCCGTGCCGGGCGAAGCAATTCGCCGTACACGCCTTACGAGCTTTTAAGGGGATGTTTCGCCTCCCCGGCGACCTACTTTTGTTTCAAGGCGAACAAAAGTAGGCAAAAAACGCCTTTTATCGACCGCCACAGCCGTGCGCGTTTCCTACTTGATCAAGGCTGTTCTGCCGTGCGTCCGCCACTGGGACGGATGCCTTGATCAAAGGGAAACGGTGGAAGGTTGGCTAGGCCGGGGGAGCTTGGTAGGGACGAGACGACTTCTCACGCCCAGCACACTGTCCTCTTACTCAGACCGAATTTCGGCTCGCGAGGGCTTGGAACCAGTTGCAGCGACCGAAGCCGGGGCGATGCGGTTTTCGCAGAAAACGTCGCAATCGCCCGGCGAAAGGTCGCTACTGGTTCCTGCCCGAGAGAGTCGGGAGCACACCGCATAGAGGCTCTTTTTCGTTTATTTTTTTGCCTCAACAAAAAAATGAACTCGCCCGGGAAGGGCGAAATCCTCACCTTGCAGGATGGCACGGAAAAGACGGCGCGGCTACGCGGCCTGGCTTTTTTATTTCAATAAAAAAAAACGCCCTGCGCATGATGCACAGGGCGTTTTCATTCTTTTCTTTCAGCCGAAGGCTACAGCTCGCAGGCTCGCTTGATGCGGGCAAGGGTCTGATCCTTGCCGAGGGCGAGCATGGTTTCGAACAGTCCCGGGCTTTTGGTCTTGCCGGTAATGGCCACGCGAAGGGGCTGGGCAATGACCTTGAACTTGATGTCCTTGTCCTCCAGAAACTGACGGTGAATCTCTTCCAGCGTCTCCTGAGTGAAATCGGTCAGGGCCTCGATGCGCGGGGCAAGCTCTTCGAGCAGTGCCTTGGCCTCGGGGGTGAGGAACTTTTTCACGGCCTTTTCATCATACATGAGGAACGGCGCGTCCACGATGAAGCAGCGGGCCTGTTCCAGCATGTCGATCAGGCTCTTGGCCCGAGGCTGGAGCAAAGGCACGCATTTGGCGAAATCCGCCTTGCCGACCTTGGCAGCCTCTTCCTCTTCCACTTCGCGGGACAGGAAGTCGCAAAGCAGTCCGGCCAGACGATCCGGGTCGGCCTGCTGCATGTACTGGCCGTTCATCCATTCGAACTTCTGCAGATCGAAAACGGACGGGGAATTGCCGAGATGGTCCGTGGAAAAGTGTTCAATCAGTTCCTCGCGGGAGAACAGCTCCTGATCGCCGAAGGACCAGCCGAGGCGCACCAGATAGTTGACCACGGCCTCGGGCAGATAGCCCATCTTCTCGTATTCCATGACCGAGAGCGCGCCGTGACGTTTGGAAAGCTTCTTCTTGTCCGGGCCGAGGATCATGGGAACGTGGCCGAAGCGCGGCACTTCCCAGCCCATGGCGCGGTAGATCAGAATCTGGCGGGGCGTGTTGTTGACGTGGTCGTCGCCGCGCAGCACATGGTTCACGCCCATGTCGTGGTCGTCCACCACAACCGCGAGGTTGTAGGTGGGAGAACCGTCCGAGCGGCGCAGAATCATGTCGTCCATTTCCGCGTTTTCCACGGCAATGGTGCCCTTGACCATGTCCTCGTAAGCCGTGACACCGTCCAGAGGAGCCTTGAGGCGCACAACGCGATTTTCGCCGGCACCGAGTCCCTTTTCGCGGCAGGTGCCGTCGTACTTGGGCTTGCGGCCTTCCTGTCTGGCGGTTTCGCGCATGGCGTCCACCTGCTCCTTGGTACAGTCGCAGTAGTAGGCATGGCCGGACGCGATGAGCTGGTCGATGACCTCGTTGTGACGGTCGACGCGGTCGCTCTGGAACACGATGTCGCCGTCATGGTCGAGGCCGAGCCACTTCATGGAATCGATGATCGCGTCCGTGGCGGCCTGAGTGCTCCGCTCGCGGTCCGTGTCCTCGATGCGCAGCAGAAACCTTCCGCCCTGACTGCGGGCCAGAAGCCAGGCGAACAAAGCGGTGCGAGCGCCGCCGATGTGCAGATATCCGGTAGGGCTGGGCGCGAACCGGGATACTATGTCAGACATGAAATTCTCCTTCTTGCAAAACAATCACGCCGCCATGGACAACGTTGCCGTGCAACGCTCCGCAGGCGGCATGACCGGGCGGCTTTCCCGCCCCTGACGCGCACCGGGCCTACACGGCCTCGACGCGTTTCACTTCCTTGACTTCCTTGAGAACAATGCGTTCGATACCGTTTTTCAAGGTCATCTGGGACATGGGGCATCCCTGACAGGCGCCTTGCAGCCGGACCTTGACCACGTTGTCGTCCGTGATTTCCACGAGTTCCACATCGCCGCCGTCAGCCTGAAGCATGGGGCGAATCTTGTCGAGAACAGCTTCTATTCTTTCGCGCATTGCGGATGCCTCCGTTCTGTTGTTGGGAAGCCTCAAATAAGGGGAAGGCGAGCGGTTGTCAAATATTCGCGCTTCGGATCAGTGGTTCATGAGCACGCCGAAGGCCTCTTCCAGCTCATCATCCAGATCTTCCACCATCTCTTCCAGACTGTCCGGAGTCAGTTCCAGCGAAGCCCATATCCTGGGGTGCGGAGGCTGGACGAAATATTCGCCGCTGGAGCCGATCCCCAGCCCCGTGGCAATGGTTTCGGCAGCGTGCACCAAAGCCGGTTCGGCTTCCTTGTGCTTCTTCTTTGGCACATGATGCTCCAGAACCGAGGCCACGAGCACATAGGGAAAATTCCATTTGCGAAGCAGCATGCCTCCCAGCGTGGCGTGATCAAAACCCAGAAACTGCTGCTCCGTGGAGAACAGCAGGGAATCCGATCCGCGTGCCTGAATCAGGGTGGCTGCCGCGCGTCTGGGCTCGGCCTTGAGCATGACGAGCTGGCCGATGTCGTGCAGCAGCCCGGCCACGAAGCTGCGCTCCGGGTCGCCCTTGTGCGTCACCCGGCACAAGCGGCGGGCAATCAGGCCGCAGGCCACGGAATGCATCCAGAACTGCTCCATGTCCAAGACCTCGGCAGGCACGTCCTTGAACAGGCTCATGACCGAGGTGCCCACGGCCAGCGTGGAGAGCTGGTTCACGCCCACTACGGTCACGGCACGGGAAATGGTATCGATCTGCATGGGCAGGCTGTAGAACGCGGAATTGACCATGCGCAGCAGAAATGCGGTCAGACTCGGATCCTGACTGATGATTGCGGCAAGATCATCGGACGAAGTGTTGGACGCATTGATGGCCTGCTGAAGTTCCAGAAACACCTGAGGCAGAGCCGGGAGCTGGTGTTCCTGCCGCAGGATGTCCAGCGGGTCCATAGGCGCGACCGAGGGAACCGGCTGTGCCGGGGCGGGCCGTTCCACGTACTTGTCCGGGTAGACGGCCATGTCCCGGGCCACCCGTTCCGCGCCCAGCCGGGCCAGACGCTTGAGCGTGTCATCGGGATGACTGATGTATTTGAACCGCTTGCCGAGCAGTGTCTGCGCCTTTTCCAGATTCTCGGGCGTGGCGTGTTCGGTCGGGGGCGTGTTCTCTTTTTCGGGCATGGGAGCCTTCCTTGGTTGTGAAGCGGGCCAGTCCTGAAAGCGTACGCAAAAAAGCCCCCGGACGGAAGGCGATTATATCGATCCGGGGGCGTTGAATATGTCTGGAGCGGACCGGATTCGCGTTAGCGTCTGGTCAGCCCGAACTTCTTGAGTTTGTATTGCAGGGTTCGGCGGCTGATACCCAGCGCCTCGGCCGTGCGTTCGCGATGCCCGCCGTTTTCCTCCAGAGCGCGGATGATGGCGAGCTTCTCCGCTTCTTCCAGCGATGCCGGAGAACTGACGTGCGGTTCGTCCGCCTCGGGCTGGTCGTAGGCTCCGGCTCCAGCCGTGATCTGGGGCGGAAGCAGGTCCGGTCCCAGCGTGTCGGATCGGGACAGGATCAGGGCGCGCTCCAGCACGTTTTCCAGTTCACGCACGTTGCCGGGCCAGTCGTAGCCGCTCAGGGCGTCCAGAAAGGCCGGGGTCACGGTGCGGATGATCTTGTTGTTCTTGCGTCCGAGGCGACGGAGCAGGAAGCTGACCAGCAGGGGCAGGTCCTCCTTGCGGTCCCGAAGCGGAGGAATGCGGATTTCCAATACGGCGAGACGATAATAAAGGTCTTCGCGGAAGCGGCCCGAAGCTACCTCGGCCTTGAGGTCGCGGTTCGTGGCCGCGATGATGCGCACGTCCGTGGGCACGGGCTTGACGCTCCCCAGCGGCTCCACAATCTTTTCCTGAAGCGCGCGCAGCAGCTTGGCCTGCAATGCCGCAGGCATCTCTCCGATTTCATCCAGAAACAGGGTACCGCCGCTGGCGAGCTGAAATCGGCCGGGCTTGTCCTTGACCGCGCCGGTGAACGCGCCCTTTTCATAGCCGAACAGCTCGCTTTCCAGCAGATCGTCGGGCAGGGCCGCGCAGTTCACGTTCACCAGCGGGCGATCCTTGCGCAGGCTGGCGCGGTGCAGTCCCTCGGCCACAAGTTCCTTGCCCGTGCCGGACTCGCCGAGGATCAGGACCGTGGCCTCGGACGGCCCGGCCTGAGCAATGAGGTCGCGCACCCGTTCCACGCCCGGGCTCGCGCCGATGAAATTCAGGTCGCCGCCTGCCTCCTCCTTGAGGCGCGTGTTTTCCTCGAGCAGGCGGTGGTACTCGTAGGCCTTGTTCAGCACAGCCTTGAGTTCCTCGTTGTCCGCGGGTTTGGTCAGGTAGTCGAAGGCGCCCTTTTTCATGGCCTCCACCGCACTGCCCACGCTGCCGAAGGCCGTGAGCAGGACCACGGGCAGGCCCGGCCTGCGCACCTGCAGTTCGCGCAGCAGCTCCAGCCCGTCCATGCCCGGCATCTTCATGTCCACAAGGGCCACGTCCGGCTGAACGAAATTTTCCGCGGCCTCGGCCAGTGCGCGCAATGCGGCCTCGCCCGATCCCGCCTCGATCACGGTCCAGTTTTCGTCTTCCAGCACGGCCCGAACCATGAGTCGGTGTCCGTGTTCGTCGTCAACGACCAGTACGGTACGATTCTCGTTCATTACGATACCTCTTTGTCGCATCTGTGGGGAAAAAGGAGTTTCACGGACGTGCCCTTGCCCGGGGCGGATTCGATCTCCACCCGGCCCCGGTGGGCGCGCATGATGTTCTGGACAATGGCGAGGCCGAGACCGGTGCCGGTCTTCTTGCCCGTGACAAACGGCTTGAGTGCCTCGGCCCGGATTTCCTCGGGCATGCCCGGACCGTTGTCCTCGACGATCACCCATATCCCGTCCTTGTCCTGATGGGAAACGAGGCGCACGCTGCCCGGTTCCTCGCGGGATTCATCTCCGCCGATGGCGTCCAGACTGTTGGAAATCAGGTTCAGAAGCACCTGCCGGAACGCGTCCTGATCCGCGCAGACCGTGTCCGCCTGAAAATCGAATTCCGGCAGCACTTCCCGGCTCTCGAAGTCGAACCGCATGAGGCGGCACAGGGATTCCGCCACCTCGGGCAGGTTGGTGCGCACCGGGGCAAGCTGGCGCGGCTTGGCCAGATACAGCAGGTCCGTGACCACGCGGTTGAGGCGGTCCGCCTCCTGCACCATGGTGGCCGCATACTCGTCGAGCGGTTTCTGCCCTTTGAGCTTGTTGGCGAAAAGCTGGGCGAATCCGCGCAGGGAACTGAGCGGGTTGCGCACTTCGTGAGCCACGCCGGCCGCAAGGGATCCAATGGCTGCCAGCCGTTTTGCCTCGTTCAGATTTTCTTCCAGAGAACGGATTTCCGTGCGGTCCCTGACCAGAATCATCCTGAGCCCCTGTTCCGGTTCGCTTTCCTCGGCTTCCTGAAACGGCAGGGACAGGATTTCCAGCTGGCGGCCCTGATAGTCGAACTGTTCCCATTCATAGGGGGCGGTTCCGCTGCCTTCCACGGCCTGCATGCCGATGAAGAAATCCTGCCAGTTGCGACCGATGATTTCCGGCACCTTTTCCTGATCCCGGGGCGCAAGCAGCAGTTTTGCGGAATGGTTGGCGGCCAGAATCTCGCCACTGGCGGACAGGGTGAGCAGACCATCGGGCATGTTGTCCAGCAGCTTGTTCTGGAACTGCTCCATGCGCACCAGCTTGCGGGACTGGTCGCGACGATTCAGATAGGCAAAGGCCAGCGACCAGAGCACGATGGCCGCGAGAAACACGTAGCCGGTCTGATACAGGGCGGCCCGGCGATACTGGCGAAACTGGGCCATGTTCTTTTCCGCATTGATGCCCACGAGCAGAAAGACCGGAGGCGCGTTTGCTGGTTCGGGCTGCATCATGCCCTGCCCCATGCCCCGGCCCATGCCGTGTCCCTGTCCGCGCATGTGGCCGGGCCCGCGTCCGTGCTGGTTGGCGGACTGGTCCGGAACAGGCGGCGGAGTCTCGCCCAACGCCATGAGCGCCAGCGAAGGCCGGGTGCGCACGCCCGAGACAAGCACGTCGCGCTTGTTGATGGAAAACATGAGATGCCATGCGCGGCCCGGTTCCAGATCACCGGTCAGCCGGGGCGGAATTTCCAGCTTGGGCGGCACGCCATCGGAAACGGACGCGGAAAGGATTGCGCCCTCCATGTCCGTAAGCATGACGAAGTCGATGTCCTCGGATTTGGCGAGTTCCGTGAACAGGTCCGTGGCCAGGGTCGAGAACATGGGGGCTGCCGACGGATTCAGCCGGATGGAACGCACCAGCCTGAGCAGGTTGTTTTCCACGCCGCGAAGAATGGAGCTGCCGGTCATGACCAGATGATCCTCGACCACCTGCCGCTGCTGGGCAATGCTGCGCCATGTCAGATACAGGGAACCCAGTCCCAGCACGATGAGTGCCAGAACCAGAGCCACGAGCGGTCCCTTTTCCCTTCCCCGGGCATGTATTTCCATACGCTGTTCCTAGTTGCCGCGCAGGGCCGCGTACACATCCCTCGGATGGGAGCCGCGTTCCTGTGCCATGTCCTTGAAAGTCTTGTCCGGAGCCGGAGAAAAGCCCTTCTCCTTGAGCCGTTGCATTGCCTGCTCCATGGGCAGGCCGAATGTGGCGCACACTGCCTCCAGAGTCAGTTTGCCCGTGCCCTCCGGGGCTGCGGCGGGCATGGCTGCAAACGGGTTCTCTCCGACGAGTTCATCCCGGATCACGTCATACACCTTTTGCGGGCTGGCGTTGTTGGTTCTGGCAATGTCCTGAATCGCCGTGTCCGGCGCAACATTGGCGTATCCGGCCTTTTCCAGTGCGGCAATGGCCTTGTCCACGTCAAAGCCGAGATAGCCGCAGAATTTTTCCAGCGGGCTCTGTTCGGCGTGTCCGTATGGCGGACTGCCATAGGTCGAGGCATGGCCGTCCTTGATCGATGCGCCGAAGTCCAGAATCTGCTGCATGGGCGGCAGTCCCGCAAAGGTGCCCACGCCCACGAACAGGGTTATGCCCAATGCCGCGAGCATGGGTTTCGTGCCCACGACCAGTTCGCGTGCCTTGTTGCGCATGTAGTTCATCACGGGCTTCCAGTTCAGCCAGATGTGCAATACCGCGCAGACCAGAAACAGGGTGCCCATGGTCAGATGCAGGTTGTCCCATGCTGTCTTGCTCAGGCCCATGAATCGCCAGTCCGCCCAATATGCGGTTCGGCCATGGGGTTCGATGTAGAGCACCACGCTGGTGGCCAGCATGACCACGAACGAAAGCAGGCTGGTCAGGGAAACGGTTTTTCGGAACATGGAACACTCCTTGGTTGATGCTGGAGTTGATGACCCGAATTCATGGCTACGCCCGACGCAATGGGCTGAAAAGTATTATCTACGGCAAAAACGGGACGGCCTTTCCGCATGGCCGTCCCGAATTGTTCCTGTTTTCCTGATTGATGAAACTGTATCTCTCTAGTAGCGGCCGCCGCCCTGAGCATATCCCGGGCAGTCGCCGCGCTGATTCCAGCCGTTATGATTTCCGCCGTGATAGCCGCCGTGTCCGCGTCCCTGGCCGAAGCCCGGGCAGTTGCCGCGCCCATTGAAGGCCGCGATGCCCGTGGTCTTTTCCAGTTCGTCACCCATCTTGACGCGCAGGTCGTGCATGTCGTTGCGCAGATTGGTGATCTCGGAGGTCAGCTTGCCGATCTTGGCTTCGTCGGCATTGCCGCTGTTGACCATGGCCTGAAGCGTGGCATGCTTGGCCCACATCTGGTCGCGCATCTCCTGAAAGCGGGGCGAATACTTTTCGTAAATCTTGTCCACCTGGGCCTGCTTTTCCGGGGTCAACTGGCTGTAGACGCCGTTGCCGCCGCCATACCCCTGTCCGCCGCAGCCGCCTCGTCCCCATCCGGGGCCGGCATAGGCCACGGCAGCAATGGCCAGCACCAGCATGGCAGCCATGGTCGTGGTCTTCAAAGTCTTCGTGGTCATTTTCGTTACCTCCGTAAAAAAGTGTGTTGTTGCAAACAGAGATGAGGAGAGTGTGTCTGCTTGCCAAAGAACAAGCACAGGGCGTGCCAAAAATGAAAAGTCTTTTATTACAGAGGATAACAAATATTTTCAAAGAACGGCGCTGTTTCTTTTGTGCAATTTGTTGCGCTCATGTTTGCACAAGTTTCGAGCAAAGTGCAAGGGAAACCGCTTGACAATTCCCGTATCCGCCCCATCTTTCATCCAGAGAGAAAAGCAATGCCCCAAAGAGGAACTCGCCATGCCCATCTATGAATTCAAATGCAATGCCTGCGGGCACGAATACGAGGAACTGGTTTTCGATCCGGACGAAATCCCGGCCTGCCCGACCTGCGGTTCGGACAACGTGGAGCGGCTGATGTCCATGTTCGAGGGCCGTGCGCCCACGTCCGGGTTCACCATGCCGGACCTGTCCAAGGCCCGGACTCCGGAAATGCTCAAGGACACCGGCCTGCACAAGAAGCTCGCCTCTGGCAGCGGAAGCTGCGGCTCAAGCGGCGGCTGAGGCATCTGATCCGCGTCCCGGTCCGGGACGCCTCCCTCATTTTTGAAAACGCCAATGCGCTCGAAGAGAATATTTCCTTCGAGCGCATTGGCGTTTTTTTGTGGAAATTGTTTTGGGTGCGCCGTCTTTTCCGTGCCATCCTGCAAGGTGAGGATTTCGCCCTTCCCGGGCGAGTTCATTTTTTTGTTGAGGCAAAAAAATAAACGAAAAAAAAGCCTCTATGCGGTGTGCTCCCGACTCCCTCGGGCAGGAACCAGTAGCGCCCTCTCGCCGGGCGATTGCGACGTTTCCTGCGGAAACCGCATCGCCCCGGCTTCGGTCGCTTCAACTGGTTCCAAGCCCTCGCGAGCCGAAATTCGGTCTGAGTAAGAGGACAGTGTGCTGGGCGTGAGAAGTCGCCTCGTCCCTACCAAGCTCCCCCGGCCTAGCCAACCTTCCACCGTTTCCCTTTGATCAAGGCATCCGTCCCAGTGGCAAACGCACGGCAGAACAGCCTTGATCAAGTAGGAAACGCGCACGGCCGGGGCGGTCCCAAAAGGCGGCTTTTAGTTCCTTTTATCCGCCTTTATATAAAAGGAACTCGCCCGGGAAGGGCGAAATCTTCCCTTATCAAGTTGGTGCGCAGTATACGGCGAATTGCTTCGCCCGGCACGGCCCACCAAGCTGGTACAGCCCCATCTCTTCAGGGCGCGTCGCCGCGCTGTCTTTGCCGTGCCATCCTGCAAGGTGAGGATTTCGCCCTTCCCGGGCGAGTTCATTTTTTTGTTGGGGCAAAAAAATAAACGAAAAAAAAGCCCCTTTGCACTGTGCTCCCGACTCTCTCAGGCAGGAACCAGTAGCGCCCTTTCGCCGGGCGATTGCGACGTTTTCTGCGAAAACCGCATCGCCCCGGCTTCGGTCGCTGCAACTGGTTCCAAGCCCTCGCGAGCCGAAATTCGGTCTGAGTAAGGAATACTGTTCCGAGCGAGAAAGGTCGCCTCGCCCCTACCAAGCTCCCCCGGCCCAACCAACCTCCCACCGTTTTCCTTTGATCAAGGCATCCGTTCCTGTGGCGGACGCACGGTAGAACAGCCTTGATCAAGTAGGAAACGCGCACGGCCGGGGCGGTCCCAAAAGGCGGCTTTTAGTTCCTTTTATCCGCCTTGATATAAAAGGAACTCGCCCGAGAAGGGCGAAATCCTCCCTTATCAAGATGGCGCGCAGTCGACGGCGAATTGCTTCGCCCGGCACGGCCCGCCAAGCTGGCACAGCCCAACCTCTTCGAAACGCGGGACGCCCCGCCGTCCCTCAAAAGCAGGAGCGCCCCACACAATGCGGGGCGCTCTGCGAGAGGAAGGAGAGGGTTCTTGAAGGAACTGCTTATATGTCATGGAGTTCGCGCTTGATGCGATCGAACTCTTCCTTGCTGATTTCGCCAAGAGCGTACCGGCGCTTGAGAATGTCTTCAGGGCTCTGCGACAGGCCGGAAACCGTCTGGACCGGAGCAGGACGACGAATCGCCCGAAAAAGCAGCAACGCGACCAGAGCCAGAATGATGAGCAGCGTCCAGGAATGCAGGGACATTCCCCAGAAATACCCGCCGCCGTGAACGCCGTGTCCACTCCAGGAACCGGCCCAGCCGCACCATCCGTTTATTGCTTGTATGAAATCCATGTCATTCCTCGCTGTCGCTGTGATGTTGAAGACATAGCACAGGGCGTGCCAAACATATAAAATCAACAATTACGGAAAGATGAGGAACAGAGACATTGTGCAGGACATCATCTTTTGTGCATGATTGCGCAAAAAAACGTGCAATATGCTGCACACTTGAATCAGGATACGGCTGAAAGCTCGAACAGAAAGACACTGCCCTTGCCCAGCTCGGATTCCACCCAGATGCGGCCCTGATAATGCTGCACGATCTCCCGGGAAATGGCCAATCCAAGCCCGGCCCCGCCTGGTTTGCAGCTCAAGTCGTCCGGCGCGACAGCCTGATGAAAGGTTTCGAAAACCCGTTCGAGTTCGGATTCGGGAAGACCCGGCCCGGTATCGCTCACGGCAAAGCGGACCATTTCCGGGGACGCCGCGGATACGGACAGAATCACGCGGCCGGCAGCAGTGAACTTGGCGGCGTTGTTGAGCAGATTGAGCAGAACCTGAAACAGGCGATCCGGGTCCACCTCGATTTCGGGCAGCCCCGGCTCCACATCCAGCACCAGTTCCACGTCCGGATTCTGGGCAAACTGTCCGCTCACCGCATCAACCGCATTTCCGGCAATGGCGCCCGGTGCAATGCGCTGGTCCCGCCACTCCACCCGACCGGACTCGATCTTGTTCAGGTCAAGCACATCGCCGATGAGCCGGGTCAGCCGTTCGCCTTCAAGAATGAGAATGTTCAGGTTGTCGACAATGCGCGTTCCCTTGGCCCGCAGCATTTCGTCATCCCCCTGCCAGCGTCAGGAAATGCCGGGAAAAATTCTTGAGAATGAGCTTGGCGAATCCGAGCAGGGAAGTCAGGGGCGTGCGCAACTCGTGGGAAACCGAAGACACCAGCCCGGACTTGGCCTTGTCCAATTCCATGAGTCGCAGATTCGCGGCCTCGGCAACATCACGAGCCTGTCGAAGCCGTTCCTCCATGTGCTTGCGTGCGGTAATATCCCGGGAAACCCAGATGACCGAGGCCTCGCCGTGTTCCCGATCCAATCTGGCCGTGCGCCCCTCGAACCAGAAGTGTCCGCCATGCACCGCCAAGGGATACTCCAGAACCACGGATTCTCCGGCAAGCGTGGTTTCGACCACGGTCATGAACCGTTCCGCAGTCTCCTGATCAACAAAATCCGACATGAGCCGACCACGCATGGCAACGGGATCATCAAGCAGCAGATGCGCCCTGCCCGTGTACACTTCCAGATATCTTCCGTTCTCGTCCACGATGAACACCGCGTCCGGCAATGCGTCCAGCAAGGCCTTCATCCTTGCCTTGCGCTCGCGCAGGTCCACGTTGAGCTCACGCAGTTCATCCAGCTTCTGCCGAATGGCTCCGCGCATGCGGTCCAGACTGCGGGCAAGACTGCCGATCTCGTCGTGCCGATGCACCGGAACATGATGATCGAGGTCGCCGGACGCCAGATTGTCGGCGCTCCGTTCCAGTTCCTCCAAGGGTCTGGTCACGCGCTGACGCAAAAACAGAAGGATGACCATGGACGTGAGAAAGACGCATGCGGCCGACCCTACGACGAACAGGGCGAAAACCCGGAATTTCAGCGCCTCGGTCTCGTCCGTGGCCACGCGCACGTAGACGTGAAAGAACGGTCTGCCGCCCTGATATGCTGTCACCGGCGTCACGCTGACCAGATATCCCTTGCCTGCCTTGGTCTGCCGCAGTACCCACGGGACGTCCGACTCCCCGGAAAACCAGCCCGGGTCGACTCCGGGCACCGAGGATACCGGCCTCATGAGCAAATCCGGCCTGTACGCATAGTAGATGATGCCGTCCGTGCCCACGACCATGCCGTCCTCGAACCGGTCGCCCACCAGTTCGGTCATGACAGCCTTGTCCGACACGCTCTGATACCGAAGCAGTTGACGATTCATGAGCGCGCCCGGAATGCGCACGCTCTCCTCCAGCCCCTTGTCCAACTGACGGGAAAACCACTCGGTGTAAAACATGCCGAGCGCGGTCAGCACCAGAACCTCCACCGCGACCACCACAGCCGCGATCATCTGGATGAGACTGTTTTTCCAATTCCCGATCATGGCTGCGCCTCATTCCCTGTTTCCGGCTTTTCCGGCAAGCTCGAAACGGGCCCGGGCCTGCAATTGAAGCCGTGAAAGAATCGCGGCATGCTCGCTGGGCGCACGCAAGAATTCCAGAAACGCATTCAATCCAAGGTCAGCCACGTCGGGCAGGGTCGCCAAATCATAGTTGAACGCCCATCCCGGAGCAGAGCGCGCCATCCCGGCCAACCTGACCTGAAGCGGACCATACACGGTATCCGGCACCCTGTAGCTGGGAGACAGCGCCCCGGACCCGCGGCTCATGGCAAGCTGCGGTCCGGCTTCGGCAAAATAGGCGACAACCTTTTTCGCGGCCTTGACCCGACCTCTTGCCGGGACCACGATCACATCCACGGGACCGACCGCCACCTGAGGCACGTCGCCGTCCACCACGGGAAATCGAAACACGCCGTAATCCTCGGACTGCCTCCATCCAAGCTGACCGTCGAAAAGTCCGATGATCCACGACCCCATCAGGGTCATGGCAGCCTTTCCGGTTCGCAACCGGGTCGCGGCCTCGGCCCAATCCAGTTGCAGCGCATCATCATTGAAATATCCCTGTTCCAGCAGATCGGCCCAAAGGGAAAAGGCCCGCAGCACCCGCGCATCGTCATATGATGCCGTGCCTCGCATGAGATCGCGGCGGAAATCCGGTCCGGCCGTGCGCAGCAGGAGATAGTCGAACCAGAACTGGGCTGGCCAGCGCTCCCGGGCTCCAAGGGCAAGGGGCGTGATTCCGGCTTTGCGGAAACGGGCACAGACAGCCTTCAGCTCCTCCCATGATCTCGGAGGGACCATGCCGTGGGCACGAAAAAGTTCCCGATTGTAGAAAAGGGCCACGAAATGCTGGGTCACGGGCACGGCGTACCTGTGACCGTCGTAAGTGCAGGCATTTGCGATGTTTTCGGGAAAGACGGCATCCAGTTTTCCGTCTTCCCACACATCGTCGAGAGGTTCCAGATAATCCCGAGCCACAAGAGACTGCACCCGTGCTCCGGCCCAGTAGGAAAAGAGATCGGGCACGGTGCCGCTGGCCAGCATGACCCGGATGCCCACCTTGTAGGATTCGTGCTCGAATCCCTGCGCCTTGACCCGATAGGCCGGATTGGCACGGCTGAAGGTATCCATCATGGCGTCGATGCCGCCAGAAAAGGGACCGGACCAATAGTGGAGGAAGGTGAGGCCCGAAGGGGACTCACCCGAAGCCCTGCCGCAGAACAGCGCAGGAAAGGCCAAAACCAGGACAATAAGAAAAACCGCCCGTTTCATGCAGGCTCCCTGTTGCGGACAACGCAAGGCAATGCCTTACGCAGTTATAGATCATGTCACAGGGTGGCGGTAAGGAGAATGGTATTATAAATACGAAAAGGAGCCGTCGGTGTACCGACGGCTCCGATGAAAAGCGAATTCGAATGGAAGCTAGGCCTTTTTGACAGCAGGCTTCACGACTGCACCGTTGCGGATGCAGCGGGTGCAGGCCTTGATGGTTTTGACCTCGCCGGAAGGCTCCTGATGGCGGACCTTCTGCAAATTGGGCATGAAACGGCGCTTGGTCTTGATGTGGGAATGGCTTACACTGTTCCCGGACTGGGGACCCTTTCCGCATATATCACAAACCTGGCTCATGGAGACCTCCTATATATCCTATGAAAATAAATGAAATTCTTACGCTCACCACCAAGCTCGGCCAATGCCTTCTCACTCGGCGGGAGTGTTTCCTTACCTATTCGATTCACAAAACGCAAGGGTTTTTTTCTTGACAAGAGAAAAAGTATCCATATAGGAATCAGCGGTTGCCCGCGCTGCGGGCGGAGGAGAATCATGTTCGAACTTTGGATTCCGTTGAACGACATCCCGGCGGATGGCCGGGACTTTTCATTTTCTGATCAGTTGGTCTGGCGCGACAGGTGGAAGGACTTCGGCCTTCGCGTTTCGCCGGGTCGGGATCTGGTCGCCACGGTACGCATTCAGCCCCAGGGCGATCAGGCCGCGCTTGTGCGTGGCAGGCTCGCCGGATCGGTGACGGTCCCCTGCGACAGATGCGCCGCGGAATTCGAGTGCGTCATCGACACCGAGTTCGACCTCTTCGAGGAGCTTCCCAAGGACAGCGAGGACGAGGGCGAGGAAGCCCGGGTCCGGCTGGCCGGGGAAATCGCGGAACTGGACATGGCCGCCATACTCTGGGAAGAGTTTGTCCTGGCCCTGCCCATGAAACCGCTCTGCTCCAAGGATTGCAAGGGCCTTTGCCCGGGATGCGGCGCCGACCTGAACAAGGGCGAATGCATCTGCGACCGGGAAGAGGGTGATCCGAGGCTTGCGGTTTTCCGCAATATGAAGATAAAGTAGCGCCCCTGTCGAGCACACCCCCCCCGGGGAAACGCTCGACCGGCAAAAAAAAAGATACGAGGTACACATCATGGCTGTTCCCAAGAAAAAGACTTCCCGTTCCCGGAAAGGCATGCGCCGCGCCAACGACCGCGTGGAGATTCCCAACGTGATCTACTGCGAATGCGGCGAGCCGACCCTTCCCCATCGTGTTTGCGAGGCATGCGGCAGCTACAAGGGCCGTCAGGTGCTGAACAAGGAAGATGCCTAGCACCGCCCCCCCGCATAGCCGTGGACGCCATGGGCGGCGACTACGGCCCCGAGGTGATCGTTCCCGCCGCAGTCGATGCGGCGCGCGAAGGCACCGCCATCGTGCTTGTCGGTGACGCGGACAGGATCAACGCCGAGTTGGTCAGGTTCGACACCAACGGCCTGGATATTCGCGTGCATCATTCCACACAGATTGTGGAGATGCACGACAAACCCTCGGATGCGCTTCGGCGCAAGAGGGATTCCTCCATCCAGGTCGCCTGCAAGCTGGTGAAGGACGGCCAGGCCGACGGCGTGGTCAGTGCCGGACATTCCGGCGCCTCCGTGGCGTGCGGCATGTTCATCCTCGGAAGAATCAAAGGCGTGCTCAGGCCCGCTCTCGCCGGTGTGATGCCGACGGAAAAGGCTCCCGTCATTCTCATCGACGTGGGAGCCAATGTGGACTCCAAGCCGCAGCACCTGTTGCAATTCGGTCTCATGGCCGACGTGTTTGCAAAGGATGTGCTGGGCATGGAGAATCCTTCCGTTGGCGTTCTCTCCATCGGCGAAGAGGAGGGCAAGGGCAATGCCACGGTCAAGGAAGCCTTTGACCTTTTCCGCGAATCGCGGATGAACTTCATTGGCAATGTGGAAGGCAGGGACATTTTCACCGGCAACGTGAATGTTGCCGTGTGCGACGGTTTCGTGGGCAACGTTGCCCTGAAGCTTTCCGAGGGGTTGGCCAAGTCCATGGGCAACATCCTCAAGGAAGAGCTGAAGCGCAGCTGGCTGTCCAAGCTGGGTGCCCTTCTTTCCCTGCGCGCCTTCAAACGGTTCCGGACGGTGACCGACTACGCCGAATACGGCGGTGCCCCTCTGCTCGGCCTCAAGGGTCTGGTAGTGGTCTGCCACGGCAAATCCAATCCCAAAGCCATCCTGAACGCCATTCGCATGGCGTCCAAGTCCGTGGAAAACAAGCTCCACGAACATCTGGCCGAAGGACTGGCCGTTCACAAGGACCTCTCTGAAACCAAGGCGACTCCCAACGCCGCCTGACCTTTCAAATAAACGACGGCCGGGCTTTCCCGGCCGTTCTGGTACCAAGCCATGCACACCGATTTCATTCTTCGCGGCCTCGGCCGTCATGCCCCGGACAGAATCCTGACCAACGCCGATCTGGAAACCATGGTGGAGACTTCGGACGAATGGATCACCACCCGGACCGGCATCCGCCAACGCCACATCGTGAGTCCGGGAGAAGGCTGCACCGACCTGGCATACGGGGCCGCCAAAATGGCCCTGAAGGACGCCGGCATCGAAGCCGACGACCTGACACACATCCTTCTCGCCACCTACACTTCCGATTACGTGATTCCTCAGGGAGCCTGCGTTCTCGAGGAGAAGCTCGGAGTCAAGGGCAAGATCGCGCTCGACGTGTCCGCTGCCTGCTCCGGCTTCCTGTTCGCGCTGGAGACCGCACGCGGTTTCGTGGCGCTGGACAGGAACGCCAAGGTGCTGGTCGTGGCCAGCGAGGTGAACACCCACCGCGCAAATTTCACGGACCGCGCCACCTGCGTGCTGTTCGGCGATGCGGCCGGAGCCGTGGTGGTCACTGCGGGCGACCCCGAGGACGGGCCACGCGTTCTGGACGTGAAGCTGGGCACGGACGGCGGTCTGGGCGACCTGCTCACGGTCAAGGGCGGCGGCTCCATGTCCACCTACAAGGAAGGCGAACCGGTCCGCGACGACTATTTCATCCAGATGCAGGGCCGCGAGGTCTACAAGCACGCCGTGCGCAACATGACCGGCGTGTGCAAGGAAATTCTGGAACGCAACAACCTGTCCGTGGACGACGTGAACGTGCTCCTGCCCCATCAGGCCAACCTGCGCATCATCGAGGCCGTGGGCAAGAAGCTGGGCGTGCCCGAGGAAAAGGTCTACGTGAACGTGGACCGCTACGGCAACACGTCCGCGGCTTCCGTGCCCCTCGCCCTGTCCGAGGCGCGGGACAACGGGTTCATAAAAAAGGGCGATCTGGTGCTGCTGACCACCTTTGGCGGCGGCTTCACCTGGGGCGCGGCTCTGGTCCGCTTCTAATCGTCACAGCTCCGTTGTTTTTGCAATTTGCAGTCTCGGTTCAATTGGTATATTGGAGCGGGACCGACATGAAAAGCGAGAAAGAGGTATCCGAATGAGCGATCTTCCCAAAGTCGCCCTGGTCACCGGAGGTTCCCGCGGAATCGGCCGGGCAGTGGCCGAACGGCTCGCGGCCGACGGCTTCGACATCCATCTGACCTACGTGAGCCGTCCGGAACAGGCCGACGAAACCGTTGCCGCCATTGAAAAGCTCGGCCGCAAGGCACGGGCCTTCAAGCTCGACTCCGGCGATCGTGACGCCATTGCTTCGTTTTTCAAGGAAGAAATCAAGGGGAAAGTCGAACTGGGCGCGCTGGTGAACAACGCCGGCATCACCCGGGACGGCCTGATGATGCGCATGAAGGATGAGGACTGGGACAAGGTCATCCAGATCAACCTCACCGGCTGCTTCGCCTTTGTTCGGGAAGCTTCCAGAATCATGGGCAAGCAGCGCTCTGGGGCCATCATCAACATCGCTTCCGTCGTGGGCCAGATGGGCAACGCGGGGCAGGCCAACTACTGCTCTGCCAAGGCCGGGCTCATCGGCCTGACCAAATCCGCAGCGCGCGAACTGGCCGGTCGGGGCATCACGGTCAATGCCGTTGCCCCGGGATTCATCGAAACCGACATGACTGCCGTTCTGCCGGAAAAAGCCGTGAATGCCATGATGGAACAGATTCCGCTGAAACGCCTCGGGAAGGCCGAGGACATAGCGGCCGCCGTGTCGTTCCTGGCAAGCCCGGGCGGCGCCTACGTCACCGGACAGGTGATCGCCGTGAACGGCGGCATGTACATGTAGACAACAATCAAACAATGCATACTGGAGGGGAACATGTCCGAATACGCCGAAAAAGTTAAGGAAATCATTGTGGACCAGCTGGGTGTGAGCGCTGACGAAGTGGTCGAGAACGCTGCTTTCGTCGAAGACCTCGGTGCCGACTCCCTGGACCTGACCGAGCTCATCATGGCCATGGAAGAGACCTTCGATCTGGAGATCGACGACGAGGAAGCCCAGAAGATCGTCAAGGTCAAGGACGCCATCAGCTTCATCGAGAAAGCTCAGGGCTAACCGGCCTTGCGCTTCGACTTTTGACCATACAAGCGAGCGTCTTATGCACCTTGAGGTGTAAGGCGCTCCTTTTGCATTTCTGGACCCCTAACCACGGAACAAGGGTATGAACAGGGTAGTAGTCACCAGCATAGCAGCCATCACTCCCATCGGGAATGACGTGGAAACCAGCTGGCAGAACCTGCTGGCCGGAAAGTCCGGCATCGGCCCCATCACCAAATTCGATTGCACTGATTTCGACACCAAGATCGCCGGTGAGGTAAAGGATTTCGATCCGACCGAGTACATTGACAAGAAAGCCGCCCGCCGCATGGAGACCTTCACCCAGTATGCGGTGGCCTGCACCAAACAGCTCTTCAGGGATGCGAACTGGACCATCCCCGACGAGGAAAAGCATCGCGCCGGCACCATCATCGGCGTGGGGCTCGGCGGTCTGCAGACCATCGAGACCATGCACACCAAGCTCCTGCAAAAGGGACCGGGACGCATCTCCCCGTTCTTCATCCCCATTCTCATCGCCAACATGGCGGCGGGCCAGGTTTCCATCGAAGCCGGAGCAATGGGACCGAACATCTGCACCACCACGGCCTGCGCGTCCGGCACCCATGCCGTGGGCTCGGCCTATACCGACATCATGCTCGGCCGTGCGGACATCATGGTCTGCGGCGGAGCCGAATCCACCATCACCCCGCTGGGCGTGGCCGGATTCAACGCCATGAGGGCCCTGTCCACGCGCAACGACGAGCCCGAGCTGGCCTCCCGCCCCTTTGACGCGGACCGCACCGGATTCATCATGGGCGAAGGCTGCGGCCTGCTGCTTCTGGAATCCCTGGATCACGCTCTGGAGCGCGGCGCGAACATTCTGGCCGAAGTGGTCGGTTTCGGCGCGTCCGGCGATGCGCATCACATGACCGCACCGCCCGAGGACGGCGCGGGCATGGCTCTGGCCATGAGCGCGGCCATCCACGAGGCAGGCATCGATCCGTCCGAGGTGGACCACATCAATGCCCACGGCACGTCCACCAAGCTCAACGACCTGTGCGAAACCCGGGCCATTCACAAGGTCTTCGGCTCCCATGCGGAAGACATCGCCATCACCGCCAACAAGTCCCAGATCGGACACCTGCTCGGCGCTGCCGGCGGCGTGGAATCCGCATTCGCGGTCAAGACCCTGACGGAAGGCGTGATTCCCGGAACCGTCAACCGCACCAATCCGGACCCGGAATGCGATCTGGACTACTGCGTTGAAGGCCCGCGCGACCAGCAGGCGGAATTCGTACTCAGCAACTCCTTCGGATTCGGTGGCACCAACGCCTGCATGCTGTACAAGCGTTACAAAGGATAGTAGGGCAACGGAACCCATCAACCGCCGCCTGTTCGACAAGCCGGCGATCCAACAAAGGTGATGCAAAAATGGAAGAGCTGATGATTCAGGATCCGGCAGTCGCCGGAGCCATTGCCGATGAACTCGACCGCCAGGTAAGCAAGCTGGAACTCATTGCCAGCGAAAACTTCACCTCCACCGCGGTCCGCCAGGCCCAGGGCAGCATCATGACCCACAAGTACGCCGAGGGCTATCCGGGCAAGCGCTACTACGGCGGCTGCGAGTTCGTGGACGAGGTGGAAGACCTGGCCCGCGAACGCGCCAAGGACCTGTTCGGCTGCGAATACGTGAACGTGCAGCCCCACTCGGGTTCCCAGGCCAACATGGCCGTGTACTTCGCCTGCTGCAAGCCCGGCGACACCGTGCTCGGCATGGACCTGTCCCACGGCGGACACCTGACCCACGGCAGCCCGGTCAACTTCTCGGGCAAGCTGTACAACATGGTGCACTACGGCGTGGACAAGGAAACCCAGCTCATCGACTATGATCAGGTTCTGGCCACGGCCAAGGAGCACAAGCCCACCCTGATCATCGCGGGCGCGTCCGCCTACCCCCGCGTCATCGACTTCAAGCGCTTCCGCGAAATCGCGGACGAAGTCGGCGCCAAGCTCATGGTGGACATGGCGCACATCGCGGGCCTGATCGCGGCCGGAGAGCATCCGAGCTGCATCGAACACGCCCACTACACCACCACGACCACGCACAAGACCCTGCGCGGCCCCCGCGGTGGCATGATCCTGTCCACCGCGGATCAGGAAAAGACCCTGAACTCCCAGATCTTTCCGGGATGCCAGGGCGGCCCGCTCATGCACGTGATCGCGGCCAAGGCCGTCGCCTTTGGCGAGGCCCTGTCCCCGGGCTTTCAGGAGTACCAGCAGCAGGTCGTGAAGAATGCCAAGGTGCTGGCCACCGCCCTGACCGAAGCCGGATTCAATCTGGTTTCCGGCGGCACGGACAACCACCTTCTGCTCGTTGACCTGACCAACAAGGACATCACGGGCAAGGACGCGGAAATCGCGCTGGACAAGGCGGGCATCACCGTGAACAAGAACACGGTTCCGTTCGAGACCCGTTCCCCGTTCGTGACCTCGGGCATTCGTCTGGGCACCCCTGCCCTGACCACCCGCGGCATGATCGAGGAAGACATGATCGTGGTCGGCGAAGCCATTGTCGCGGCTCTGGAAAACTACCAGGACGACAAGGTGCTTGGCCAGATCAGCGAGGAAGTCGAGGAATTCGCCCGCGAGTTCCCGCTCTACGCCTGGTAGCCGAACGCACACCAAGACCATATTCGCGGCCCTGCCCCGGAACCCCGGCGGCAGGGCCGTTTTCTTTCCCCTTCATCCGTGCTAAACGCAGGTTCTGCGGTTGCGGGCCGCGCCATGATCCGTCACGCGCCGTTCCGGTCCGCCATACCCTGCCGCAAGGAGTTGTTTCCATGTCCACCCAACGTCTGCCCTGGCCCGAATATTTCATGCGCATCGCGCACCTCGTGGCCCAGCGTTCCACCTGCACCCGTCGCGCCGTGGGCGCCATTGCGGTTCTGGACAAACGCATACTGGCCACCGGCTACAACGGCGTGCCCACCAACATCGCCCATTGCGAGGAAGTGGGCTGCCTGCGCGACCAGTTGCACATTCCCTCTGGCGAACGCCACGAGCTGTGCCGGGGCCTGCACGCGGAACAGAACGTGATCATTCAGGCCGCGACACATGGCCTGTCCCTGCGCGGCTGCGACATCTACTGCACCACCAAGCCCTGCATCCTGTGCACCAAGATGCTCATCAACTGCGAGGTCAAGAACATCTACTACGCCGAGCAGTACCCCGACGAACTGTCCGAAGCCATGCTCAAGGAGGCGGGAATCCACCATGTTTTTATGGAAGGAGATTTCAGGTAGGGACGAGGCATTCATGGCCGAGGCCGTGAAGCTGGCCTATCAGGGACGCGGAGCCACGGCTCCGAACCCGTGCGTGGGCGCGGTTCTGGTGGACGATGATCGCGTGGTGGCCCAGGGATGGCACACCAGATTCGGCAAGCTCCACGCAGAGCGCGAATGCCTGGCCGATGCGAAACGGCGCGGCGTGAATCCGGCCGGAATGACCATGTATGTCACGCTGGAGCCGTGCAACCATCACGGCAAGACCCCGCCCTGCACCGAAGCGATCATCGAGGCCAAGGTGGGCCGGGTCATGGTTGGCGCGCTGGACCCGAACCCCAAGGCGGCTGGCGGCGTGCAGCGACTGCGCGACAACGGCATCGAAGTGGTCACGGGCGTGCTGGAACGGGAATGTCTGGACCTGCTCGCCGACTTCCGGCTCTGGCAGGAGTCGCACTCCACCTTCAACATCCTGAAGATGGCCGCCACGCTGGACGGCAAGATCGCCTCCCGCCGCAAGATGCCGGAAGCGGTTTCCTGCGCCCGCTCCTTCGAGGACGTGCACGAGCTGCGCAGCAAGGTCGGCGCAGTGGTGGTGGGCGGCAACACCTTTTACGCGGACAACCCGAGTCTGACGTGTCGGCAGACTCCCCTGCCGGAAGATTTCACGCAGCCTCTGGCCGTGGTGACGACATCGCGACTGCCCGAATCGGACAGCCGCGCCACCCTGATTGCGGAACGCGCCCAAAGCACGATCTTCTGGACCACGGACGCGGCAGCGCGATCCGAAAAGGCCGATGCGCTTCGCGCCCTTGGCGTCCGTGTCTGGCCCCTGCCCGGCGGCCCGGGCTGCCTGAATCTGGCGCTGGGATTCGAACGGCTGCGCTACGAATACGGCGTGCACTACACCCTGTGCGAGGGTGGCGGCGGACTGGCCATGCAACTCATGGAACAGGGCCTTGCCGACGAAATCGTGCATTACGTCGCGCCCCGGGTTCTGGGCGACAATCTGGCCCCGTCCGCGTATTCGGGACGCGGAGATGTCTCCATGCGCGACGCGCTGAACCTGCGCATCACCCGGGTCGAGCCGTCCGGCACGGACATCCGCCTGACCCTCAGGCTCGACGACTAGCTGCCCATCCTTCGGAGGGGAGTCTGCCAGACGCCCGTTTACAGCCGGACACCCCCCTGCTACACAGGGAACCAGATCGATTGCAAGGAGACGACCAGCATGTTCACCGGACTTGTGCAGGGCACGGGCCGCATCGACGCGGCAGAAAACCGGGGCGCGGAAACCCGGTTTCGCATCACGCCCCAATTTCACATGGAAGACATCGAGCACGGGGAATCCATCGCGGTCAACGGCGTATGCCTGACCGTGGAGACCTTCGGCGACAACTGGTTCACGGCCTATGCCAGCCGGGAGACCATGACCGTCACCAATCTGGGCGGCCTGCGGGTCGGTTCCGTGGCCAATCTGGAACGCGCCATGCGCATGGGCGACCGCTTCGGCGGACACATCGTGTCCGGTCACGTGGACTGCGTGGCCGAGGTCGCGTCCATCAATCCGGCCGGGGAATCCAGAATCTACCGTCTCGCGTTTTCCGCGGACCACGGTCGCTACGTCATCCCCAAGGGGTCCGTGGCGCTGGACGGCATCAGCCTGACCGTGAACGCCTGCGCGCCCACATGGCTGGAGGTGAACATCATTCCGGAAACCCAGTCCTCCACCACGATTTCCGGCTGGACCCCGGGCACGCGCGTGAACATGGAAACCGACGTGATCGGCAAGTACGTGGAACGCATGGTCACACCGTGGACCACTCGGGAAGAACCGGAAAGCCAATCCCGCATCACCATGGAATTTCTCGCCAGAAACGGATTCTGAGTCCGTTCCCCGACACTTCGGAAAAGAGTGCGGCCCGTCCCCCCAAAGGAACGGGCCGCAAATGGTGACAGGTCGATTCCGGTGCTAGCCGGGTGCGCCCGCAAGGATGACGGGCGCGGGCCTGCCGAGATTCCGTATGTCCGTACCGCGCTCCCCTGCCAGCCTGTCCAGCAGGTTCATCTGGCGGCGGGAAAGTGCCGAATTGTCCAGACTCCGTCCGGCGTCGTACACGCCCACGATTTCGTCCAGCACTGCCGTGCTTCTGGCGCGACGGCTCCAGTCCAGAATATTGAGATAGTCTGCCTCGTACCTGCCCGCGTAATTCCACCCGCCGCAGCGGTCCACCACCAGCCGGCGCGAAAGACACAGACAGAGCGGGTCAACGTTGCACTGGCGAACCAGCGAGCCGTCGTCCTGCACCGGGATGAACGGCTTGTCGAACGCAAGCTGCGTGTCGATGCGACCGATGATCATCTCCGCATCCCAATATTTGCGATACAATTTGAAGGCATAGGGCTTGAGCACGTTGTCGTCGTCGAGAAAGAGAATCTTCTCGCCCTTTGCCAATTTGAGCAGAGTGTTGCGAATGCCGTTGCCCCAGTCGTTGTCGCGCGGCAGCCGCAGGCAGCGCAGCGAAAGCGAACTGGTGGGGCATTCCCCCCTGATCCCGTCGAAACCGACGAGGACTTCCACCTGATCCGGTCCGAGTCCGGCGAATCGGGCGGCCGCCTCAACCGAGGATACCGCCAGTTGCAGCGCCTTGGGACGCTTGCCGGTGCTCGGGGTAATGACAGTAAACAGAATGCCGTCCCTGGCCATGTCTGCCTCCCCTTCAATCCCGCATCCTGCGGGGTTCCCGGCGGGAATCTCCCGAATTCCCGCCCATGCGCCGCCGAAAAGAATGCGGCTCACGAGTCTCCCGGACAAAAGAGTCTGTTCCTCCTTGTCAGTCTTCCTATCGGCCGGGTTGAGCCAAATCTTTACCCCCCGTCCCAAAAAGCTCTTTTCCCGAAATCCCCCGGACAGAGAACCCGCTGGGACATGATCTCGGATCCTCTTGAACCAATGGCACCAATCAGGTATGGATTCCTCTCCACGGCGGATTCCTTCCGACAACCGCAAAAAGCAGGATTATGACATGGCGGATATCGACACCGTATTTTCAGCCGAGTGGCTGGCCGAGCTCTTTCCCCCATCCCGCGCCGACGAATTCTTCGAGGCGCTGTTCGGCGGCGCGGAAGAAGGCAGCTACGACATCGAGCTGGCCTATTCAGGAGCCCGCGGCAATACGCTGGACTTCGAATTCCGGCTCAGGCAACGACCCGGCAAGTGTCTGGCGTGCAGCCTGACCTATGGTCTGCCTCAGGTCTTTTCCCGGCACCCGATCATCAATGCCAGCGGGTTGGCCCGGCAAATCGCGGAACGCTCCGGCATGGAGGGCGAACCGAGCTGGCAGCTCGACGCCACCCGCGAACTCTCCCGCACCGTGCACTCGGTGCCCTTCACCATCACGATTTCCTAGCCCGGAAAAATCTGTTCCCCACGCGGATCAGGCCCGCTTTCGCTCATTGCGGAAGCGGGCCTTCCTCATGTTATCATCGACGCATCCCCCTGTTCCCCGTACAAGGGGATCATGAGAAAATTTCCCTTGCTCGCGGCATTCATCCTGTTTCTGCTTCTGGCACAGCTGTCGGCTCCGGGGCAGCCCCGGGCGGAAACACTTCATTTCGTCACTCAGGAATTTGCGCCGTTCAGCTATCTGGAAGACGGATACGTTGCCGGACCGATCAGGGACGCAATCCAGCGGGTGTGTCTGGAGGCCGGGCTGGACTGCGGCTTCGAGGTGCTCCCGTGGCCGCGTGCGCAGCACAAGGTTCAGGTGGGTGAGGCACAGGGGCTGTTCGTGGTGGGCAAGACCACGGAACGGCTTTCGTGGCTGGAGTTCTCCCCGCCTCTGGTCAGCTCCCGCTACGGCGTGTTCGTGCATCTGGACGATCCGCTCATATTCCGCAGCATCAGCGACCTGATCGGCTACACCGTGGGCGTGTACGGCCCATCGGCCACCTATGAAGCCCTGCTCGAAATTCAGGAAAAGCTGGAAGGCAAACTGCGCATCGAGGTACGACCGGATGACATCCAGGGATTTCTCAAGCTGGACACCAAACGCGTCAACGCGGTCTTTTCCAACCGGGATGTGGGCTTCAGCATCATCCGCAGCGAAAAGCTGAACAACATCCGGTACGCCGGAGACTATCGCCAGACATACTACTACGTGGCCCTTTCCCGGGACCACGTCTCCAAGGAGATCCGCCACAGATTCTTCAGCGCATTCAACGACCTCATCCGCAAGGGGGAACTGCAAAAGATCATCACGGCCTACGGTCTGGCCCCGATCATCCGCCCGGAATCCGGCCAATAGCCAACACGAACGCATTTTCCGCAAAGAATCATGGATGCGGACAACGGCGAGGGATATCATGATTTTCATGCCCCGCCCAATAGAAGCCCCTCTGCGCCAGTCCCGAATCTGGCTCAACTTCACCATCCAGATGGGTCTCATCATCTGCATTTTCATCGTGGGTCTGTACATGGGCGTATACCTGCGTGACAGCCGACTGATCGAAAACCAGATTCACACCCGGGCTCAGGCACACTTCCGGAACATCGTGCTGACCCGACTGTGGAACGCCATGCAGGGCGGGGTCTACGTGGAAAAGAAGCAGGGTGTGAAGTCCAATCCCTATCTCGAAGACCCGGATGTACGCACCGAGGACGGCAGAACCTTCACCCTGCGCAATCCCGCCCTGATGACAAGGGAAATCTCGGAACTGGCGGAAAAGGACGGTCTGCTCCAATACCGCATAACCAGCCTGCGCCCTCTGAACCCGGCCAACGCCCCGGACAGCTTCGAAAAACAGGCCTTGCAGCTGTTCGAACAGGGCGAGACCGAGTACGCCACCCGCGAAACCCGGAACGGCAAGACCTTCTACCGATACATGGCTCCGCTCTTCGTGGATTCCTCGTGCATGAAATGCCACGCAAGACAGGGCTACAAGATCGGCGACGTGCGGGGCGGCATCAGCGTGGCCTTCGACATCACCCCCATCCAGACCCGCATGGCCTCGGACCGAAACGTGATGATCGGGATCATTGCGGCGTCTGCGGCCCTGATTCTGGGCGTGCTCATGTTCTTCACCCTGCGAATCGTGCACCAGATGGGCTCGGCCCGGGACAGGCTCACCACACTGGCACTGACCGACGAACTCACGGGCCTGTACAACAGACGACACTTCTTCACCCGGCTGGACGAGGAAATAGAACACGCCAAACGCTACGGCACGCCCCTGTCCCTGATGCTGACGGATGTGGACCACTTCCGGAAAATCAACGACATCCACGGGCACATGGCCGGGGACCGCATCCTGAGCCAGTTCGCCCGACTCATGCGCATGACCCTGCGCAGCGCGGACATTCTGGTGCGCTACGAAGGCGGCACATTTGCGGTCATCTTCCCGGCCACGGACAGGAAAGGCGCCATTGCGGCAGCCGAAAAGTTCCGTACCACGGTCGCGGCATACGGATTCCTGCTCGATGACAGGCACGTATCCCTGACCACCAGTTGCGGCGTGGCCACACTCCGGTCCACCGAGGGGGAAACCGGGGACATCCGCGACAGGCTCATCCGCACAGCCGAAGAAAAGCTCCATCAGGCCAAGGACGAGGGCCGGGACCGCGTCCGGCACTGATTTCCGTCCAAAAACTCGACACGGACTTGCCTTTCGGATCTGCATGCCTATCATCCCCGGCAGCGGCACACGACTCGCCGCGACCGAGGGCTATGCTTTTCCACCCTGCAACTGTCCGTGTTTCCTGCCGATCCGGCCAGAAATTTTCCCCTTTTCCCCGGAAGACATTTGCGGTAAGTAGTGTGGTTCCCTGCACGGGAAGCCTGTCCCGGTTCTTTGAAGGGATTTTTGAGGGAAATGACAAGAAAACAGACCCGCCGCCCGCAATCAGGCCGGCCGTCTGACAAGAGGTGCGAACCATGCCGCTTTGCAAGATAGAAGAAGCCATTGAGGATATCCGCCAGGGCAAGATGGTCATCATGGTGGATGACGAGGACCGCGAGAACGAGGGCGACCTCGTCTGCGCCGCTGAAAAGGTCACCCCGGAAATCATCAACTTCATGGCCACCCACGGCCGCGGGCTGATCTGCCTGGCCATGGACGGGGAGATGTGCGACAAGCTCGGCCTCGAGCTCATGACCAAGAAGAACGAGTCCGGTTTCGGCACCAACTTCACGGTGTCCATCGAGGCGCGCAAGGGCGTGACCACCGGCATCTCCGCCTTTGACCGGGCCACCACCATCCTGACCGCCGTGGCCGACGAGGCCACCCCGGACGCCATTGTTTCTCCGGGCCACGTGTTCCCGCTCCGCGCCAAGGACGGCGGCGTGCTCGTGCGCACCGGCCAGACCGAAGGCAGCGTGGACATCGCCCGCCTTGCCGGTTGCAAGCCCGCCGGCGTGATCTGCGAGGTCATGCGCGACGACGGCAACATGGCCCGCATGCCCGATCTCATTCCCTTTGCCGAAAAGCACGGCATCAAGATCTGCTCCGTGGCCGACGTGATCGCCTACCGCATGCGTTTCGGCGACGTGTCCGTGACCAAGGTGGCCGAGGCCGAACTTCCCACCCGCTGGGGCGACTTCAAGTCCACGGCCTTCAAGTCTTCCGCCGACGGCAAGACCCACATCGCCCTGCACATGGGCGACATCCATCCGGACGAGCCCGTGCTGGTGCGCGTACATTCCGAATGCCTGACCGGCGACGTGTTCGGCTCCCGCCGTTGCGACTGCGGCGACCAGCTCGCCAGCGCCCTGTGCATGATCCACAACGAGGGCAAGGGCGTGCTCGTGTACATGCGGCAGGAAGGCCGAGGCATCGGTCTGGGCAACAAGATCAAGGCCTACCATCTTCAGGATCAGGGCTACGACACCGTGGAAGCCAACGTGAAGCTCGGTTTTCCGCCGGACCTCCGCGAATACGGCACAGGTGCGCAGATTCTGGTCGAACTCGGCGTGACCAAGATGCGCCTCCTGACCAACAACCCCAAGAAAATGGTCGGTTTGCAGGGCTACGGACTGGAAGTCGTGGAACGCGTGCCCATCGAGGTCGGCGCCTGCGACCAGAACCTCAGGTACCTGCGGACCAAGCGTGACAAGATGCACCACATCCTGCACATTGACGAAGCCGACAAAGCGTAACATATTCATCAGAATATAATCTCACAAGGAGCACCCCATGCACCTCAAGACCATCGAAGGCAAACTGGATGCCAAGGGCCTGAAAGTGGCCATCGTCGCCGCCCGATTCAACGACTTCATCGTGGACCGACTAATCTCCGGTGCCGTGGACTATCTTGTCCGTCACGGCGCGGAGCGCGACGACCTGACTCTGGTCCGTCTGCCCGGCGCCTTCGAGCTGCCCATCGCCGCCCAGAAACTGGCCAGATCCGGCCAGTACGACGGCGTTGTGGTGCTGGGTGCGGTCATCCGCGGCGCCACCCCCCACTTCGATTACGTGTGCAGTGAATGCGCCAAGGGCGTCGCCCACTCCAGCATGGAGACCGGCGTGCCCATGGGCTTCGGCCTGCTGACCTGCGACACCCTGGATCAGGCCATTGAACGGGCCGGTTCCAAGGGCGGCAACAAGGGCGTGGAAGCCGCTTCCGCGCTGCTGGAAACCGTTCGAGTGCTGGAGCAATTGTAGAACATGGCTAAGAACAAGGGCAAAAAGCCCGGTACGCGCAGAGTGGGACGCACTCTGGCATTTCAGGTTTTGTACGGGCTGCCGTTCGCTCCCAGGGATCAGGAACCGGACCTTGGCCGGGCGTACAATCAGAACCCCTGCGTGCTCGACGAGGAGTCGGCCGCGGCCATCGAGTTCGGGGAATCCCTCGTGCTCGGAGCCGGGCAGCGCCTTGCCGAGGTGGACGCAGCCATAGACAAGTTCTCCCAGCACTGGAAGATCGACCGCATCGCCCGGGTGGAGCTGGCCATTCTCAGGCTGGCCCTCTACGAGATCCTGTACACGGACATTCCGCTCAAGGCAGCCATCAACGAAGCCATCGAGCTGGCCAAGACCTTTGGCGACGGCAACTCGCGCAGCTTCGTGAACGGCATTCTGGACGGCGTGGCCCGTGCCGTGGACTCCGGCAAGTTCGACGTGAACAAATCGTTCTAGCAACGAAAGAAATACAAGCAATGCGAACCGCTCCCGAAGATTCCTGGCCTATGCCCGGGCCTTCGGGGGCGGTTTGCTGAAACAAGGATATTTCCCATGGCCTTAGGAAAATACAATCCCGAAGCCGTTGAAGAAAAATGGCAGCGGAAATGGCAGGAATCCGGCTGTTTCGAAGTGGAAGCCGAGCCGGGCAAGCCCAAGTACTACGTGCTGGAAATGTTTCCCTATCCCTCCGGCAAGATTCACATGGGCCACGTGCGCAACTATTCCATCGGCGACGTGGTGGCGCGCTTCAAGTCCATGCAGGGCTTCAACGTGCTCCATCCCATGGGCTGGGACGCGTTCGGCCTGCCTGCGGAAAACGCGGCCATCAAGCATGACACGCACCCGGCCAAGTGGACCTATGCCAACATCGACGACATGCGCACCCAGCTCAAGCGGCTGGGCTACTCCTACGACTGGCGGCGCGAGATCGCGACCTGCCGGCCCGAGTACTACAAGTGGGAGCAGCAGTTCTTCCTCAAGTTTCTGGAAAAGGGGCTGGTCTACCGCAAGAAGTCGCCCGTGAACTGGTGCCCTGGCTGTGCCACGGTGCTGGCCAACGAACAGGTCGAGGACGGCCTGTGCTGGCGCTGCGACTCCGAGGTCGAGCAGAAGGACATGGAGCAGTGGTTCCTGCGCATCACGGACTATGCGGACGAACTGCTCCGCGATCTGGACACCCTTGGCGAAGGCTGGCCCGAACGCGTGCGCACCATGCAGCGCAACTGGATCGGCAAGAGCTACGGCGCGGAACTCACCTTTCAGGTCAAGGGCATGGACAAGACCATCACGGTCTTCACCACCCGTCCCGACACCCTGCACGGCGCGACCTTCATGTCCATTGCCGCCGAGCATCCCATGGTCGAGGAGCTGATCGCCGGACTGGACAACGCGGACGAAATCCGCGAATTCGCCACCCGCATCCGCAACATGGACCGCATCAAGCGCGGAGCCGACGATCTGGAAAAGGAAGGCATGTTCACGGGCCGCTCCTGCGTGAACCCGGTCACGGGCGAGGAAATGCCCATCTACATCGCCAACTTCGTGCTCATGGGCTACGGCACCGGCGCTGTCATGGCGGTTCCTGCCCACGACCAGCGCGACTTCGAATTTTCCGCCAAGTACGACCTGCGCCGCAAGGTGGTCATCAATCCGCCCGAGCTGGCGGCCAAGGGCGAGGTGCTCAAGGTCGAGGACATGACCGAGGCCTACACCGACCCCGGCATTCTGGTGGCTTCCGGCCAGTTCGACGGCATGGAGAACGAACCTGCCAAGAAGGCCATTGTCGAGCATCTCGACAAGTCCGGCCTCGGCCGCATGACCGTGAACTACCGGCTGCGCGACTGGAACATTTCCCGCCAGCGCTACTGGGGTGCCCCCATCCCCGTGATCTACTGCGACGATTGCGGCGCAGTCCCGGTTCCCGAGGACCAGCTTCCCGTGACCCTGCCCGAGGATGCGCAGGTGCGCGAGAGTGGCTCTCCCCTGCCGGACATGGAGTCCTTCGTGAACGTGGCCTGCCCCAAATGCGGCAAGCCCGCGCGCAGGGAAACCGACACGCTGGACACCTTTTTCGAATCCTCGTGGTACTTCTGTCGCTACTGCGATCCCCGCAACGAGGAACAGGCTCTGGACTCGACCAAGCTGGACTACTGGATGCCCGTGGACCAGTACATTGGCGGCATCGAACACGCCATCCTGCACCTGCTCTACGCCCGGTTCTTTACCAAGGCGTTGCGCGACGAGGGATTCGTCAACAACGACGAGCCGTTCGCCAATCTGCTCACGCAGGGCATGGTGCTCAAGGACGGCGGCAAGATGTCCAAGTCCAAGGGCAACGTGGTCGATCCCAACGCCATGATCGCGGAATACGGCGCGGACGCCACCCGGCTGTTCATCCTGTTTGCCGCGCCTCCGATCAAGGAGCTGGAGTGGTCGGATCAGGGCATTGAAGGCGCATTCCGCTTCCTGAACCGCCTGTGGCGTCTGGCTGAAAATCTCGAAGGCAAGCTCGCACCGGCCGATCCCTGCGCATTCACCGCGCCCAAAAGCGATGCTGCCAAGAAGCTCCGGTTCAAGGAGCACGACACGATCCGCCGCGTGACCCGCGACATCAGGAACGAATTCCAGTTCAATACCGCCATTGCCGCGGTCATGGAGCTCGTCAACGAGATGTACGGCGTCAAGGACCAGTTGGCCGACTCCGAGCCCGAGGCCCTGTCCTCGGCCATGGCCACGGCCCTGACCCTGCTTTCCCCGGTCGCCCCGCACATCTGCGAGGAGCTGTGGGAGACGCTGGGCCACACTCAGGCGCTGGCCACCCGGCCTTGGCCCGAGTACGACGAGTCCGCCCTTGTCAAGGACGAGGTCACCCTCGTGGTGCAGGTCAACGGCAAGGTGCGCGGCAAGTTCCAGGCCCCGAACAACGCGCCCAAGGACGAGGTCGAGAAGATCGCCCTTGGACAGGAAAACGTTGCCAAGCATCTGGAAGGCAAGACCGTGCGCAAGGTCATTGTCATCCCGAACAAGCTGGTCAATATTGTTGTCGGCTAGTTCGATTTTGCGGAAGATATGAAAAAGGCCCTTTCCCTTGCGGGAAAGGGCCTTTTTTTGTTGGGGCCGTACCAGCTCGGGGAGCCGTGCCGGGCGAAGCCATTCGCCGTCGACTGCGCGTCAGCTTGTTCAGTGAAGATTTCGCCCTTCAGGATAACACGGCGAAGGAGGCGCGGCTACGCGCCTTGAAGAGGTGGGGCCGTGCCAGCTTGGCCAGCCGTGCCGGGCGAAGCAATTCGCCTTAGACTGCGCACCATCTTGATAAGGGAATATTCCGCCCTTCTCGGGCGAATTACTTTTATTCCAAGGCGGATAAAAGTAATCAAAAGCCGCCTTTTGGGATCGCCCCGGCCGTGCGCGTTTCCAAGTTGATCAAGGCTATTCTGCCGTGCGTTTGCCACAGGACCGTATGCCTTGATCAAAGGGAAACGGTGGAAGGTTGGTTGGGCCGAGGGAGATTGGTAGGGGCGAGGCGACCTCTCACACCCGGCACACTGTTCCCTTACCCAGACCGGATTTCGGCTCGCGAGGGCTTGGAACCAGTTGAAGCGACCGAAGCCGGGGCGATGCGGTTTCCGCAGGAAACGTCGCAATCGCCCGGCGGGAGGGCGCTACTGGTTCCTGCCCGAGGGAGTCGGGAGCACAGTGCAAAGGGGCTTTTTTTTCGTTTATTTTTTTGCCCCAACAAAAAAATGAACTCGCCCGGGAAGGGCGAAACCCTCCCCTTGCAGGATGGCACGGCGAAGGCGGCGCGGCTACGCGCCTTGAAGAGGTGGGGCCGTGCCAGCTTGGTCTGCCGTGCCGGGCGAAGCAATTCGCCTTAGACTGCGCGCCATCTTGATAAGGGAAGATTTCGCCCTTCTCGGGCGACCAACTTTTATTCCAAGGCGGATAAAAGTAATCAAAAGCCGCCTTTTGGGACCGCCCCGGCCGTACGCGTTTCCAAGTTGATCAAGGCTGGTCTGCCGTGCGTCCTCCACTGGGACGGAGGCCTTGATCAAAGGGAAACGGTGGAAGGTTGGTTGGGCCGGGGGAGATTGGTAGGGGCGAGGCGACCTCTCACACCCGGCACACTGTTCCCTTACCAAGACCGGATTTCGGCTCACGAGGGCTTGGAACCAGTCGAAGCGACCGAAGCCGGGGCGATGCGGTTTCCGCAGGAAACGTCGCAATCGCCCGGCGGGAGGGCGCTACTGGTTCCTGCCCGAGGGAGTCGGGAGCACAGTGCAAAGGGGCTTTTTTTTCGTTTATTTTTTTGCCCCAACAAAAAAATGAACTCGCCCGGGAAGGGCGAAACCCTCCCCTTGCAGGATGGCACGGCGAAGGCGGCGCGGCTACGCGCCTTGAAGAGGTGGGGCTGTACCAGCTTGGCGGGCCGTGCCGGGCGAAGCAATTCGCCGTAAACGCCGTACCAACTTGAAAAGGGAAGATTTCGCCCTTCTCGGGCGACATCCTTTTATTCCAAGGCGGATAAAAGGATGCAAAAGCCGCCTTTTGGGATCGCCCCGGCCGTGCGCGTTTCCTACTTGATCATGGCTGTCCTGCCGTGCGCCCGCCGCAGGAACGGATGCCTTGATCAAAGGGAAACGGTGGGAGGTTGGGGAGGCCGGGGGAGCTTGGTTGGGCTGAGGCGACTTTTCACATCTGGAACAGTATTCCTTACTTAAACCGAATTTCGGCTCGCAAGGGCTTGGAACCAGTCGAAGCGACCGAAGCCGGGGCGATGCGGTTTCCGGAGGAAACGTCGCAATCGCCCGGCGGGAGGGCGCTACTGGTTCCTGCCCGAGGGAGTCGGGAGCACAGTGCAAAGGGGCTTTTTTTCGTTGTTTTTTTTTGCCCCAACAAAAAAATGAACTCGCCCGGGAAGGGCGAAACCCTCCCCTTGCAGGATGGCACGGCGAAGGCGGCGCGGCTACGCGCCCTGAAGAGGTGGGGCTGTACCAGCTTGCCTACCCCTCCTCCCCTCAAATATCCCCTTCCGTCTTTTCCTCATTTTTTGTCGATAATCTTCCCGCCACCAATAGGCAGCATATTGGCGAAGAGCATTTTCCCATAGCGAAATACATCATGAAATCAAACAGTTCCATAGAGGCCATATATAGTAGCACCATGTCCTCAACGTTATCGTAAAAACTTAAGCGGACGTTATTACGGGAATAAACAAACAATGTTGTTGAACTCAACAAATTTTGTTGACTTAAAATTGCCAATTGCGGTAAACCAAGCTTGAACAAGGCACTCAAGGAAAAGGATTGTATTTCGATGGAAGAACAAACACCTGAAATCAAGCATATTTTCCAGACGGCCAAACGCCTTGCGGATGGCCTTGCCCAGCTATTGGGAAGAAATGCCGAAGTCGTCATTCACGACTTCAGCGATTTGAGCCATTCCCTGGTGTATGTGGCGGGCAGTGTCACCAACAGGCAGGTCGGCGCGCCCATCACCGATCTCGCCTACAAGAAGATCAAGGAACGCGGAGACGACGTCGAGGACATGCACGGCTACAAGACCGTGAGCCGAAACGGCCGCATTCTCAAATCCTCCACCATGTTCCTGCGCACGTCCACCGGCAGGGTTGTCGGTTGCCTGTGCGTGAATTTCGACATCACGGAATTCCTGAACGCAAAATCGCTGCTGGACGACCTGACCGGATTCGACGATTCCGGCGAGGACATGCGGGAGGAGCGTTTCGCGAGCAGCTTCAACGAGACCATGGGTTCCCTGATCGACGAAGCTGTGGCGCAGGCGGGCAAGCAGCCCGCCACCATGGACAAGGAGGAGCGTCTGAGCCTGCTGCGCGTCCTGGAAGAGCAGGAAGTCTTCCTGTTCAAGGGTGCGGTGAATCAGGTCGCCCGGGTTTTCGGCGTCTCCCGTTACACCATCTACAATTACCTCAAGGAAATCCGGTCCGGGGAAAACGATATCTGACCCGGTCCGAGCGGTCCCGAGCCGCAGAGAAGGACACAATGACGATGCAAACCGTAACCACCGACAACGCGCCTGCCGCAGTCGGCCCCTATTCCCAGGCCACGATCAGCAAGGGATTGCTGTTCGTTTCCGGACAACTGCCCATTGATCCGGCGAAAAAGGCCATGGTTGAAGGCTCCATTGGCGACAAGGCGGCCCAGAGCCTGACCAACCTCGCCAACATTGCCGAAGCTGCCGGGACCAGTCTGAAGAACGCCGTGAAGGTGACGGTGTTCCTGACCGACATGAATGATTTTGCGGAAGTGAACGAGGCGTACAAGAAATTCTTCGCCGAACCGTTCCCTGCCCGCAGCGCCATCCAGGTGGGCGCTCTGCCCCTGGGCGGCGAGATTGAAATCGAAGCCATTCTGGCAATGCCGGAATAACCGATGTTGCGTCGGCGGAAAGCGAGTCATGAGAACCACGATGCCCGGATATTGTGCGCTCAGATTCCCCGGCTGCGGGTACCGCACCAGCCGCACCCGGAAGACTCAGGTTCCGAGCCTCGCCACATCTTCGACTCGACTTTCCGGCGGCCGCGACCTTGCGCCGCTTCGAAATGCCCCGACGATGCCTGTATCGGGCCCGCGTCCGTCCGTTGCGGAGGATTCATGCGGACCGGCCCGTCACTGTGGACATGAAAAGGCGAAAGCCTTTCCACGCAACCGCAAAAACCAGTCTGGAGAGAAAACATGAAACGTCTGTTGCTTGTCTTGATGCTCGCTCTTTCGCTGATGTCCCTGTCCGTGGCCCCGGCCATGGCAAAGGATTTCCCGGCCCGGAATGTCAAGATCATCGTTCCGTTCGCTCCCGGAGGCGCAGTTGACTTCACCTGCCGCCTCATCGCCGATGTGGCCAAGGACTATTTCGACGGCAAGAAGGTCATTGTCCAGAACATGCCCGGCGGCGGCGCGGTCATCGGCCAGACCTACGTGGCCAAGGCCCGTCCCGACGGATACACCATGCTGGGCTACACCTCTTCCGTGGTCAACAATCCCCTGACCAAGAAGACCGCCTACACCTACAAATCCTTTCAGCCCGTGGCCATGTACTGCTTCGACCCCGAGGTAGTGGTGGTTCCGGCCAAGTCCGAATACCAGACCCTGAACGATCTGCTGGAAGCGGCCAAGGCGCACAAGCTGACCGTGGCCACCGCTGGTTTTTCCACCTCCCACCACATTGCGGCCCTGGTGCTGGAACAGAAGTCCGGCGCCAAGTTCAGCTTCATCCACAACCAGAGCGCGGCCATGCAGATCCAGCAGCTCATGGGTGGCCACGTGGACCTCGGCTTCATGTCCGCTGGCGAGGCCATGGGCTACATGAAGGACGGCTCCCTGCGCGTGCTCGGCATCATGCAGAAGGAACGCAACGCCAAGTTCCCGGACGTTCCCACCTTCAATGAAAGCGACGTGGACATCCAGTGGGGCACCTTCCGCGGTCTGGCCGTGCCGGCCAAGACCCCGGCCGAGGCGGTCACCTATCTGGAAACCGCCATGGAAAAGGTCGTGAACGACCCGAAATTCACTGAAGCCATGGGCAAGGCCGGCTACCCGGTCGTGTTCCGCGGTGCCAGCGACTTCGAGGAATACGTCGAAGGCGTGGCCAAGGTGATGCAGGAGATTCTGCCGACCCTCAAGGGCAGGAAATAGGCCTAAAAAAGCTCCCGGGGCCGTGGCCCCCTCACGGCTCCGGGAAAACTCAAAGCGGGAGATGTCATGTTACTGCGTTCCTCTAATTTCTGGCTTGCCGTCGTCTTCATGGGCGTGAGCGTGCTCACCTGGTGCACGGCCTCGGCCTACGATCCCATGGCCGCGCGCTTTCCCAAGCTGCTCGCCGCAGTCTTCGCGCTCCTTTCCGCCCTGCTCGTGTTCAACACGGTGACGCGGAAAAAGGCCGAGGAAGCCGGAAAACCCTTCCAGCTCGGCGCGTACACGGCTCCGGCCTTCGTGTGTCTGGGCATCATCGGCTATGCCCTGGCTCTGGATTTCGCCGGATTCATCATTCCTTCGGTCCTCCTGATGCTCTTCGTGGCCTGGGTTCTGGGCTACCGCAAGGCAGGCATTCTGCTGGCCGTGTCCCTGGGCTTCGTGCTCGCGGTCTACGCCATATTCGGACTGCTTCTGGACGTGCCCCTGCCCGAACTCTGGGTAATGGAATAACTCCTCTCCGACTACGAGGTTGAGATGGAACACATACTTCAAGCATTCATGCATCTTGCCGACCCGACAGTCTTTCTGTTTCTGGTCGGGGGCGTGGCCGTGGGCCTGACCGTCGGCTCCTTTCCGGGTCTGAACGACAGCATTACGCTGGCCGTGCTCGTGCCCATCACCTTTTCCATGAGCCCGGACTACGCGTTTCCCCTGCTCGTGGGCATCTACTGCGCGGCCTGCTACGGCGGGTCCATTCCGGCCATTCTCCTGAAAATACCGGGCACGGCGTCCTCCATTGTCACGGCTCTGGACGGCCATGAAATGGCAAAAAACGGACGCGCAAACGAGGCTCTCGGCATTTCCACCACCAGTTCGGTGTTCGGCGGCATTGTCAGCTCCATCGTGCTGCTGTTCTTTGCCCCGGTGCTGGCCTCCTATGCCCTGAAGTTCGGTCCGCCCGAATATTTCGCACTGGCCCTGCTCGGCCTGTCCACCGTGGCAGGCATGTCCGGCGGCAACATGGTCAAGAGCCTGATCGTGTGCGTCATCGGCCTGCTCATCTCCACCGTGGGCATCAGCCCGCTCACCGGATTTCCCCGGTTCACCTTCGACTCGCCCAACCTGTTCGACGGCGTGCCGTTCATCCCCATGCTCATCGGCCTGTTCGGCGTAACCAGCGTGCTGGAGCTGGCCGAGACCATCGGTCGCGAACGGCTGTCCAGCGCACCCAAGCGCGAAAGCGTGCCGGTCTCCGGACGCGTTCTGCCATCCCTGAAGATGGTGAAACGTCTCATGCCCACATGGCTGACCAGTTCGGCCATCGGCAACGTGATCGGCATCATCCCGGGCGCAGGCATGCTCATGGCCATCTATCTGGCCTATGATCAGGCCGGACGCCGCAACAAGGACAAGAAGTTCGGCACGGGCGTGCCCGAGGGCGTGGCCGCTCCCGAGGCCGCGAACAACGCGGTGGTTGCCAGCTCCATGGTGCCCCTGCTCTCGCTGGGCGTGCCCGGCAACTCCACGTCCGCCCTGTTCCTCGGCGCGCTCCTGATTCAGGGCCTGCGCCCCGGGCCGTCCCTGTTCACCGAAACCCCGGACATCGCCTACCTCATCGTGGTGAGCTTTCTGGTGGCGAACATCGTGATGGGCCCCATGGGCATCTTCCTGGGCCGTTCCCTGTCCAAGCTGATCTTCAAGCTGCCCAAGGAACTGCTCGGCGCCATGATTTCCATTCTGTGCCTGACCGGCTCCTACGCCGTGGGCAACAGTGTCTTCTGCGTATGGGTGGCCCTTGCCTTCGGCGTTCTGGGCTACCTGTTCAACAAGTTCAACCTGCCGCATTCCCCGCTGATCCTGGCCATCGTGCTCGGCGCCATGATGGAACGCGGACTGTACCAGAGCCTCGTGCTGTCGGACGGCTCCTACTCCATCTTCGTGGAGCGCCCCATCAGCCTGATCCTGCTCATCGGCACGGTCATGTTCATTCTGACCCCGCTCTTCAAGGCGATCATCAAGCGCAGAAAGCAGGCAGCAGGAGCGTAATTCCATGACCTACGCACAACAGCTTGCCCGGTTCATCACCGAACTGTCGGTGGAGGACCTTTCCGAGGCCACGCGCCTCAAGACGTCGCATTGTCTCATCGACTACATGGCGGCCGTGTGGAACGCCCAGGGCCATGAACTGGCCCGGACGTACACCACGCTCGCCCGGACCCTTGCCGGTACAGGCGAGGCCGCGCCGGGAACTGCCCCTTCCGGCATGGCCACGGTCATCGGTCAGGGTCGCGACCTCCCCGTGTTCTGGGCCGCGTTTGCCAACGCGGCCCAGGGCCACGTCACCGAGGTGGACGACGGACACCGTCAGTCCATCATGCACATAGGCACCGTGGTCATCCCGGTGGCACTGGCACTGGCCCAGTCCCGGGGACTGGACGGCAGGGCCATCGTGGAATCCGTGATCTGCGGCTATGAACTGGCCATCCGCGCCGGGGAATGCTTCGGACCGGAACACTATGCCGTCTTCCACACCACGGCCACAGCCGGGACCTTTGGTGCGGCAGCCGCCGCTGCCAAGGCCCTTGGTCTGGACGCGGAACGCACGGCATGGGCGCTCGGTCACGCCGGAACGCAGGCTGCGGGCCTGTGGGAATTCCTGCGCGACAAGGCCGTGGACGCCAAGCCCCTGCACCCGGCCAAGGCAGCCCAGAACGGCCTGCTCGCCGCTCTCCTTGCCGAAGCCGGAATCCGCAATGCCTCGGCCATCTTCGAGGGCAGACAGGGGTTCTGCGCAGCCACGTCGAAAAATCCGCAGTACCACTACCTGACCGATGGTCTGGGCGAGCGGTACAAGGTCGACGAGGCCAACTTCAAGGGCTACCCCACCTGTGGTCAGACCCACAGCATGCTCGACGCCCTGACACGAATCATGCGCGAGCACCACATCACGGCAAAGGACGTGGCATCCGTGGAAGCGCTGGTCTACGACCGCGCCGTGGACGTGGCGGGCATCACGGATCCGGCCACGCTGGAACAGGCCAAGTTCTCCAACCCCTTCTGCATGGCGTTCCTGCTCACCCACGGTTCCCTGACCTTCGAAAACATGGTCCCGGAATGCGTGCACGATCCCGAGGTGCGGGAACTCATGGCCCGGGTCACGCTGACCCGCGACGAGGAAATGAACGCGGGCTTCCCGGCCGCACGGCCCTGCCGTGTCAAGGTGACGCTCAAGTCCGGAGAAATCCTGAGTGCGGACAACAGATTCCGCAGGGGCGACCCGGAAAACCCCATGAACACCGACGACATGCTGGACAAGTTCGCCCAGCTCACCCGCAAGGTTCTGGACGACGACCAGCGAAAGGCCGTCACGGACTGGTGCCTGAACGTTCCGAACGAACAGGCCGTTGCCCCGGAAATTCTCACCCTCAGCAAATAATCAGGAGTACGTCATGGCTCATATCATTGATTCCGAATTCTACTGCAATGGTTGGGGAACCCCTGAAATGCGCGCCGTGTTCGACGACCGCCGCCGCTACCAGCGCTGGCTGGACATCGAGGTCGTACTGGCCGAAGTGCAGGCCGAACTGGGCGTGATCCCGGCCGAAGCCGCCAGGGAGATCAAGGCCAAGGCCAAGATCGAGGAACTGGACATCGACATGATCAAGGACGGCCTTGCCAAGACCGGCCATTCCCTCGTGCCCCTGCTCAAGGCAGTGCAGGTCCGCTGCGCCGACAATCTGGGCGAACACATCCACTACGGTCCCACCACGCAGGACATCGAGGACACCGGCGGCGTGCTCGAAATGAAGGAAGCCTCCAAGATTCTGTTCCGCGACCTGCTGCGCATGGAAAAGGCCCTGAACGAGCTGGCCGCGAAGTACAAGGACTTCCCCATGACCGGCCGCACCCACAACCAGCACGGCCTGCCCATCACCCTCGGCCTGAAGTTCGCCAACTGGTCCGCCGAGCTGCGCCGCGATCTGGAACGCATCAAGTCCATGCCGCCCCGCGTTTTTCTGGGCATGCTGCACGGCGGCACCGGCACCATGGCCGGACTGGGCGAACAGGCCTACCCCATCGCGGAAAAGGTCATGGAGCGTCTGGGCATCGGCCTGCCTCCGTCCGGCTGGGGCAGCGCACGCGACATCGTGGCCGAGTATCAGGTGGTCCTCGGCATGGTTGCGGGCACTGTCGGCCGCATCGCCAATGAAATCTTCCAGCTCGCCCGCACCGAGATTCAGGAATTCAAGGAACCGCTGGGCGAACACTACGTGGGCAGCAGCACCATGCCCCACAAGCGCAATCCCGAGGTCACGGAATTCTGCGTGGCCATGTGCCGCGTGGTCATGAACAATGCGCCTCTGGCCCTGCAGTCCATGATTGCCGAGCACGAGCGCGACACCCGCAGCTGGCGTCTGGACTGGCACTCCATTCCCGAGTCCAGCATCATGCTGCACAAGGCGATCACCGCCCTGCTCACCATCGTGGAAGGTCTGGAAATCGACGAACAGCGCATCACCGACAACCTGAACATGCTCGAAGGCATGCTCTTCTCCGAAGCGCTCATGTTCCATCTGGGCAAGAAGGTGGGCAAGCAGACCGCGCACCACCTCATCCGCGACGCCATTCTGGGTGCAACCCAGTCCGGCAAATGCTTCCGCGAACTCCTGCTGGCCGACGAAACCATCGCCGCCAACATCTCGGAAGCCGAACTGGATTCCATCATGGACTACTCCAAGCACGTGGGCCAGTCCGCACGTCAGGTCGCGCACGTGAAGGAAACCGCTGAAAGACTGGGCGCAACGGATCAGGATTTCCTGAGTTGTTGATTCTCCAATAATTTCCAACAGACCGCTGAAAATACGGGCTGTTCCCGAATGACGGGAACAGCCTGACAAGGATATCATCATGGATTTGCATCTGTTCTTCCAAAACGAAGTCAAGCCCGCCATGGGCTGCACCGAACCCGTTGCCGTTGCCCTCGCCACTGCCGAGGCCGCCACTCACCTGAAGGGTGAACCCGAAGCCATCGAACTTGTTCTTTCCCTGAACATCTTCAAGAACGGCAAGGACGTGGGCATCCCGGGCACCGGCGGACTGCGCGGCAACCGCGTGGCAGCCGCGCTTGGTGCACTGGCCGGAGACGCTTCCAAGGGCCTCATGGTCATGGAAAACGTCACCCCGGAGGATACGGCCCGGGCCAAGGCCATGGTGGATGCGGACAAGGTTTCGGTCAGCGTGGATCCGAACGCGCCCGGCGTGTCCGTTGTCGCCACCCTGCGCAACGCATCCGGTGAAGTGAAGGTCGCAGTGCGTACCCGCCATGACAACATCAGCGAAGTCGTGGTCGACGGCAAAACCGTTGTCGAGCCCAATCCCGAGGATCTGGGCAAGGTCGCGCCAACTCCGGACTATCTGGAAGAACTCAAGTCCATGGGCATTGCCGATCTCTGGGAACTGGCCGGCTCCCTTGACGACGAGCTTGAAGCCTTCATGCTCAAGGGCGTGGAAATGAACATGGGCATGGCCGAACAGGGGCTGGACGGCGGAAACTGGGGCCTGAGCGTTGGCCTGACCATCAAGTCGCACAGCCAGCAGGACGATCTGCTCAGCCGCATCAAGGGATTTGCCGGAGCCGCCACCGACGTGCGCATGTCCGGTGCGCCCCGCGCCGTCATGTCCAGTGCGGGCAGCGGCAATCACGGCATCACCGCGGTCATTCCCGTGGCAGTCGTGGCCCGGGACAAGGGACTTTCCGACCGCGAACTGGCCGAGGCCGTGGCCCTGAGCCATCTGGTCACGGGCTATGTCAAGGCCTACACCGGCCGTCTGACCCCGATCTGCGGCTGCTCCGTGGCCGCCGGAGCCGGCGCTGCCGCCGGACTGGTCCGCGCCCTTGGCGGCGACATGGATCAGGCCCAGCACGCCGTGGCCTGCCTGCTCTCCTCGCTCATGGGCATGCTCTGCGACGGCGCCAAGGGCTCCTGCGGGCTCAAGGTGTCCGCAGCCGCAGGCGAGGCCTATGCCTCCGCACTCATGGCGCTGGACAGAAAGGGCGTGCAGGATACGGAAGGTCTGGTCTCCCCGGACCTCAAGTCCACCTGCGCCGCGCTCGGCGATCTGTGCACCAAGGCTTTTGCCCATGTTGATGAAGTTATGGTAGAGCTCATGCAACATCAACACGAGGCGCAATCCATCCGATAACGTACCTCCATGACTACCGGTTGATTGACCGGGCTGCCGGGGCGCGGTTTGCCGCGCGCCCCGGCCTGTCCGGCCAGCTCGTCTCGCATTCCAGGAGGAAACCATGGCAAAAGCATCCACTGCTCCCGACTGTGCGGCCTGTCCCTTTGACTGGTCCGAACGCGCCTGCCGCAAACCCGGCGGAAAAGGCCCGGCCAACTGTCCCTCCCTTGCGGAAAAGAAACTGGCGGACCAGGCTCTTGAAGCCACCAAGGGCGATGATCTGAAATTCGCCTGCAACGCCTCGCTTCAGGAGGCCTCCGGCTACGGCAACCGCGAACAGGGCTATGCCCACGTGGTCCCGCTCAAGCCCCGCATCGTGGAAACCATCGAATTTGCCCGGCGCATGGGCTACAAACGGCTCGGACTCGTCTTCTGCGTGGGACTGCGCAAGGAAGCCGGGGTCGTGCACGACATTCTGGCCACCAACGGTTTCGAGGTGGTCTCCGTGGTGTGCAAGGCCGGACGTGCGCCCAAGGCCGAAATCGGCATCGACCGCAAGCATCAGGTCGATCCCACCGTGGAACGGGAAACCATGTGCAACCCGGTCTTTCAGGCCCTGCTCTGCAACAAGTACGAAACCGAACTGAACGTGCTGGTCGGCCTGTGCGTGGGGCACGACTCCCTGTTCATCAAGCATGCGGAAGCGCCCGTAACCGTGCTCGCGGTCAAGGACCGGCTGCTGGGCCACAACCCGCTAGCCGCGATCTACAACCACGACAGCTACTGGCGCAGCCTCAAGCATCCGGTCGAATGATCTTCTCCCCTTCCTCTCGGGCGCGCGGCAACAGACGCGCCCTTGCAACGGCCCGGGGGCCGGGACTTCGGTTCCGGCCCCCGGCGCTTTTGGACCCTCGAACAAAAACCCGCCAGAAAAGTATGAATTAGGTCCGCGCAAAGTGTTGCGTTCTGCGGCGTTTGTGCATCTTGCGATGGCCCTTGTTTTGGGATAAGCCATCCTGTCATGCATGAAATGTCGATCGTTCAAAGCATCTTGTCCATCCTGCGCGAGGAAATGGTCAAATACGATGGCAAGAAGCTGAAAAAAGTGGTGATCACCAATGGCGCACTTGCCGGCGTGGTCACCGAGGCACTGGAATTCGCCTGGGAGGCCCTGACCCTCGAAGGCGATTTCAAGGGTTCCGCCATCGAGGTCAAGGAAATCCCCCTCAAGGTCGCGTGCGGCGAATGTGGCGAAATCTTTTTTCCCTCACACACGAAATGCATGCCCTGCCCGAAATGCGAGGCCCTGCTCGGCCACAACGTGTTGGAAGGCAAGGAGCTGCTCATCGACAGTATTGAAATCGACGACGAATGAGTCGATACCCAAAGGAGAAGCCCATGTCCCAAGAAGTCACCATTGTCCGCAATGTACTTGAGGCCAATGACAGACTGGCCGAAGAACTGCGGAACAAGTTCCGCGTTCGCAAGATTCTCTGCCTCAACCTGATGAGCTCGCCCGGCGCGGGCAAGACCACCCTGCTGGAACGCACCCTGAGCGATCTGCGGGACGAATTCAAGATGGCCGTCATCGAAGGCGACCTTCAGACCGACAACGACGCCCAGCGCGTGGCCGCCACTGGCGCGCAGGCCGTGCAGATCAATACCGAAGGCGGCTGCCACCTGGATTCCGGCATGGTGCTGGACGCCATCAAGTCGCTGGACCTCGACAATCTGGACATCCTGTTCGTGGAAAACGTGGGCAATCTGGTCTGCCCGGCCGAGTTCGACGTGGGCGAAGACCACAAGATCACCCTGCTTTCCGTGACCGAGGGCGACGACAAGCCCGAAAAGTATCCCCTCATGTTCCACATCTCTTCCGTGATGCTGCTGAACAAGGTGGACCTGCTCCCCTATGTGGACTTCAACATGGACAACGCCAAGGCGCACGCCACCAAGCTGAATGCGGACATTCAGGTCATGCCCGTTTCCGCGCGCAACGGCGAGGGTCTGGACGTCTGGTACGACTGGCTCCGCAAGGCCCGTGCCGCCAAACTCTAGTCCGCGACACGCAGATCGAATCAAAAGAAACGCCCCTCCCGATCCGGGAAGGGCGTTTTTCTTTTCACCAGTATATCTTCATGCTGTTCGGAAAGGGTGAGGTGCAAGGCGCAAAAAAAGTTCACGGCCGACGCGTATTCCCATACGCGAGGATCTGAATTTTTCGCAGTGACGCCGCAATCGTGCCTTTATGGACAGCATGAAAAAGGCCGGGAGACTAGCAAGTCACCCGGCCGGTTGTCCGTTTGTGCCGACCCTCTCGGCCCGACTATGCCTCACCGAGGTCTCCGGAGACAGCCTGAATCAGGTTGCCCTTGGCATTGTAGGTGCCGGTCGATTCGACCTTGACCAGCGTCTTGGCCATGTCCGGATTCTCGAAAACCTGCCGCTGGAGCCTGGCCTTGCGGATGGCCTTCATCTGATCGGCCATTTCCACGGGCTTGTTTGCGGGAAAATTTCCTACTTCCATGATTTCCTCCTTCCATGGAGTTGTTATGCGACTTACCCCATGTATCGGACGAATACAGGAAACCTTTACCCTTTTATCCGAGATTCTATTTTTATCGACTCCAACAAGCCGGATTCGCTTCACTCTTTCCAGTTCCACCATTTCAGTTTTTCCGGTTCGTGCACTGTTTGCGAGGCATAGTACACAGCGCATCGGAACACATAGAGTACGCATTTGTCGACATGTCTGCCTTCCAGTTCCTCAAGCCGCGCATACATGGCTTCGGGGTCCTGTCCGGCCAGTTCGCGGACGGAGCCGTATCCCAATCGCACGAGATCCCGGGCCAGACTTGGTCCGACTCCCGGAATCTCCTGCAATGCCTTTGATACGTCCCTGTCCATGTTAGGATTCGTTCTGGTACACCCTGTCGAGAATTTCCTTGCCGCCCGCGGCCAGCACCCTTTCGGCCAGAGACATGCCCAGATTCCAGGCTTCGTCCTGAGGCGCAGTCGCTTCCATGCGGATGGGGTTGGAGCCATCCACGTCGGCCACGAACCCGGTCAGGGTCACGGAATCGCCGTCCAGCACGGACCAGGCCGCAATGGGCACCTGACATCCGCCGTCCAGCCCGGTGAGAAAGCCGCGCTCGGCCAGCACCTGCACCTTGGTGGGCTGGTGATCCATGAACTGAAGCATTTCCACCAGTTCGGTGTTGCGCACGGCATATTCAATGCCCAGCGCGCCCTGAGCCACGGCCGGGAGAAAACGGGGTGGCGCCAGCTCCTGCATTCTGGGCGCGGATTCGCCCAGACGGGACAATCCGGCAGTCGCCAGAATGATGGCATCGTATTCGCCATCGAACAGTTTTTTCAGACGGGTATCCAGATTGCCACGCAGGGTCCTGATTTCCAGATCAGGACGCAGGGCCGCTATCTGGGACTGGCGACGCAGGCTGCTGGTGCCGACCACCGCGCCCTCGGGCAGTTCGTCCAGACCGTCGTATTTGACGGACAGCAGGGTATCGGTCAGTTCGGCGCGCTCGGGAATGATCCCCACTTCCAGCCCTTCGGGCAGTTCTGTGGGCACGTCCTTCATGGAATGCACCGCGATATGCGCGCGGCCGTCCAGCAGGGCTTCCTCGATCTCCTTGACGAACAATCCCTTGCCCCCGACCTTGGCCAGAGGCACGTCCAGAATCTTGTCGCCCTTGGTCTTGATGCGAAGCAGTTCCACGTCCAGACCGGGATACTGCTGCTGGAGCCTTTCCTTCACATGTTCAGCCTGCCACAGGGCGAGGCGGCTGCCCCGCGTGGCAATAACGATTTTATCCATGATCATCGCCTTGAAAGTCTGAGGTTGCGCGGGCGTGCCGCGTTCCGGGCGGAAAATCAGCTGCCGCAACTGGAGCAGTTGCCGCCGGAGCACCCGGCGCAGCCCGAACCGATGCCCCGATACTGGGGCTGGCTCGCGCCGGAATCTCCGCCGTCACCGGCAGGAGCGCCGGAGGCCACACGGGCGCGGCAGGCGGAAATGAGTTTTCCCGTATCCCCGGAGCCGCACTGCGGACACATGGGACATTCATCCGTGGAAAAGACCAGTTCCTCGAACTGATGGCCGCACTTCTTGCAGGAATATTCGTAGATGGGCATTGAGAACTCCCGAAATAAGGACTTCCGTCGCGTAAAAGGCGCGGCGGAACCCGTTCATTATCGAAAAAGCCCGCCACTGGCAACGATGCCCGGGCCGGAATGGAAAGGTAATGCCTGTTCCGTGAAAGTCCACCCTTTCCCCCTCCCGGCGGCCCGGGCAAAGGTTATACTGGAACTTGAAAACAACTTTCCCTATTTTGTTGTCCGGGAGCCGGGACAATCCCGCTTCCCCAAACACCGACGGCGGCAGGCATGGTGGAACTGGACAGTGGCTTCGCAGGCATGATCGATCCCGAGGAACCCGGGGGATGCTCCGGGCTGGACAACCCGGACGAGCCATTGCGCTGCGTGTTTTCCACCACCCGGGAGATGAAGGTGGGCACCGGCACCACGGCCCGGAAGCAGGTCACCAAGACGCTCTGGTACATCATCCAGCACGGGGAGGACGAATTCGAGGTCCGGAAGGTCAACCCCCATTTCGTGCCCGTGGGCGACCCCGAATACATCACGCGCGAAGACCTGTTCGCGGAATACGTGCCCGAGGTGGAAATCCACAACGCCAAGGTGGAGCCGGCCATGATCGCCATGCGCAGAAATCTGGCCAAGGGGGAAAAGAACCGCAAGGACCACAAGCCCCTGAGCGCGGAAATGGAGTTCGACAAGGTGCTGGACGTGGACGAACGCAACGTGCGCGCCATCTTCGGACTCGGCCTGCTCTATCTGGAACGCGGCGACCGGCCCAAGGCGAAACGCCTCTTCGAGCAGCTCGTGGCCATCGAGGCCGCCTTCACGCTGGAGCACAAGCATCTGTTCAACGAATTCGGCATTGCCCTGCGCAAGAACGACATGGCCAACGAGGCCGTGAAATACTATTCCCGAGCCGTGGAATTCGCGGACAACGACGAGAATCTGTTCTACAATCTGGCCCGCGCCTTCTACGACAAGGACGACTGGGACAACTGCCTGGAATTCACGGCCCGCAGTCTGGACCTGAACCCGCGTCTCGACGAATCCGCGCAGATGTGCCGGTTCATCGTACGCATGGCCGGGGATGACGCGCTCCGGGAAAAACGGGGCAAGCCCCCGGTGCCCGAGGACGTGTCGGACCGGGCGCGCAAGCTGGCCGCCACCCTGCCCGGCGAAACCGGCGGCGAAGTGGAGATCGGCGCGGACATGAGCGTGGAGATCAGTACGACAACAGGCGAGGAAATCACTCCCGAAGGGTACAGCAGACGCGGCGGAGCCGACCCCAGCAAACTGGACGATCCCGTTTCATGAATCAGACGGAGGCAAAGCGGCTGGAAGTGGCGGTGTTCGGAGAACTGTACACCGTGGGCGCGATCCGCATGGACAAGGTCACGGCCAGAAAGGCTCTGGAAGTCTATGGCAGGCAGCAGTGGAATGCCCTGGCCCGGGACATTGCCATCGGCAGGACCGGCAACGGCACTGCGGCAAAGGTCTCCCATACTCTGGGCCGCCCCGTGAAATGCGCCTACCGCTGCACCGGGATCCTCATGCAGAGCCGCCGTTTCGGCATGGAAACCTTCTGGGGGGGCTTGGAGCAGGTTTGTACAGAAATCGGATCGAAATTCTCGCGAATCCGGCCGGAAAACCTGCCCGGCGGCAACGCCCGGGACATCGTGGCCGTGTTCCGGGAGCGTTCCGAAGGCTCCCTGTTCTTCCGCTGGTCCGTGGCGGAATTCGACTGTGCCCGGCTCGGTCTGATCCACCACGACGTGAGTCCGCTTCTGGACCACAAGCGCCCCTTCGAGCTGGTCCGGTCCGTGGCCTGCATGGGCGGGGACCTCGTGCGCCGCGAGATCGATGCGACCGCTCCATGGACTCCCATGAAGCACGTCTTTCACGTTCTGGACTGACCCCGGCCCCGGGTTTGCGGCCCGGCCCGATGTATGGCATGAAATTCCCGATCCGGCACAGCCCGGCCCTCTTCCCAATCCCGACAGCAAAGGACACGCCATGAGCAGAAGAATCGGATGGATCGGCACCGGCGTCATGGGCAGGTCGATGTGCCTGCACCTGATCAGGGCAGGACACGAGGCCTACGTATTCAACCGGACCCGCGCCAAGGCCGCGGACCTCGAAGCCGCGGGCGCAACATGGTGCAACTCGCCCGGCGAAGTGGCCCGCAACGCGGACGTGATATTCACCATCGTGGGCTATCCCTCGGACGTGGAACAGACCATCCTCGGCCCGGATGGGGTGCTGGCGAACGCGGCCCCGGGCAAGACCGTGGTGGACATGACCACGTCGGAACCGGCTCTGGCAGTGCGCATCCACGAACAGGCATCGGCAGGCGGCGTGGCCGCTCTGGACGCGCCGGTCTCGGGCGGCGATCTGGGAGCGCGCAACGGCACGCTGGCCATCATGGTCGGCGGGGAACAGGCGCACTTCGACGCGGTCCTCGACCTGTTCGAAATCATGGGCGACAACATCCGGCTCATGGGAGGCCCCGGCGCTGGGCAGCACACCAAGATGAGCAACCAGATCCTGATCGCCGGGACCATGATCGGCGTGGTGGAATCCCTGCTCTACGCGCACAACGCAGGCATGGGCATGGACGAGGTCATCGACGTGATCGGCTCGGGCGCGGCCGGTTCCTGGTCCATCAACAACCTCGGTCGGCGCATTGCCGCAAACGATTTCGATCCCGGCTTCTTCATCAAGCATTTCGTCAAGGACATGGGCATCGCCCTTGACGAGGCCCGGCGCATGAACCTGTCCCTGCCCGGACTGGCTCTGGTCAACCAGTTCTACGTGGCAGCCATGTCCATGGGGCTGGAGGACCTCGGCACGCAGGCCCTGTACACGGTGCTGGAACGCCTCAACAGCCGATAGGGTCCGGATTTCGCGGATTCGCCCGGCTCCATTTACTCCCGGGCGAATCCCCGGTATCATGCCGCCCCAGACCAAGTCATTCCGGAGGTTTCATGTACGCGCTGCGCCCCCTGATTCTGCTTTTCCCCCTGCTTCTCGCCGCCTGCGGCGGGTATTCCTTTGGCGGGGGCGACTATTCCGTGCTTCCGGAAGAATATCGAAAAATGGCCATCGCCGAAGTCAGCAACCCGACCATGTACTCCTGGATGGAACCCCGCCTGCGCTCGCTATTCCGGGATGAACTCACCCGACGCGATCTGGTGACATGGGTTGATGATCGGGCCCGCGCGGACGCGCTCATGACCATCAACGTGATCAGATTCTACCGGCCCGATGAAGTCACCGGCGCGGAAGACGAAACCCTGCGCTCCAGCGCCAACATCGAGATGCAGGTGGTGATCAGATCCGCCCGCGACGGCTCGGTGCTGTGGAACTCGGGCAATGTTGCCCAGAGCTGGCCCTTCTTCGAGGGGGAACAGGACCAGGCCGACCAAACCGTTACCGAACTCGCGGTCCGCAAGATCGCGGACAGGATGTCCCAGAACTACTAGGCATGGAACGACCCAAATATCTCTTTCTCATCTGTCCGGACCCGGAACTGCTCAAGTCCCGGATCAGCGAAGCGCTCAAGGCCACAGGCCGCCGAGGCTGGAAAAAACGCGTGTTCTGGGGTGACGACGATGATCCGTTGCCGCAGGCGTTCTGGACCGACCTGACCATCAAGAGCCTGTTCCCGGAACCCAAGGCCCTGATCGTGCGGCGAGCCCACACGCTCAAGGCCGAACATTGGGACAAGCTCGATGCGGCGGTGCGGGGTGTTTCCCCGGAAATATTCCCGTTCTTCTGTCTGGAAGGCACGTGGAAGGGCAAAAAGGCTCCGGTTCCGGCCACGCTTTCCCGCAGAAATTTCTACAAGAAGGCGGCACAAGCCAAATGGACATGGGAATCCGCAGGTCTGGACCAGCGTTCCATGTCCCGATTCGTTGCGGAATGGGCGGCCAATGCCGGGCTGGACATGGAGCCGGGCGTGGATCGCGCTCTGGCCGAAGCCCTGCCCAAAGACGCGGTGGCCGCACGGCTGGAGCTGGACAAGCTGGAGCTGGCCGCAGGTGATGCGCATCGCGTGCAACGGGAGCATGTGGAGCTGGTGGCCCCGTGCGGGGAAATGGAATTCTTCGATCTCATGGATGCGCTGGGCAAACGCGGCGCCGAGGCCGCAGTCTGGAAGCGCGTGCTGGAGGATCACTTCAAGAGCGCCAAGGACCGCATGCTCTTCAACCTGATCGGGTATCTGGCCAGTCAGGCGCGCATGTACTGGATGCTCATGAACGGCGAGGAGGGCAAGGTCAAGGCGCACCCCTACGTCAAGAAACTCAAGACCCCGGTAGCCCGGCGGCTGGGCAAGGCGGGCATCGCCAGAATGATCGATCTGGCGCTGGACGCGGAAATGAGCATCAAGACCGGAGCACGCGCCGAGGAAGAGGTTCTCGATTTTCTGGTGGCCGGACTGGTGGACCTGTTCCAGCCCGGACGCGCCCGCTGACGGTTATAAATTGGCAGGTATACTTCTTCTTCCCTTGACGGACCGGGTATGACGGATACGAACGCGCCACACTATGCCGGACATCGCGCGCGGCTCAGGGAACGCCTGACCCGGGACAGCGTTTCCCTGGCCGACTACGAGCTGCTGGAGCTCGTGCTGGCCTCGGTGCTGCCCCGCAGGGATACAAAGCCGCTGGCCAAGGAACTGGTGCAGCGATTCGGCTCCCTTGGCGGTGCGCTCAGAGCCGACCCGAACAAGCTGGCGGACGTGAATGGCGTGGGCCCGGGCGTACAGGCCCACTGGCGGCTGCTTCAGGAGGTGTTCGCCCGTCTGGCCGAGGAACCCGCCCTGACCCGGGACGTATTGTGCGACCCGGACCTCGTGGCCGAGGCAGCCAAGGCTCGCATCGGTTCCAAGGGCATCGAGGAATTCTGGGCCGCGTTTCTGGACAACAAGAACCGGGTCATTGCGTGGGAACGCATGAACCGGGGAACCGTAGGCGAAACACCGGTATATCCGCGCGAAATCATGGCCCGCGCCCTGCGGCTGGAGGCAGCCGGGGTGATTCTGGCCCACAACCACCCGGGCGGGGACCCGCACCCTTCGGCCGAGGACATCGAACTGACGCGGCGCATCGTGCGGGCCGGACAGGAACTCGGAGTGCGCGTGCTGGACCATCTGGTGGTCACGGACTGCGAACACTACAGTTTTCACGATCACGGACGGCTGTAACAGCCCACGAACCGGAGACGGCATGAAACAGGTACGGGCCATCATTCGCGGCAAGGTGCAGGGCGTCTGGTTCCGGGGCTGGACCCGGGACACGGCGCGCGAACTCGGCCTGCGCGGCTGGGTGCGCAACCTGCCCGACGGTGCCGTGGAAGCCGTGGCTCCTGGGAAAGCCGGACTCCCTCGGCCTGTTTCTGGAGCGGTTGCACAACGGCCCGCCTCTGGCGCGCGTTTTCGAGGTCGAAACCCGATGGGAGGAACCGGATTCCGATTCGGACACCTTCCAAATACGAAGGTAGGGATTTTCCATTCCCCCCTTGCCAAGTTCGCCAACGGCATTATTTTTTCTAACTTGATACAAAAAAGACACTTTTCATAAAGGATATAGCGTTGAGCAAAAAGAAAAAGAAATCCCCGGTCAAGCCGTTGCGCATGAAGCGGAAGCCCTCCGCGAAAAAGACGCAGCCGGAAGAGCCGAAACTCACGCGCTCCGAACGGGAACTCGACCTGATCGAAGCCCTGACCGGAGCTGCGGGCATGCCCCCGGTATTCGGGGATGCCGAGGACGGTCCCGGCCATCCGGCCATGGACATCCCCCCGGTGCTGCCCGTACTGGCCGTGCGCGACATCGTGGTATTCAACTACATGATCCTGCCCCTGTTCGTGGGCCGGGAAAAATCCGTGCAGGCCGTGGACGCGGCCCTTTCCGGCGATCGCTACATCCTGATCCTCACCCAGAAGGACGATGCCGTGGACGATCCCGGTCCGGACGATCTCCACGCCGTGGGCACCGTGGGCATGATCATGCGCATGCTCAAGATGCCGGACGGACGGCTCAAGATTCTGGTTCAGGGACTGGCCCGCGCCCGGGTGGAACGGTTCACGTCCGAAGACCCCTTCCATATCGCGGAAATCGAACCGCTCATGGAAAAGGAAGCCGGAGAACTTTCCCCGGAGCAGGAAGCCCTTGTCCGCTCCTCCCGCGAACAGAGCGAACGCATCCTGACCCTGCGCGGCATTTCCTCGCAGGACATCATGAGTGTGCTCAACAACGTGAACGATCCCGGCAGGCTGGCCGACCTCATTGCCTCGAACCTGCGCATGAAGGTGGACGCGGCCCAACGGATTCTGGAATGCCACGAACCCATCAAGCGGCTCGAACTCGTGAACGACCAGCTTCTCAAGGAAGTGGAAGTCGCGTCCATGCAGCACAAGATTCAGGCCTCGGCCAAGGAAGGCATGGACAAGGCCCAGCGGGACTTCTTTCTGCGCGAACAGCTCAAGGCCATCAAGCGCGAACTCGGCGACGAGGCCGACGAGAGCGAGGAGTTCGAACAGTTCCGCAAGGCCATTGAAAAGGCAGGCATGCCCAAGGACGTGATGAAGGAGGCCTTCAAGCAGCTCAAGCGGCTGGAGGCCATGCACGCCGAATCGTCCGAAGCCACGGTCATCCGCACCTATCTGGACTGGATGACCGAACTGCCGTGGAAGAAACTTTCCCGCGACCGTCTGGACATCAAAAAGGCGGAAACCATCCTCAACGAGGACCACTACGATCTGGAAAAGGTCAAGGAACGCATTCTGGAATACCTGAGCGTGCGCAAGCTGAACGCGAAGATGAAGGGCCCGATTCTCTGCTTTGTCGGCCCTCCGGGCGTGGGCAAGACCTCACTCGGCCGCTCCATCGCGCGCAGCCTCGGCCGCAAGTTCCACCGCATGTCCCTCGGCGGCATGCGCGACGAAGCCGAAATCCGGGGCCATCGCCGGACCTACATCGGGTCCATGCCCGGCCGCATCATTCAGGCCATCAAGCAGTGCGGCACGCGCAACCCCGTGATCATGCTCGACGAGATCGACAAGCTCGGCTCGGACTTCCGGGGCGATCCGTCCTCGGCCCTGCTCGAAGTGCTCGACCCGGAACAGAACAACACGTTCACCGACCATTACCTGAACGTGCCGTTCGACCTGTCCAAGGCCATGTTCATCTGCACGGCCAACATGCTCGACTCCATTCCCGGCCCGCTTCTGGACCGCATGGAAGTCATCCGCATCCCCGGATACACCGAGCAGGAAAAGGTCGTGATCACGGAACGCTACGTGATTCCGCGCCAGCTCGAGGAAAACGGGCTCAAGCCCGGCGAGCTGGAAATCCCGTCCGATCTGGTGGCGCGCATCGTGCGCGAATACACCCGCGAGGCCGGGCTGCGCAATCTGGAACGCGAAATCGGCAAGGTCTGCCGCAAGATGGCGCGCAAGAAGGCCGAAGGCGAAAAGGGCCCGTTCTCCGTGACCGCGGACAGCCTGGACAAGCTGCTGGGACCGCCGATCTTTCTGGACGACGAAAAGGAAACCGTCCTGCCTGCCGGCGTTGCCGTGGGGCTTGCATGGACCCCGGTGGGCGGCGAGACCCTGCATGTGGAAGTGACCACCATGCCGGGCAAGGGCAAGCTCATCCTCACGGGCAAGCTCGGCGACGTGATGAAGGAATCAGCGCAGGCCGCCCTGTCCATTGCCCGGGCCAAGGCCGACAAGTACGGCATCGACCCCGACTTTTCGGAAAAGCACGACATCCACATCCACGTTCCGGCCGGAGCCACACCCAAGGACGGCCCGTCCGCCGGCGTCACTCTGGTCACGGCCCTGATATCGTCCCTGACCGGCACGCCCATCAGTCCGGACGTGGCCATGACCGGCGAAATCAGCCTGCGCGGACGCGTCCTGCCGGTTGGCGGCATCAAGGAAAAAATCCTTGCCGCCGTATCCCGGGGCATGAAGCGCGTGCTCATCCCGGCCCAGAACAGGAAGGACCTCGCCGAGGTTCCCGAGGAACTGCTCAAGAAAATCACCATCGAAACCATCGAAAAGGTGGAAGAGGTCTGGCCTCTGGCCACGGCCAAATAGTTCGACCGAAACAATTGAAAGCCCGCCTTCCTCAACCGGAAAGCGGGCTTTTTTTACACCTTGAACAATACCTACACGTCCGATTGCGTCCGCTTCTTGTCGAACTCCACGATTCCGTAGACCGCAAGACCGCAGAGAATGATCTTGCCCCAGTCGAACACATCCACGGGGGCGCTGGAAAACAGCGTATTCATGAACGGAGCGTAGGTGAACGCCCCCTGCAACGCCATCATCAGTGCGAATCCCCCGACCACCCACGGGTTGGACATGAAACCCAGCGCAAAGGGCGAACGCGTAAACGACCTTGCGTTGAACAGGTAGAACGCCTCCACCACCACGAACACGTTCACGGCCATGGTGCGCGCCTTTTCAATGGATGCGCCGTTCAGCAGCTCCCACTTGAACAGGCCGAACGCGCACACGAGCAGCAGCACGCTGACAATGCCGACCCTGCGCAGCATGGTCCTGTCCAGAATCGGTCGGGCCGGATCGCGCGGCGGCCGATCCATGATGCCCGGCTCCCTTGGCTCGAAGGCGAGCATCATGCCCAGACACGCGGCCGTGGTCATGTTGATCCACAGAATCTGCACCGGCAGGATGGGCAATGTCGCGCCAAACAGGATCGCGGTCAGGATGACCAGCCCTTCGCCCGCATTCGTGGGCAGAGTCCAGGCAATGAACTTCACCAGATTGGCGAATACGCCACGCCCCTCTTCCACTGCCGCCTCGATGGTCGCGAAATTGTCGTCGGTCAGGACCATGTCCGCGGCTTCCTTGGCCACCTCGGTTCCGGTGATGCCCATGGCCACGCCGATGTCCGCCTGCTTGAGTGCGGGCGCGTCGTTCACCCCGTCGCCGGTCATGGCGCAGACCTCGCCGGTCTTCTGCAACGCCAGCACCAGCCGCAACTTCTGTTCCGGGGAAACCCGGGCAAACACCGGGATGCCCGGGGCCTTCTCCACCAGATCATGGTCGCTCAAATCCGCGATTTCCCTGCCGGTCAGCACCGGACAATCCTCGCCAAGCTGGCAATCCCCGCCGCGCAGTCCCAGACGCAGGCCTATGGCCTCGGCGGTCAGGGCGTGATCGCCGGTAATCATCTTGACCTTCACGCCCGCATGCTGACACGCGGCAATGGCTGAAATCGCCTCCTTTCTGGGCGGGTCGATCATGCCCTGCAACCCCACGAAGGTCATGCCCATGCACGCATCCGACCGCACCAGCCCGCCGTCCGCGTCCAAATCCTTGCGCGCAAACGCCAGCACTCGAAGCCCTCGGGAAGCCAGCTCATGCTGCTCCCGCACCACGGCCTCGACATCCAGTTCCATGCCCTCCCCGGACTCGCTCAGGGCGTCCATGCAGCATTCCAGCACCTTTTCCACAGCTCCCTTCAGGTACACCACGCGTCCGCCCTCGTGGTTATGCAGGGTGGCCATGTACTGCCATTCCGATTCGAACGGCAGCTCGTCCACGCGCGCAAACGCCGAGCTCTCCGCCTCCCGTTCCAGCCCGTATTTCCGGGCGGACACCACAAGCGCGCCTTCGGTCGGATCGCCCTCCACGGCAGGCCGCCCTTCCTTCATGTAAATCCTCGCGTCATTGCAGAGCAGTCCGGCCCGCATGCATTCCTCCAACGCCCGGCCTCCGGCCTCGCCACCATCCGCAGCCGAGATGGCTCCGTCATACCCGTATCCGTCTCCGGACACGGTGTAGGCCCTGCCACCGCACCGGATTTCCTGCACCGTCATCTGATTCTCGGTCAAAGTGCCGGTCTTGTCCGAGCAGATCACGGTCGTGCCGCCCAGCGTTTCCACGGCAGGCAGCTTGCGGATGATCGCCTTTCTCCCTGCCATGCGCGACACGCCCAATGCCAGGATGATGGTCACGGCCGCAGGCAACCCCTCGGGGATCGCGCCCACGGCAAGGGCAACAGCGGCCATGAACATCTCGTTCACGGGTTCGGAGCGAATCAGCCCGAGCACGAATGAAGCCGCAGCCAGACACAGAATGGCGATCAGCAGCATGTGGCTGAACCGCGTGATCTTTCTGGTCAGCGGCGTTTCCAGTTCATCCGCAGCCTCGATCAGTCCGGAAATGCGGCCGATCTCGGTATGGTTGCCCGTGGCCACCACAACGCCCCGGCCCTGACCATAGCTGACCAGCGTCCCGGCGTATGCCATGCATCTGCGCTCGGCCAGCACCGCATCCGGCGGCAAACGGCCCGGTTCCTTGTCCACGGGCAGGGATTCTCCGGTCAGTGCGGACTCATCGATGCGCAGCTCCTTGCCTGAAAGAATCCGCAAATCCGCTGGCACCTTGTCCCCGGACCGCAGCAGCACCACGTCCCCGGGCACCACGCCCGAGGCAGGAATCCTGTCCGAACTCCCGGCGCGGAATACCACGGCCTCGGTGCTCATGCTCGCGGACAGGGAATCCAGCGCCTTCACGGCCTTGGCCTCCTGAATGTACCCCACCACCGCGTTCACCAGCACCACGGCCAGTATGACCAGCGAATCCACCCACTCGCCCAGATACGCCGTCACCAGCCCTGCCGCTATCAGAATGTAGACAAGCGGCTGATGGAATTGCAGCAGGAACCTTTCCAGATTCGTCCTGCCCTTCTTCCCGGTGATCACGTTCTCCCCGAAATGCTTCAGCCGCTGCTCCACCTCCAGCTCGTCCAGCCCCTTCCCGGGATCAACGTCCAGAAACTGCGCAACCTCGTCCGCCTCAATGTGATGCCAATGCTTGTCCAGCAACCTTTCCATGGTTCCCCCTCCATCGAAATCCGACCGAATATGCCCATTTTGCCCCGACCATACCCCGCCTCGCGGATTCAAGACAAGTCCTGATCCCTTTTTTGCCTTCGGCGACCTAAACCTTTTGAAAAAGGTTCAGGAATCCGAAACTTTTTGGTGCTACGCCGCCTGAAAAAACACAGGGAACTTGTCAGGCTCATATGGCGGCGTAGTTGGTCGCACCACAGCCAAACCTGCCCTGCCGAGAAACGAATCTCGGGGGAAATGAACAGACAAAGAAAAAAAACTCTCTCTTTCGGACCACCCGTTTCGGGCAAATCGAGCAGCCGGAGAAATGTCCCGGCAGGGCATTCCTCCGGCTGCTCGATTTTCCCGAAACGGAATGGGGATCCAAGGGGCCTTGCTCCTTGACGGGTCCGGGCAGCGCCCGGGCCCCCCGGGAGGGTCGCCGAAGGCCTCTTTTCCCATCCCCCGGCTATTGGCGTGCGTGCGTATCCCTGATAGGTTGCCGTCATGCCGTTTCCCAGGGATCTTCCGCTTGAGGACGTATTTTCGTCCATTGCCGACGGGCTGTTCACCGTGGATGCGGACTGGAACGTGACGTACTTCAACGAGGCAGCCGAACGCATCACGGGCATCAGCGCGTCCGAGGCCGTGGGCTGCAAATGCTGGGACGTGTTCCGCTCCAGCCTGTGCGACGGAAACTGCGCGCTCAAGGCGTGCTTGCAGAATGGCGGTCCCATCACGAACAAGTCGATTTTCGTGGTACGCCGGGACGGCAGAAAGGTGCCCATTTCCATTTCCGCCTCGCCGTTGCGCAATGCCCGCGGCGAAGTGATCGGCGGGGTGGAGACCTTCCGCGACCTGACCGAGATTCAGGTCATGCGCAAACGGGTCAAGGAACTGTACAAGTTCGAGGACATCGTGGGCCGCAGTCCGGCTCTGGAAAAGATATTCGAAATCCTGCCACAGGTAAGCCGTTCCGAGGCCACGGTGCTTCTGCTGGGCGAATCCGGCACGGGCAAGGAACTGTTTGCCCGGGCCATCCACAACCTGAGCACGCGCAAGGACGGGCCATTCGTGGCCGTGAACTGCGGCGCACTGCCCGACACCCTGCTGGAATCCGAATTGTTCGGATACAAGGCCGGTGCGTTCACGGACGCGCGCAAGGACAAACCGGGCCGCTTCGAATTGGCACGCGGCGGCACGATCTTTCTGGATGAAATCGGCGACCTGCCAGCAAAATTGCAGGTCAAGCTGCTCCGCGTGCTTCAGGAAAAGGCGTTCGAGCCATTGGGCGGAGTGCATCCGGTCAAGGCGAACGTACGCGTTGTGGCGGCCACAAACCGCAATCTGGAAAAACTGGTCGCAGACGGCACGTTCCGGCAGGACCTGTACTATCGCCTGAACGTGGTCACCCTGCGGTTGCCGCCCCTGCGCGAGCGACGCGGAGACATCGGCCTGCTTCTGGACCACTTCATCGAGGAATTCAACGCGATTCAGGGCAAACAAGTGGACGGGGTTTCCGAAGACGTGATGCACATTCTCATGCGCCATGACTTCCCGGGCAACGTACGCGAGCTGGAAAACATCCTGGAATTCGCGTTCATCCTGTGCTCCTCGGGCTTCATTCAGGTGGACCATCTGCCCGAGAACCTCCGGCCCAGACAGTCCGGTTCCACTGACCCGAACGCCCTGTTTTCCGGCACGCTGGAACAGATCAAGTGCCGGGCCGTGCGCGCGGCGCTGCAACGCAATGATGGCAAACGCATGGCCACCTGCCGGGAACTCGGCATTTCCAAGGACACGCTCCGCCGCATGCTCGCCCGCTGCGAAAAATCGGGCGAATAATTCGCCTGCCCCGACGATTCCGGGCGCATCCCTCTTCCCTTTCAGCTTCGCACTGGGAAAGTAAACACCAGTATTTACATACTTTTATTTTATATATTTCTTTGGCACGCCGCATGCTTTGCGTCTAGTCAGTTCGCGTCGGAATGTCCCGCGGACGGAGCCGATTATGACGGAAACAAAGAACCTGATTTGCCTGGCTTGTTACCAGGATCGACTTGCCTCGGTATTCGACAACGCAAGCGAATACCGGCTGTACGAGACAGATCAGGACAACCATATTTACCCCGCAGGCCGCCTATCCCTTCCCTCAAAGGACCCTATGGACAGGACATCCGCCATTATGGCCTGCGGGGTAACTTGCATTCTCTGCGGCGCAGTGTGCGACACCACCCGCAAGCATCTGGAGCGCGGCGGCATTGCCGTGCATCCATGGTTGACTGGAACCATTGACGAAACACTCCGGGCCTACCTGCAAGGTTCTCTGGCGGACTTTGCCATGCCCGGTTGCAGAAACTGCGGGGAACGCCGATCCCCGGCGGTTGTGCCCGTCCCGAATGCCGACGCGGGACAGGAGCGCGACTGACCTGGCAAACAGGCATTTGACATTCCCGCATCAGGTGTTAACTCTCCTTCGAAACATTGAAGCAAACCACCCGCAAGGAGTCTCATATGAGCGACGCATGCAACGGCTGTTCTTCGGCTACCGGAGACGGCGGCTGTTCCAACCCGAACGGTTGTCCCAGCCAGGAAGACATGAAGCTGAAGAAGACCCTGTCCCGCATCAAGCACAAGGTCGTGGTCATGTCCGGCAAGGGCGGCGTTGGCAAGTCCACTGTCGCCGCGAACATTGCGGTGGCCCTGGCTCTGGCCGGCAAGAAGGTCGGCCTGCTCGACGTTGACGTGCACGGCCCGTCCATCCCCCGCCTGCTCAGCCTCAAGGGCAATGCCCCCAAGGTTTCCGACGGCAAGATGGAACCCGTGCAGTGGAACCGCAACCTGTGGGTCATGTCCCTCGGCTTTCTGATTCCCGACCCGAATCAGGCCGTGATCTGGCGCGGTCCGGTCAAGATCGGCCTGATCAAGCAGTTCGTGGAGGACGTGGCCTGGGGCGATCTCGATTTTCTCGTGGTCGACTGCCCTCCGGGAACCGGCGACGAGCCGCTCTCCACGCTCCAGACTCTGGGCACCGACGCGCTCGGCGTGATCGTGACCACTCCGCAGGGCGTGGCCGTGGACGACGTGCGCCGCTCCATCTCCTTTGTGCGTGAACTGGAAAACACCGTGTTCGGCGTGATCGAGAACATGTCCGGCTTTGTCTGCCCGGATTGCGGAGCCATCCACAACATCTTCAGTTCCGGCGGCGGCGAAGAACTGGCCAGGGAAATGGGCGCGAACTTCCTCGGACGCGTGCCCATTGATCCGGAAGTCGCCCGCTCCGGCGACGAAGGCTACCCGTTCATGAAGGTCCACAAGGACACGTCCACGGGCAAGATATTCGCGGAAATCATCAAGCCTCTGCTGGCCCTTCCCGAATAAGTTTCCGGAAACACGACAGAATAATTCACGGCCATGCTTCGTTTTTTCGAAGCATGGCCGTATGCATTGCAAGGGGGAACCATGACAACGACACTCATCCGCAACGCAACCATCCTGACCATGGACAAACAGCGCCGCATCTTTCAGGGCGGCGACGTGCTCGTGAGTCAGGGCAAGATCGCGGCCATCGGCGGCGTGCCCGAGGACATGATTCCCGAAGACGCGGAAATCGTGGACGCAACAGGCAAGCTCGTGCTGCCCGGCCTGATCAACACCCACGTCCACACTTCCCAGCAGCTCGAACGCGGACTGGCCGACGACGTGAACCTGCTCACATGGCTGCATGACCGCACATGGCCCTTTGAAAGCGCGCTGCTTGAGGACGATTCGTATTTCTCCACCCTTGCCTGCGGCATCGAGCTCATCAAGTCCGGCGTGACCACCTTTGCCGAGGCCGGTGGCCAGCACGTCAACGGCATGGCGCGCGGCGTGCGCAAGCTCGGCATGCGCGCGGCCCTGTGCCAGTCCAGCATGGATTGCGGACAGGGACTGCCCGACGGCTGGGTGCGGCCCACCCAGCAGGTTCTGGACGAGCAGCTCGGCCTGCATGCCCGCTGGCACGGACAGGCAGACGGCCGCATCTCGGTCTGGCTCGGTCTGCGCACCATATTCAACTGTTCCGACGAACTCATCCGCCGCACCATGCGCGAAGCCGAACGCCTCAACACCCGTGTGCACATGCATGTGGCCGAGGTCAGGGAGGAAGTTGAATTCGTGCGCGACACGCGCGGCGCAACCACGGTCCGCCATCTTGCGGACATCGACGCGCTCTCCCCGAATCTCCTTGCCGTGCACACGGTCTGGCTCACGCCCGAGGAAGTCGCTCTGTTCGCGGAACACGACGTCAAGGTCTCGCACAATCCCGCGGCAGCCATGCGCGTGCTCGGGTTCGCCCCGGTGCCGGACATGATCCGGGCGGGCGTCAGCGTGTCCATCGGCACGGACGGCGCACCCTGCAACAACCGCATGGACATGTTCGACGAGATGTACACCACCTCGCTCATCCACAAGGGCCGGTATCTCGATCCCACGATCATCACGGCCGAAACCATTCTGGAAATGGCCACCCTGCACGGTGCGCGCTGCATGGGCATGGAAAGGGAAATCGGCTCGCTCGAACCCGGCAAGCAGGCCGACCTCATCCTCGTGGACCCGCGCGACGCAGGCAGTCTGCCCCTGCACGATCCGGTCACCGGACTTGTCACGGCCATGCATTCCTCCAACGTCGATTCCACCATGTGCGCAGGCCAGTGGCTCATGCGCGACAGAAAAATCCTGACAGTTGACGAGGACATGCTGCTCGACGAAATTCAGGAACGCGCCGAGCACATTCGCGAACGCGCAGGCATCAATCTGCCCTCGCGCTATCCCGTGATCAAGGTGAGATAGCCTTCGGCGCCCCCTCCCGGGAGGCTGGGCGCTGCCCAGACCCGCAAGGAGCAATGCCCCTTGACCCCATATGTTTCGAAAATCGGAAGCGGTCCGGTGAATGCCCTGACGGGACATTCGCCGGACCGCTTCCGATTTTCGAAACGGGGTTGGACTGGCACTGGAAACTGTTTTTTTTCTTTTCCATTTTCCCCTGAGTCCTGTTTTTCGACAGGGCAGATCTTCTCATTTCCGCGCCCGACTACGCCGCCAAACAGGCTGAACAGGTTCCCTCGTTTCCCACAGGCGACGTAGCGACAAAAAATCGCCGAAAACATTGATTGCCACAGGAACGAATGTTTCTTATCAGGGAGGGAGTACCCCAAGTCCTTCGGAGGTTTCATGCAAAGCGCGATAGTCCACCATCTGCGTCCCGAGTTCGAGCCTGTGGCCCTGCTGTGGAGCAACGACTGTCCGGAAGGCGCAGTACGATTCAGGCCGGGGCGATTCGGGTGCGTCCTGTTCCTGTTCGGCATGGCGTCCAAACAGGGCAAGGTAACGGCCGCAGACCGGGAAAGTCTGGCCTGCGAAGGCGGCAGGGCCGGGTTGGGCCTTGGCGTGGATTTCGACATCACGCTCGGACTGGAGACCTACGGAGCATTGTTCAGCAAGGGCACACAGGCAGCACCCGATGCCGAAGCCTATGCCCGGGTGCTGGAACAGGTGCCGGAACGCTTCAGGGACCTGTTCGAATTCGGGGAACGCCATCACTGTTCCTTTGAACGGGCCATGGACTGGCTGCAGAACGGGCTGCCCCATTACGACATCCCGTTTCGGTATGTGCTGTTCAAGCCGCTGTCGCAGGTCGAGGACGGCGACAACGTGCGCACCGTGATCTTTCCGGTCACGCCCGTGGAACTGGCCGGCTTGCTCACCCTGACCGGATCGGTCATCCCCGGCACGGACCCGGTTCAGGTGCCGCAGGGCGCGGACTGCAATCACATCGGCAGCTTTCCCTATGCTCAGGGCGAAGCAGAGCAGCCACGCGCCGTGCTGGGCATGACCGGGGTTGACGGCCGGGAGGCCATGCACACCTATTTCCGGGACGACGTGCTGACGCTTGCCCTGCCGTGGAAGCTCTTCCGGCAGATGGAGCAGGAAGCCGAGGACAGCGTTCTGCAAACGCCTTCCTGGAAGAAACTGATCCGAACCTGATCGGCTACAGTCGATTTTTCTGCCGATTGTATGATATTTTCAAACCGATTGTCGGCATTTGGTTGACTTTGTGTGCGGACAATGAATAATGGCCGCCATGACAACATGGAATCCAACTCTGGAGGCTGGGGCCGGACCCAAATTCCGCGCACTGGCCGACGCAATACAACGTGACATATTCGCGGGCAGGCTCAAGCCCGGCGACAGGTTGCCCACACACCGGGAGCTGGCCGACCAGCTCGGCATCAACGTCAGCACCGTGACCCGGGGCTATGTGGAGGCCGAGCGCCGGGGACTGGTATCCGGCACCGTGGGACGAGGCACGTTCGTGGCCTCGGACGCATTGTCCGCCACGTTCATGGTCTCATTCGAGCCGCACACGCCCGGCATGATCGAAATGGGGCTGATCGAACCGTTCTACAAGCTGGATCCGGACATCTGCGACGGGCTGCGCAAGCTGACCCGCCGCCGCAACCCGGACATGTTCATGCGCTACACCGACCCGCGCGGCCTGCCCGAACACACGGGAAGCGGGCGCGAAATGGGTGGCACGCTACGGACTGGACGCATCACCGGACGAGGTGGTTGTCTGCTCCGGGGCGCAGCATGCCCTGACCTGCTGCCTGACCGGACTGTTCCGGCCCGGAGACCGCATTGCCGCGGATGCGCAGACATATCCGGGCATGAAGACGCTGGCGGCCATGCTCGGCGTCCGGCTCGTGCCCGTGGCCATGGACAGGCGGGGCATGATCCCCGAGAAACTGGACGCAACCTGCGCAAAGGACAGCATCAAGGGACTGTATCTCATGCCCGGGGTGCACAATCCCACCACGGCCACCATGGACGCGGAACGCCGCGAGGCCATCGCCGCCGTGGGCCGCAAGCATTCCCTGATCCTGATCGAGGACGACGCCTACGACCTGACCGTGCAGAACGCCCTGCCGCCCGTCTCCTCCATGATGCGCGAATCCAGCGTGTACATCGCGGGCCTGTCCAAGTCCCTTGCCGCCGGACTTCGCGTGGCGTTCATGGCCTCACCAAGACCCTTGCGCCGCAGGCTGGCCCAGTCCGTGCTGAACACGGTCTGGATGACCCCGCCCCTGAGTGCGGAACTGGCCTGTCAATGGATCAAGGACGGCACCGCCGACCATACCGTGGAGATCAAGCGGGCCGAGGCGCGGCGACGCTTTCTGGCTGCCGTGGAATATCTGGACGATCTGGTCTTCTACGGCCAGCCCACGAGTTTCTTCATCTGGCTCAGGCTGCCCGAACCGTGGCGTGGCCACACATTCGAGGCTCAGGCGCGCAAGGCCGGGGTCAACGTGTTCGGCGCGGAAAAATTCACGATCGGCGACAGCCATGTTCCGGCTGCGGCCCGCCTTTCCCTGAGCGGCCCGGCAGACATCGACGAGCTGCGTCAGGGGCTGGCCGTGATCCGCGACCTGCTCCACCGCCCGGAACTTGCCGAGGAAATTCCATAGGAAATACAGCCCGGGGCAAAAAAATCCGGTCCAGCGCAACGTTGCGGTTGACATTGCCCCGGGTCAAGCTGCATTCTTTTCCGACACATTCTCAGGGCGGGGTGGAAGTCCCCACCGGCGGTAACCCGGCATGGCCGGGAAGCCCGCGAGCGCTCTCCCATCGTGGGAAGAGGTCAGCAGACCAGGTGCGAGACCTGGGCCGACGGTAACAGTCCGGAAGAAAGAGAATGAAGCATGCGTTTTTGCACGCATTCCCTGCGTGCGTCTCTTGTGGCGCGAACATCGTGCCGCCGCTGCCCTTCTTACGCCCTGATTCTGGTACCCTGAACCACTAGGAGACTGCCATGAATCAGCCCCTGCTTGACCGATTCGGAAATCCCAAAACCCGCGTGGAAAAAGCTCTGAAAGCCCTTCGCAACGGAAGCGGCGTTCTCGTGACCGACGACGAGGACCGCGAAAACGAGGGCGACCTGATCTTTGCCGCGGAATCCCTGACCGAAGACCAGATGGCCATGCTCATCCGCGAATGCAGCGGCATCGTGTGCCTGTGCCTGACCGAGGACAAGGTCTGCGACCTGAACCTGCCCCTGATGGTGGACGACAATACCAGCCAGTACGGCACGGCATTCACCATCTCCATCGAGGCGGCCAAGGGCGTGACCACCGGAGTCTCGGCCAAGGACCGCGTGACCACGATCCGCACCGCCATTGCGGACGAGGCCCTGCCCGGCGACCTGAGCCATCCGGGACACGTGTTCCCGCTTCAGGCCCGTTCCGGCGGCGTTCTGGAACGTCAGGGCCACACCGAAGCCACCGTGGACCTCATGAAACTGGCCGGGCTCAAGCCCTGCGGCGTGCTCTGCGAGGTGACCAACCCGGACGGCACCATGGCCCGCCTGCCCGAGATCATTGATCTGGCGGAAAAGAACAATCTCACGGTCTGCACCGTGAACGATCTGGTGGACTACCGCACCAGACAATAGCTCCTCCTGCCGACGTTCTCCCACAACGGCCCGTTTTCCGGCGGGCCGTTTTTTTTCGTCCATTTTCACTGGCTGTCCAGAAGGCGGGATATGCTGGAAACGAGGTCGTGCTTGAGGATGGGCTTCATGATGAAATCGCCGATGCCCACGTCGCGCAAACGATCATAGGAGACCGCGTCGGAAAAGCCGGTGCAGAGGATGATGGGAATGTCGGGCCGGATGCCAAGCATTTCCCGGGCCAGTTCCATGCCGGTCATGTTGGGCATGGTCTGATCCGTGATGACCAGATCGAACTCGGCGGCACGAAATCGGAAGGCCTCCAGCGCCTCGATCGAGGATGTTCTGGTGACCACTTCGAACCCGCAGGATTCCAGCATTTCCCGGCCAATGTCCGTGAGCGGCTTTTCATCGTCCACGAACAGGATGCGTCCCTGCCGAAACACGAGATCGGGCACGGGTTCGGCCTCGGGCCGGGCCGTTTCCACGGCCTTGGGCAGAAACACGTGAAAGGCCGCCCCCTGCCCCAGCGTGCTTTCCACCTCGATGTGCCCGTCGTGCCGCTTGACGATGCCGTGGACCATGGACAGCCCCATGCCCGTGCCCTCGCCCTGCTTCTTGGTGGTGAAGAACGGGTCGAAAATGCGCTCCAGCACGCCCGGCTCAATGCCCGGGCCCGTGTCCGAAACCGAGAGCCGCACGAACCGTTCGGGTCGGCCCATGTTCGCGGGCGGGGTCACGGGATCGTTTTCCGAGGCCTCGGTCAGCTCCACGGCAAGCACGCCGCCGTGTTCCTGCATGGCGTGGGACGCGTTGCCGCACAGGTTGAGCATGATCTGATGCATCTGGGTGGGATCGGCCAGCACCGAATCCTGATCCGTGCGGATATGCGTCACGATCTCGACATTGGCCGGAATGCTCGACCGGAGAAGCTTGAGCGCCTCCTTCATGAGCGGGACCAGATTCAGGGGATGCCGCTCCTGCGGTCCCTGTCGGCTGAAATTCAGTATCTGATTCACCAGATCGCGGGCGCGACGACCGGCCCGGGAAATCTCCCGAACGCGGCGCTCAAGCCCGGGATTGTCCCCGGCACCGGATTCGATGATCTCGGCATACCCCATGATCACGCCGAGGATATTGTTGAAATCGTGCGCAATTCCTCCGGCAAGAGTACCGAGCGCCTCCATCTTCTGGGCCAGCCGGAGCTGCTCCTCCAGCCGTCTGCGTCCGGTCACGTCGAAGAAATAGCCGCGAATTTCCGCCAGTTCACCTCGGACGCGGGCCACCACGTCGAAATTCACCAGCAGCAGCTTGCGCTCGCCGCCTCGGCGAAATTCCATCTCGTAGTTCGCCGGACGTGAAGATCGGGCCAGCAGATCAGGCAGGGGCTCGACTGCACCCATGTCCCGCCAAAGGTCGAATATGTCCGTTCCCTGCGCATCCCGGGGCGAATCAAAGCCGAACATCATGGCAAACGCCGTATTGCAGTCCATGATGAGCCCATCCGACTCGGCCACGAAATTTCCGGTGATATCCTTTTCGAAAAGCAGCCGATACCGCTGCTCGCTGGCCTTGAGTTCCTTGAGCACGGCTGCACGCTTGGCAATGTCCCGCAGCAGGCGACGGTTCGCGGCATTGAGTTCCGCGGTCCGGGCCTCGACCTTCTGGGCCAGAGTGGCGTTCAGCTCCGCGAGCCGCTGACCCGCCTGCCACTTGGAGCAGAGGGAAATCGCGATCTGCTTCAGCTCCTGCGACCGAAACGGCTTTTGCAGATACAGCAGCCGATCCGGCGGACCGACCCGGCGATTCAGTTCGGACAGGGACACGTCCGGAGCCGAGGACAGAAGCACGATCTCCATGTCCGAATCCATCTCCCGCAGCCGCTCGGCCACTTCCACTCCGGAATCCCGGCCCGGCAGACGCATCTCCACGAATGCGACGGCAAAGGGCGTCTCCCGAGTGCGCTCCATGGCGGCGAACGCCTCTTTCCCGCCTCGGCAGCGCACCACCTCGAATTCGGGTCTGTCCGCTTCGACATCGGCCTTTGCTGCAACAGGCAGGGCATCTTCCAGAAACAGGGCTTCCAGCGCGGCAGGCTCTTCCCCCTCGAAACAGAGCACGTCCCGATACAGGGTAAGCATTTCCTCGTCCGGGTCCACGGCGAGTATGCGAAAGGGGCTCGAAGTGTCAGGTGTCACCGAATTCTCTCCCTGCGGCTGTCGAAACCGCCCATGGATGGGCATGTTCCATGATACATAGGGAAAAGCGTGTGAAAAGAAAAGCCCGTCTCCGCATGCTGAAGAGCCGCCCGCCCCGGACGAATCCGAAGCGGGCGGCAATGCGGGGGAACGGCCATGTCGAAAACTCACGCCGCCGTCACAATGCCTCGCCGGGATGCGCAGGACGTTCCAGCGGATAGGCAGGTGCACGCTCCAGCTTCAGGTCGGCCAGCACACCGGGCCGGGCCTCGACAGCCTCGGCAGCCGAGGCGTATCGACCCACCATCACGCGGTACCACACGCCCTTTTCACCCAGCTCGACCTGATTGATCCACGTGGAATACCCCTGCTTCCGCAACTGCTCGCAATGGGCAAACGCCCATTCATGATCACGCCAGGAACTCACGTGCAGGCCGTAGCGGCCTTTTATGGATTCCCCGTCCGCCTGCTTCAGGGCAACCTGATGCACGGCCTTCCCGGTTGGCGCGTCCGCAGCCGCAGGGGATGCGGACGCGCCCGGGTTCTGCTCCACCTTGGGGAAAGGCTTGCGGAGCAGATGGTTCGGGGTGGAACCTTTCGAGATATCGGTCTTCACGGATTCGGCCGGAACGAACCGCGCGGCCAGACGGGCGCGCTTCAGGTTGTCCGCGGCCTTGACATAGTAGGCAGGCGACAGCTCCACGGCCCGCTCGAAATACGGCACGGCCTCGGCAGGCCGACCGTCCGTGAGCAGCACGTAGCCGAGATTGTTGTTGGCCCGGGCTTCGCCGCCCGCATACTTGAATGATTCCAGAGCCTGATCCAGCCGCCCGAGACGGGCCAGAGCCAAACCGAGATTGTTGTAGGTGCGGGCATTCAGCCCGCCCCCGGCCAGAGCGCTGCGAAATTCGTCCACGGCCCTGTCGTACTGGGCAAGGGCCAGATGAACCACGCCGAGATTGTTGTGGATCTCGCTCTTGTCATGTCCCTGATGCAGATCAAGAGCGCTGCGAAACCGCTTTTCCGCCTCGACATAGTTTCCGGCCCGGTCGCTCAGGATGCCCAGATAGTTGTGCGCCTTCCAGAGCATGGGATTCAGCTCCACGGCCCGGTTCAGATGTTCCCGCGCCTCGCGGTAGAGCCCGGCCCGGAAATACACGGTCCCGGCCTCCTGATGCGCAAGGGAATTGTCCGGTTCCATCTCAAGGACCTTGAGAAATTCGGCAAGTCCCTGCTCGTCCAATCCCTTTTCCACCAGCAGGGTCCCCTTGCGAACGCGGACCGCACTGTTTTCCGGATCAAGCTCCAACGCCTTGTTGTAATGCACGAACGCCAGCTCGGGCTTGCCCGAACGCAGCAGGTTGTCGGCCATCTGCGCATACTGGTCCGCGCTCATGGCAACGGATTCCTGCTTGCCGTACGCGAAGTCCTCAAAGGATTCGGTCTTCCTCCCCTTGCCCGCGCATCCGCCGAGCAGCAGAAGCAGGGCCAGAACGGCTATGGAAATTCGAGTGGTCTTCATGGCGCATCCCTCCCAGGCGTGAGCCTACTTGTTGATCTTGGCAAAAATGTCCACGAACAGAATCCCTGCCGGGCCCATGATGGCGATGAACAGGGCGGGCAGAATGAACCCGATGAGCGGCAGCAGCAGGAGCACAGGCAGCTTGGCTGCCTTTTCCTCGGCCCGCTGGGACCGCTTGGTGCGCATGGAATCGGAATATACGCGCAGGGTCCGGCCCACGCTGATGCCGAACATGTCGGCCTGCACCAGCAGGGACGTGAGATTGTTCAGATCCTCCAGCCCGACGCGGTCGGCAAGGGCGCGGAGCGCATCGGCCCGGGCCTTGCCCGCCCGCAGTTCCAGGGTCAGGAGCTTGAGTTCCCCGCTGATCACGGGCGCGGAAATGCGCAGTTCGTCGCAAACCCGGTCAATGGCCTGATCCAGTCCCATGCCGGATTCCACGCACACCACGAGCAGATCCAGCGCATCGGGCAGTTCATCGGACGCGGTCAGCTTGCGTCGGGACACCATCCAGCGCAGCCACAGGACCGGGCCGTACACGCCCAGCGTGGCCATGAGCACGGTCAGAAACACGGTGAGCGAAAGGGAAAGATCACTGAACAGCAGGGAGCGGAGCAGCAGGAACAGCCCGGCCAGTCCGATGGCGAGACAGCCCTTGGCCCCCTGATACACGCGCGGCGCGTCCGGGCTGCGGAATCCGGCCTGAACCAGAGCCGTGCGAGTGCGCGACACCTCGGCCTCATCCGTGGGCTGGACCCGGGACCCGACCCGCACGAACACGCGGGCAAGGGCGCGCCACAGGGACATGAACGGCATGGCAAGGGCGCGGCCCGCACCGGACGGAGTCCCGGTCACGCGCTCCCGAAGCCGGGCCGAAGCCGAGGCATTGCCCAGCCAGGCCATGACGCCGTATCCGAGGAGCAGCACAGACACGAAGGCCATGCCTGCGGCGACCATGGGAATGAGCAGTGTCTGGTTCATGCCGTCCTCCAATGCGGGTTCAAAGTCTTCCCTGCAAACTGATCAGAAATGGTGAGATGCAAGGCGCGAAAAAAATTCAAGGCCGACGCGCATGACGCAATGCGCGAAAGGTTGGATTTTTTGCAGCAACGCAGCAGATCGCCGTTTTTCATCAGTTTCCTACACCTTGATTCTGACCATGCGACGAATCACCCAGATGCCCACGCACATGGACCAGAACGCGCCCCATGCCATGGAACGACCCAGATCTGTGGTCCAGAGCAGGCTGATGTATCCGGGGTTGATGAGATACAGCAGGCCCGTGATGCCAAAGGGCATGGCCGACAGGATCAGGGCGGACAGACGGCCCTCGGCGGACAGCACCTTGACCTTGCCGAACAGGGCGAACCGTTCGCGCACCAGCCGGGCGATGTTGCCCACGATCTCGGCCAGATTGCCGCCGCTCTCGCGCTGGATGTTCACGGACACCACAAAGAACTTGAGGTCCGGACAATCCACGCGATCCAGCAGGTTCTGAAGGGCGCGGTCCGGGTCCAGTCCGAAATTGATCTCGTCCAGAGTCTGGCCGAACTCCCCGGCAATGGGATCGTCGAATTCGTCGGCAACCATGCGCACGGCCCCGCCAAAGGTGTGTCCGGCCTTGAGCGCGCGGGCCATGAGGTCCAGCGCCTCGGGAAGCTGCCGGGCAAAATGGAGCATGCGCCTGTCCCGCTTGCGCTGGAGATACCAGATGGGTGCCCGGGCCAGCAGAAAGGTCAGGATGATCAGACCGAACAGTTTGCCGATCACGACCAGTCCGACATAGACGCCGATCATGCCGAGCAGGGCGCAGGCCAGCAGATACGCGCCGGCCGACCCCTTGGCCCGGGACTGGCGGATCAGCCTTTCCACGTGCGCGGCCCAGCGCATGCGCTCCAGAAAACGGTTGAACCACGGCACGTCGCTCAATGCGGAATGGCGCAGCAGCACGTCCGGTCCCGGCGCGTCCACGGATTCCATGGCCAGCGTCCTGAGCCGGGCGCGGACCTTTTCGCCGCGTTCCTCCCTGCCCGAGCGCATGAGCGCGGAAACGCCCACGGCAAGCAGAAAGACCACGAATCCGATGACGGCTGCCGCGATCCAGTACATGCCTACCTCCCCGCCCCGGCCGGGGGCTGCGTGTGAAACATGTCCGCTGGCAGGGAACGCCCCATGCGCTCCAGCTTCTGCGCAAAGCGCGGCCGCACGCCCCGGGCCGTGAAAAAGCCCTGCACCTTGCCGTCCGGAGTGACTCCGGTCTGCTCGTAGGCGAAAATTTCCTGCATGGTAATCACGTCGCCTTCCATGCCTGCCACTTCCTGAATGCTGATCACCTTTCTGGTCCCGTCCACCAGACGGGTTGCCTGAATGATCACGTCCACGGCCGAGGCGATGTACCGCTTCATGGACTGGTTGCCGAGATTCAGCCCGGCCATGGACACCATGGTTTCCAGCCGCATGAGCGCGTCGCGCGGGGTATTGGCATGTACCGTGGTCAGGGAACCGTCGTGGCCCGTGTTCATGGCCTGAAGCATGTCCAGCGCCTCGGAGCTGCGGACCTCGCCCACGATGATGCGGTCCGGCCGCATGCGCAGGCAGTTCTTGACCAGTTCGCGCTGGGTGATCTCGCCCTCGCCCTCGATGTTGGCGGGCCGGGTCTCCAGCCGCACCACATGATCCTGCTTGAGCTGCAATTCCGCCGCATCCTCGATGGTCACGATGCGCTCGTCCTCGGGAATGAACCGGGACAGGCAGTTCAGCAGCGTGGTCTTGCCCGAACCGGTGCCGCCGGAAATGAGCACGTTGAGCCGCGCCTTGACAATGCCGTCCAGCACCAGCGCCATGTCCTCGGTCAGGGAGTTGAATCCGATCAGGTCGGCCACTTCCAGCGGGTCCTTGGAAAACTTGCGGATGGACAGGGACGGCCCGTCAATGGCCAGCGGCGGAATCACCGCGTTCACGCGCGAGCCATCCAGCAGTCGCGCGTCCACCAGCGGCTGGGATTCATCGATGCGGCGGCCCACCCGGGACACGATGCGGTCGATGATCTTGCGCAGATGGTCGTCGTCCTTGAACCGGGACGGGGTCAGCACCAGCTTGCCGGAACGCTCCACGTAGATGCGGGAATACCCGTTGACCAGAATGTCGTTCACGGTCGGGTCCTTGATGTACGGCTCGATGGGACCGAGACCGATGACCTCGTCCTGAATCTCGGAGAGCATGCGCTTGCGTTCGGCCAGATTCAGGGGCGCATTCTGGAATTCCTCCCACAGCAGCCCTTCGGCCACCTTGGCGATTTCCGCGCGCATCTCGGTCTCGGCCAGCGAGTCCAGCAGGGCCAGGTCCAGCATGTCGATGAGCCTGTCGTGCACCCGGGTCTTGATCTCGAAGAAATGTTCGGACTGGTCGGCCTTGGCCGAGCCCTGCCCGGTCCCCTGCCGACCTGATGGCCTGTTGCCGGGTCTGGTCGACGCCTTTTCCGGCTTTGCGGGCCGGGACGCCTGCCTGCCGCGATTGAGTCGTTCAGCAAGATTCATGATGCCGCTCCTGCGGGTTCACCGGTTTCGGACCGCCTGCGCCCCAGCCGGGCAAACAGGGAGAACAGGCCGCCGGACCGCTTCCCTTCCCGAGGCGGACGCAGGGCCGTGGCAATGCGGTTCACGGCGCGGGAGGCCGGAGACTTGGGAAACAGACGCAACACGGGCGCGCCCTGATTCAATGCGGCCTGCACCGCGACCGGATCGTCGGGCACGGTCCAGTCGATGGCCCTGCCCAGCACGTCTGCGGCCTCTTCCACGGAAATGGACGAATCCCCGAGCACCCTGTTCGCCACCACGCGCATCCTGCGGTCCGCATCCGGGTCCAGAGACCGGATCACGGTCAGCATGCGCCCGGCGCGCGCCAGTGCGGGCAAAGTCAGCCCCAAAGCCACGAGCACGGTGTCGGCTTCCTCGATTTCCTTGGGCAATCCGTCCTCGCCGGGCCATGCCGCGTCCACCACCACATGGGCGTAGTTCTGCCGGAGCTGGGCCAGAATCATGAACAGGGCCTGCGGATCGGGCCGTTCGCCGTCGCGCGGGGCGGGCAGCACGTGCAGCCCGTCCGGGCCCTCGGCCATGACTGATTGCAGATAGGTGGGGTCCAGCCGGGAAATGTCCTCGACCACGTCGCCCCAGGTGTATTCATGGCGCAAATCCAGAAAATGCGGCACTTCCCCGACCGGAGTGCGCAGGTCCAGCAGGGCTGTTGCCCCGGGCTCCTCCCGGTTCAGTGCCCACGCCAGATTCACGGCCAGCGTCGTGGCCCCCTGCCCCTCCTTGCCGCCCAGACAGGTGATGATCCTGCCGTGCGCCGCGTCGGGTTCGTCCTGATTCAGGCGCAGCGCCGTGCGCATGACCGCGGCCCGAAAATCCTCCTCGGCCACCGGATACCTGAGAAATTCGCGGATGCCCGCGCGCATGGCCCGGATGAGCAGATCCGGATCGGCCTCGCGCCCGGCAAGGTACACGTCGTCGGCCTGCCCGCTTTCCAGCGCCTGAATGATGTGCGGCAGGTCCTCGTCCACGGACGGCCCGGGTTCATACACGAGCACGCCCATGTCCGGCGCATCCTCGTCCTGAAGACGGACCATGCAGTTGGCCGAGATGATGCGTTCCAGCCGCTTGCGCTCTTCCGCATCCACGAGCGCCAGAGTCACGGGTATGATCCGGGTATTCATGATCGCCTCCCCTACTTGTCCCCGACCAGAGCATCGAGCAGTCCGCCGGATGTCTGCTTGCCGTTGCCGGACGGTCCCTTTTCATAGTTGCGGAACACCTTGTCCGCATATCGGCCATCCATGCCGGTCACGGGCGCGTCGCCCGCAGGTTCGGGGTTCACGTACTGGGACTGCACCGTGGATCGCACGGACGAGCCGAACGGCGGCGTGGTTTCCTCGCGCTCCACCTGCATGACCGAACAGGCGGTCAGAACAGGCAGGCCGATGAGCATCGTCAGGATCGTGATTGCGCGCATGTCGTCCTCCTCGGTCACTTGGGCCATGCATGGCCGAATTCGCCGTCAAACCCGGATTCGGGCCGGACCACGGGTTCCGCGCCGGACTGCCGGACCGTCTTTCCGCTCCTGCCTTCGCCACCCGATTCCCTGCGCCCCTCCAGCAGGCCGAGCATGTAGAATTCGTAGTCGCTCGGTTCCTTGTACCCGTCCGTGGGATAGACCTGCTTCGCCAGATCGACCGGCTTGGCCAGATGCGCGGTCACGATGATGACCAGTTCGGTCTTGTTGTTCTGGAACTCGTTGCTCTTGAACAGGGTGCCGAGCACGGGCACGTCGCCCAGCACCGGAAAACGGTGCACGTCGTTCTTGGTGGATTCGCTGATCAGCCCGGCAATGGCGAAGCTCTGGCCGTCGCCCATCTCGATGACCGTGTTGGCCCTGCGGGTGGAGATGGCCGGAATCTTGTAGCCGCTGAACTCGATGCCCTTGGACGAATCCAGTTCCGACACCTCGGGCCCGACCTGAAGATTGATGCGCCCCGATCCCAGCACCGTGGGCGTGAACTTGAGCCCCACACCGAACGGCTTGTAGTCGATGCCCACCTGCCCCATCATGCCGGGCTTGGGAATGGGCACTTCGCCGCCAACCAGAAATTCCGCGGTTTCCCCGGAAATGCACGACAGGTTCGGTTCCGCAAGAATCCGGACCAGCCCGTTGGCCTTGAGCGCGTCGATGAAGCCCATGACCTGCGTGGAGCCGGACGCATACGCGCCCACGGCATTGATGTTCTTTGTCAGCCCGATGGTGGTCTCGGTGGATGAGGCTATGGAAGTGAGATTGTTCAGAAAGGAATACACGCCGAAATTGCTGCCGATGTAGGCGAAATTGATGCCCATGCGCCTGGTCACCACCCGGCTCATCTCGGCCACGCGGACTTCCAGCAGCACCTGATGCACGCCGTCCACCTTGAGCAGGTTCGCCACCTTGCCCGGGGCCTCGGCCTCGGCCAGGGACAGCACCGTGCCGAGGTTGGCCGTGCTGGACACCGCCCCGGAAAGAGTGATGGATGCGCCCGAGGACAGAACCTGCACGTTGCGCTCGTTCGGCAGAATCTCGTGGATCAGCCGCTTGAGCCGGGTCACGTCCGGGGTCACGATCACGTCATACACATTGGCGACCGTGCTGCCGTTCCACAGGGTCAGGGTCGTGGACCCCATCTTCTTCCCGGCAAGATAGATCTGCCGCGGGGACAGCACCACCAGATGGGCGAGGTCCTCGGAAGCCAGGGTCACGCGGGTCACACGGCTTTCCGTGTTCAGCACCGTGGACTTGCCCGCCACCAGCCGGATCACGTCCGGAGTCTCGGTATTCACGTCACCCGCGCCTGCGATTCCGGCAGTCGCAAGAACCCGGAGCAGAAGCAGGCATATGATCATCATCTTCATTCCATTCATGGCCGCCTCCTAGAACCGCACGGTCTTTCTGGTGCCGCCGGAAATGATCTCCACGCGCGGACGCACGGTTCCGGTCCGACCTCTGGGAGCGGGTCTGTACGCGGACAGCGCGGAATGCACGGTCTCGCCCGAGGTGAGCACGGTCTCCTCGTCATCCGCATTGCGCAGGGCGAAATGCAGGGTGCCCTGCGTTGCGGCCAGAGCCAGTCGTTCGCTCTCGGCCGGAGTGAGTTCCAGCGTGTACACGTCCACGGGCGCGGTCCGGCTCTTTCCCTGATCCGGGGCCTGAAGCATGGTGCCCGTGGCCACGATCTTGACCCGTTCCAGCACCAGCTTGGTCACGGCCTTTTCCCCGTTGCCCCGGCGCAGGGTCACGATCACGTCCACGCGATCGCCCGGGCGCACGAATCCGGCCAGTCCCATGACCATGTTGCCCTTGACCGACATGGCGCGCTTGCCCGGCTCGATGAGCGCGGCAACCCCGTTGCCCTGAGCCGGGTCCACCAGCTTGCGGTCGGTCAGGGCCTCGTTTCCGCCCACGTCCACGCGAAGCATCCGCCCTTCCAGCCCGGAAATTTCGGAAAACGCCCCGGCGGGTCGCGCATCCTTGGGGAACTGCCGTATTTCCAGCATGTCCGCGTTCAATGTCGCGCCCCGGGACAGATCAACCTTGGTCACCACCACGGGCATGGTCGCGGCGCGCGGAGCCGGAGCCTGACGGGTCGCCATGTTCTGCATCCAGCGGAACACCAGCAGCCCGGCCACCACGGCCAGCACCAGCGCCAGAATGATGGGGATGAATGCTCTTGCTGTCCTGCTCATGTCGTGCCTCCCTTGCTATGCGCCCAGCAGCGAGCCGGTCTGCGCCGCGTTGACCGCCAGTGAAATTCCGGTGCCCACGGCAATGGCCACGCCGTAGCAGAGCCTCGGCATGGGCTTTTCGGTCCTGACCGGAGCGTACCGGAATCGACGAATGGTCAGCAGAAACAGAAAGGAAAGCCAGATATTGGCAAGGACCGCCTTGAGCAGCTCGATGTCCCGAGCCATGACCAGCAGGGCGTACACCCCGCCCACCAGACAGGTGAACAGAAAAGCGGTGAACAGCGCGTCCGGGCCGAGCCATGCGCCGATCCCGGCCATGAGCTTGACGTCGCCCGCGCCCATCATGCCGAAAAGAAAGGGAACCACCATCAGGCCGAAACCGAGGCCGAACCCCTTGGCCGCGAACAGCAGTCCGTCCGGACCGCTCACGATTCCGTGAACGATCAGGCCCGCCAGCATGAGCGGATAGGTGACGAGATTCGGGATGCGCTGATCCCGGAGATCAGTGACCGAACTCACGACAAGCGCCGTGGCCAGCACCAAGGTGACGAAATATTCCATGTCCCCCCCGAATGATCCTGCCGTCCGCCGCGTCCGTCTCCGCTTTCCCCTTCGGAGACAGAACCGGGGCCTGGGGCGTTTCTACCCGCAAGCCCCGGCGCTTCTGGCTGCTTCTGTTGCTTCGAGCCTTTTCCGCGTTGCGCGGCCTCCCTACGGAGTCGTCTCGGTGCCGGTGTCGGTGCCGCTGGATGTGGCGCCGCTCATGCTGTTGGCAATGGAATTGAAGGTATTGGTCACCTGCGTGCCCAGAGCCGTGACAGCGCCCACGATGGCCGCCGCGATCAGAGCCGCGATCAGACCGTATTCCAGAGCCGTGGCGCCTTCTTCACTCTTGATCAGATGCATCAACATGATTCTTCTCCTTGGTTTCCCGATTTGTTTCCCTGAACGGAAATTTTTCTTCATGCGGTTTTCGCATCAGCCTTGCCCCCCCTATGAGCAACCCGTGTGCCACAAGCAGAACCGCTCCGTGGAATTTCCATTCAACCAACCGCAACCAAAGATGATTTTTTTTGTCTTTCAGGCAGGAGTCCCAAATCCAGCCATTTTCCCCGAACCCGGAATCCATTTTTTCTAGAGCGCAGTTTCGGAGTAAAAAAGTCGGATTAAAGCACTAAATCCTTGGATCACGGCAGGATGAAATTGTCCATTTTTCGTGGATCACTCCATTTTTCCAATCAGGCATGCCTTCGGCGACCCTCCCGGGAGGCTGGGCGCTGCCCAGACCCGCCAAGGAGCAAGGCCCCTTGGATCCCCATATGTTTCGGGAATTGGAAGAGGCCGGAGCCATGCCCTGTCGGGACATGTCTCCGGCCTCTTCCAATTCCCGAAACGGGTGGCTCGAAAACAGTTTTCCACTTCTATCGATAGACAGCCGGGTCCATGCCGTGCTTGCGGAGCTTGTTCCAGAGGTTCTTGGGCGAGATGCCGAGCAGGGTTGCGGCCTCGGTCTGGATGCCGTGCGTGGAGCGCAGGGCATGGGAGATGAGGTTGCGTTCATATTCCTGCAATGCCTGCTTGAGCGGCAGGGAAGTATTGAGGGTGGGTGCAGACGCCGATTCAGGCTGTTTGTTGGAAAAGGCAAGGTCCACTTCCGCGGGAGTAATGGCGGTTCCCTTGCAGAAGATGGCGGCCCGCTCGACCGCATTGGCGAACTGGCGCACGTTGCCGGGCCAGCCGTAGTTGTAGAAGATTTCCATGGCTCCGGCGGATACGGAGGCAATGTCCGTGCCCAGACGCCGGTTGGCGCGTTGCAGGAAGAACTCGGCCAGAAGCGGCAGATCTTCCTTGCGATCGCGCAGGGGCGGCAGCACCACGGTCGCCACATTCAGACGATAATAGAGGTCGCTGCGGAACTCCCCGTCCTCCACGCGCTGCTCCAATTCCTGATTCGTGGCCGCAATGATACGCACGTCGTAGTGCACGGGCACGGCCCCGCCAAGACGTTCGGCCTGCTTCTGCTCCACGGCCCGAAGCAGCTTGGGTTGCAGATGCAGGGGCATGTCCCCGATTTCATCCAGTAGCAGACAGCCGCCCCTGGCCAGTTCGAACTTGCCCTGTTTGGTGGCCGTGGCCCCGGTGAACGCGCCCTTTTCATGACCGAAGAGTTCGCTTTCCAGCAGATTTTCCGGAATGGCCGCACAGTTGATCTTGACGAACGGTCCCTTGGCCCGACGGCTCAGGGCGTGGATGGTGTCGGACACGAGCTCCTTGCCGGTTCCGGTCTCGCCCGTAACCAGCACGTCCGCATCCAGTTCCGCAATGCGGGCAATGCGTTCCTTGACTGCAAGCATGGGCGGGCTCTGGCCGATGATGGCCCCCAGCGGACTGTCCTTGCCAGACTGCCTGAGCCGGGCAAGCTCCTGCTGCATGCGGCGTTTTTCCAGAGCGCGACGGATGACCACTTCCATTTCCCCGAGGCTGAAGGGCTTGGTGAAATAATCGTAGGCTCCGTGCTGCATGGCACGCACCCCGGAATCCTTGGACGAGTAGCCGGTCATGACGATCACGTCCACGCCGGGTGCAGCCTCGGCCAGATGCGGCAGGGCGTCCAGCCCGGACATGCCCGGCAGCTTGATGTCATGCAGGATCAGATCGAACCCGCCGCGTCCGGCCTTGCGAATGCCCTCCTCGGCAGTGGGCGCGGTGTCCACCTCGTATCCCTTGTCCAGAAGGGCTTCCACCAGCATGCCCTGAAAAGCGCGGTCGTCATCGACCACCAGAATCCTTTCCGTCACTTCGCCATCCTTGTTGCGTTCATGACCACACCTTCACGGTACGGCGGCCGAACATCTTGTTCCATTAAAAATGGATTTCCGGGCGTAACAAATAATATACGAATATGACCTGAAAAAGGTCACAAACTTTTTATTCGTTTTCTTTCCGGGATGTTGGCAATCCACATTTCCGCGATCCACGAAAATGGCACATGGGTTGCTCAACGGGAAATGGATTCGCAGAAGCGAACAGGGAGAGGAGATGAACAGAGGAAAATCACGAAAAGGCATGGCCGCAGTCGAACTCGCGCTCATGCTTCCGGTGGTGGCAATCCTGCTGCTGACCATGCTGGAAGGGGCCAATGCCATGCGCGCCTATTCCACGCTGGTGGAAGCGAGCCGCGAAGGCGCGCGCCTCGTGCTCATGGAAGGCAACGGGCACAATGTGGAACCGCTGGTCGCCGCGCTCACGGATTCCCTGCACGGAAACAGCGCCGTGGCCACCGTGACCACGGACCAGACCGGAAAAACCGTAACCGTCGAGGTTTCCTATGACTACCAGCCGTTCGGCAGCAGCGAGTCACTGGATGCGCTCATGGGAGACCAGGGCTTCCAGCTTCATGCGCGCACCACAATGCCCCTGCCGTGAATCCGGAAGACATGGTGCAGCCAGCACGGTCGTGGCCCTGCTCATCCCGGTGCTCGTGGCCGTGGCAGGACTGGTCCTTGATCTGGGCAATCTGTACCTGACCCATACGCGGCTTCAGGCTGCCGTGGACGCGGGCGCGCTCGCCGGCAGTCTGGAACTGCCCTACGACCCGGACCTGTCCAAAGGCGTGGTTGCCCGGGCAGCCGAGGACATGGTGCAGACCAACTTCCCGGACGCGATGCTGGACGGGATATCCCCGGGCAGCGAGGTGCGTAGCGTGGTGGTCCGGGCCAGCGCCGACGTGAAACTGCTCCTGCTGGGCTTTCTGGGGCTGGCCGACCGCACGGTCACGGCCGAGGCCGCAGCCGGGTTCAACAATCTGGAAGTGGTGTTCGCCATCGACAATTCCGGGTCCATGCGCGGCACGCCCATCGATCTGGTCAAGCAGGCAAGCTGCGAACTCATCGACCTGCTCATCCCGACCAATGCGCATCCGGCCACCAAGGTCGGGCTGGTGCCCTTCCGGGGCAAGGTACGCGTGGGCGAAGACGTGGACGGATTGCCTGCGGGCTGCCGCAATGCGGACAACAGCCTGAACTCGGGCATCCACGAGGATTTCATGTCCATGTACTGGCAGCTCCCCTACTACTATCGCAGCCGGATCACTCTGGACACCTGCTCCAGCATCCCGGAATCCATGCCCCTGACGCAGGACAGAAACGCGATCATGGCGGCAGTGGAATCGCAGACAGCCACGGGCGCGGCTTCGGGCACGATCATTCCCGAGGGCATCAAGTGGGCCAGACACATGCTCACGCCCGAGCCCCCCTATGATCAGGCCGGAGACAGGGACGAATTCCGCAAGATCATGATCCTGCTCACGGACGGGGACAACGAGGACGGCGAATGCGGCGGGCCGTACCGGGCCAGCTACCGGCCCAACAACTACTGGACCAACGCCTGGTTCGGCATGGGCCGCGACGATGCACACTGCGAGGACGACGGCGTGCTGAATCAGGCCATGCTGGCCGAAGCGCAGCTCGCCCGGGATGCGGGCGTGGAAATCTTCTGCATCCGATTCGGCAACTCGGACAATACGGACGTGGCACTCATGAAGGCCGTGGCCTCAAGCACGCCGGGCACGGACGACCACTACTTCGACGCCCCGTCCGTGTACGACATTCCGGACGTGTTCAAGCAGATTGGCAAGCAGCTCGGCTGGCGACTGCTGCATTAGCAGCCAGTTGCAGAAAACAGGAACGCAGACTGTTCGGAAACCGCATGAATTGATGTATTCGGACAGTCTGCCGGGAGAAAATCATGAGACAACGGAAAAGCACGTTCCGACGTGGCATGGCCGCCGTGGAATTCGCCCTGCTGTTCCCGGCCGCAGTGGTGCTCGCTCTGGGGCTGATCGAAACCGGCAGCATGCTGCATTCGTGGCTGGCGGTGAACAAGGCTGCGCAGGTGGGCGCACGGTTCGCGGCCACGGGACAGGGCGTGGAACAGGGCGACAGGCTGGAACGCATCCGGGAGACCGCGCTCCGAGCCACGAGTGGGATTCCCCGGGAAACCGTGACGGTTTCCGTGCGCTCGTGGCCGGACCTTGACGCGAACGGGGACGGTGTGGACAGCGATCCGGGCGCGCCCTGCGATCTCGTGGAGGTGGCCGTGGCCTGCGATCATGCGCCGTCCATTCCGGTAATCAGCGCGTTTCTGCCCGAATCCATCCGCATATCCGGCAGGGAGCGCAAGCGCAACGAACCGTGGAAGCCATGCCGATCGCCCGGCAACCGTTGACATGCCTGATTATCATTGCCTTTTTACACTCGATTCGATATACGTTTCTTCCAGCGCCGACTCCCGGCGCAACAGGGAAAACAATCAGGCCACGGAGAACGGTTTTGTCGGAATATCCCCAGATTCTCGGCGTGTATTCGCTGCAACTGGACGCGGAAATCGGCACGGGCGGCACCCAGAAACGGCACGAAAACGTGACCTACTGGTATGCACGCCAGACAGCACCGGACACGTTCGAGGTCCAACCCCTGAATACCCACCATGTGCCTTCCGGCGTGCGCAGTACGCTTTCCGAAATCGACTTTCTCAAGCAATACACCCCGGAACCCAGCTATTACCGCATCCATACGGTCCCGGCTCTGGAATCCCTGGCTCGCAAGCTGCGCATGGGCGAGGAAGCCTTTGCCTCGGGGAATCTGGACGAGGCCGAACGCCAGTTTCTCAAGGCCCTGATGATCGACGACAAAAGCGTCGAAGCCAACTACGGTCTCGGCGAGGTCTATTCCGAACAGAAGGACTTCCGCAAGCTCGCCACAGTGCTGAACACCCTGCTCGGCCTTGACGAGGCGTTCTCCTACGTGCACCGCCAGCGATTCAACAAGTTCGGCATCAGCCTGCGCAAGAACGGGCACTACGACGAGTCGATCCGCTACTACAAGAAATCCCTCGAAATAAACGAGTCCGACGAGAACGTCTATTTCAACCTTGCCCGGGTCTATTTCGACAAGGGCTTGAGCGACAACTGCATTACCACATTGGAAAAAGCCCTGCACATCAATCCCGGCTTCGTGGAAGCGCAGAAATTCCTCAAGTACTGCCGCGCCCATTCCGCAGCCTGACCTCGACGCTGGCATTGTCCCGGCCTGCCTGTGCCAGCTCAACTCCGGGACACGACCGCAGGCGCATTGCCGCGCAGCCCTTTCATCATGGCCTTCACTTCATCCTTCACCTTGAGAAACGCGTTCACCACGATGGGGTCGAACTGCGTCCCGGAGCAGTGCCGAATTTCCAGGCAGGCCGACTCAAAGGATCGGGCGCCCCTGTAGGGCCTATCCTGAAGGATGGCGGAAAGGGAGTCCGCCACTGCGATGATGCGTGCGCCAAGGGGAATGCCGGCGGAACGCAATCCGCCCGGATAGCCCTTGCCATCACACCGTTCATGATGGTGGCGCACCATGTCCACGATTCCGGTATCCTTAAAGAACGGCACGGGGTCGAGAATCTCCGCGCCCATGTCCGGATGACGGCGCACCAGCTTCCATTCCGCGACGCTCAGAGGGCCCTGCTTGCCAAGCACCGCGTCCGGCACGCCGATCTTGCCGATATCGTGCAGATGCCCGGCAACATGGATCAGGTCGGCAACGCCCGGGGAAAGCCCCATTGCCAGAGCTATGCGCTGCGCGATTTCCGCCACCTCCTCGGAATGCAGGCTGGTGTGCGGGTCCTTGGCGTCGATGGCAGCGCCAAGGGATTCCGCGAACTGGTGAATGACCGTTGCGGCGGCAGTCCTGGGTTCGACCAGCCCGTACACGGCACGGGTCATGTCGCGGCGAAGAGAGGAAGAGACATCTGTCCGGCCCGCCAGAACCGCAGGCCGGACAACAGGAGGCAATGTGGACATCAGGCGGCTTCCGCCTTTCCGCCCAGGCGGTCCAGATTGGTGCGGATGACGCGATGCAGCACGCTGTCCGGCGCCTCGCGGCCCGTTGCCTTCAGCGCGAGAATGAAGCAGGCCCGTGCCTCGGAAGTCCGGCCGGAAAGCTGATGCACCAAGCCCATGTTGTTGCGTATTTTCGCCTCATGCAGCGGCAGTTTCATGGCCTGAGCCATGGAACGGGCCTGATCGAGCTGAAAAAGTGCGGTTTCCATCCTGCCCTCATGGCAGGCGCTCATACCTTCGCGATTCAACATGCCGAGAGTTCGAAGCTGTCCCATTGTCTTTCTCCATTGTTGCAAATGTCCTGCTTTGCCAATGCAAAGCAGGTGGAATACATCGCTCCGAAGACAGGCCTCGGCACAGGGCAACGCCGCCCCTTGAAACAGGCAAATGGAATTGTTCCGCTTTCCGCATGGCCTCTGTTGTAATGAAATTGAAATTCATTTTCAAGTTATTTCTTTCATGAAAGACAGCAAATCGATACTTTTCCTTCAACCAACCGGAATTGCAGGCGATACTTTGAAATGAAAAAAAGCTGTCCGCCGCATATGGAAAAAAAATGAAGGAATGTATATGCTTTTCCAAACACAAAAAGAGGAATCAGCGTGGCGCAATTTCTCGGGTGGATGACGGCGCTCTGGCTCGTCCTGACAGGATCGGCTCTGGCGGACGACATCCTGCGCATCGCAGTGGAAGATCATTACCCGCCGTTCAGCTATGCCGACTCGCTGGATCGGCCTGCGGGCTTCAACGTGGACGTGGGCCGGGAACTGGCCCGGGTTCTGGGCATGACTGCCAGAATCACGGCAAAAGCCTGGGACGACCTGCTGCCCGGCCTCGGGCGGGACGAGTACGACATCATCGTGGCCTGCATGGCCAGCACACCGGAGCGGGAGGCTGTCGCAGACTTCACGGACTGCTATTTCCGATCCATCACCGGATTCGTGGGCCGCGTCAGTCTGGGCCACGACATCTCTCCCGAAGCGCTTGCCGGACTGGTGCTCTGTTCCCAGCAGGGCACGGCGCAACTGGCCTATCTTGAAAAGAACTACGGCAAGGTCTGCACGATTCGGGCAACCCCGACCATGAATCAGGGATTCGACGATCTGCTGGCCGGAAGAACGGATCTGGTACTGACCCCACTCCTCGCCGCCTTCGAGTTCCTCAACAACCAGAAGACGGACGCGTTCGACATGGTCGGCCCGGCCCTGTCCAAATCCCAGTTCGCCCACGCCCCCGCCTGCATTGCCGTGCGCAAGGGCGAGACCGAACTGGTGGAAAAACTCAATCAGGCCATACGCCAAATCCGGGTCGACGGTTCCTTCGCCGCCATCTGTCTCAAATATTTTCCGTTCCGTCTCTACTGATTCCCCTTCTCTCCTTTAAAAGGAAACGGCGGAAGGCCCCCTCTTCCTTCCGCCGCACTGTCAATCCGTTTGCAAAAAACTATCTGCCACGGCCTCCGCCGCCCATGCCACGGCCTCCGCCGCCCATGCCACGGCCTCCGCCGCCCATGCCGCGACCGCCGCCGCCCATGCCACGGCCGCCGCCGCCCATGCCGCGACCTCCGCCGCCCATGCCACGGCCTCCGCCGCCCATGCCGCGACCACCGCCGCCCATGCCTTGGCCCATGCCCTGACCAGCGCCGAAGCCCTGCCCCGCATTCGCAGGAGTCGCGTTCGATCCAGCCGAAGCAGGAGCATTGCCGAGATATTCGTCAATGGCCTCCCGGACTGTGGCGGCCTGCGTCTGATAAATGGCGATCCCGGCCTGCTCAAGCGCATTCTGCGCCTTGGGCCCGACCTGACCGGAAATGACGACATTGGCACCATTGTCGGCGGCGAGCTGGGCAGTCTGGATGCCCGCGCCCTGCGCCAGACTCATGTTGCCGGAATTGTCCACGTAGACATGCTGGCCGGTTTCGGTGTCGAACACCACCAGACCGGAGCATCTGCCGAATCTGGGATCAACGGGATCGGCCGGTCCCGTGCCCTGAACGCTTACAGCGATCTTCATCGAATCAACCTCTTCAAAGTTACAGGTTACACCTGTCCCCTAGCACCGGCCATGCCAGCACGTAACCGCTTGAAATCCTGTCTTGCAAATCATTTTCAAGGCGCAGGATGCTTTTTTTCCATGAAAAACAGGGCGCATTCTGCGTCCTTTTTCTGATTTTCATCCAAGATCGCAACATGAATCAACGCGATTTCGGTCTGTTAGCCTCTGGCATACCCCATGCTACACTTTGCGAATCCGCCTCCACAAGCGAATCGGCTCAGCCTGCGGCGATCGTGTCGCCGCAATCAACCGTGCAGGGCTGTTGCGCAATCTTCTTGCGCGGCAGCCTCTGCATGAGCCGCAGGAGGAATCTCCATGCCCGACGGGCAGCGGCCCGACGGGCAGCGGCCCGACGGCATGACCTGTCGCGTGACCGCCCGGCCCAAGCCGGTTCTGTTCAACCTGCCAAGGAGAGAGACACATGGAAAAGATTCTGATCGTGGGGTGCAAGAACACCATGGACGACGTCTGTATCGGGTGCTCCCGCTGCATGGTGGCCTTCAACCGTCGCGAAGGCGCCTTCGAACGCTACGGCGAGGATGCGGAACTGCTGGGCCTGCTCAACTGCGGCGGCTGCCCCGGGGCGAGCATCGTCCCCCGGCTGATTCAGGTGAAGCTCTGGAACATGCCTCTGGGCGAAATGCCCACCAAGGTGCACATTGCTCCGTGCATCGCCGACCACTGTCCCCATGCCGACGATCTGGTCACCAAGATTCAGGTCAAATCCGGCTGCGAAGTGGTCATGGGTTGCCATGCCTATGTCCCGGAAAAAATCTACGTATAGCTCCGTACAGCATGAAGACAAAAAAAAGCGGGCCGAAAAAAACGGCCCGCTTTTTGATTCTGCCCGCCACACAATGCGTTCGGGAACCGGAGGCAAACCATTGACCGAGCCGAACGATTGGAGTACGCCGATTTCGGCTGCAGGCGACACCGACCTCTCGGGCCGCCGTTCATTCTCAACCCAACGGCACCATCATGTCTGTGAAATATCAACTGGATATCGAAGAGAAATTTCTGCGCATCGCCATGCGCGGCACACATTCCTGCCTTGAGGAAATGGTGAAATCCGCCAGATACATTCTGGACATGGCTCTGACACACCAGCAAAACAGGATTCTTCTGGATCGTACCCAGCTCGAAGACACCAACGACTATTACGACAAGTTTCTGGTGGCCGAACGTCTGGACAAGGCCCATGTGCAGCGCCACGGGATCAAGATCGGCAGCCTGATCCATTGCAAGAACCAGAGCAAGGAACGCACGCTGGAAACCCTGGCCCGAAACCGGGCCATCTCCTACCGCACATTCCTCACGGAACAGGAAGCGCTTGGCTGGCTGCTCGGCACGCCGGAACCGGCCTAGCGCCATCGGAAAAGCGTTCCCGCACAAGGGGGAACGGCGCAACAGATTGCGCTCGGGCTGCTAGCCCAGCCGCGACAATCCGGCTTCCAGCTCCTTCATGAGCGCGCCGCACATCTGCTTCAGGAATCCGAAATAGTACAGTGCGCCAGCCACCTGATCCGCAGCCATGGCCCCTTCGAAGAATCGCTTGTGGAAGACGAGGTTCCTGAACTCGCCGAAACGCTGAAGCATGAACGAGGTGTTGTCCCCGTCGTATATCCGGATCAGTTCCCGGGCAGGCTCCAGCCCCTTTTCACCCCCGGCTTCCAGAATCGCCAGCATCTTCACGCTCATGTCCTGCACGCCGCGCCACTTGCGATGCTCCCGCCGAAGATGCGAGGCGATACGTTCCCGCGAATGCTCGGGCACATGCGGCGAGACACGGGAAAGCTGTTCCCGGAGACTCGGATCGGCTTCCAGCCGGGGAGCCGAATCCATGACGACTCCCGAGCCGTGAATCAGACTTGCCTGCGAAGTATTGATCACTTCCACATTCGACATGCGGATGCGATCCCGAAACCAGACGGCCGAATCATAGAAATTCAGTGAAGTGAACACGGTCTCGCCATCGGCGGCACGGGCCGGATACAGCTGAGGGAATTTGTCGATCAGCTCCCGGGGTTGCGAGCTGGCATTGCCGTACTGGCTCCTTGCCGAATAGCTCAACCTGTAGGGATCGGGAGAGGACAATTGCGCGCCAACGAGCACGGCTCTGGTGCATCCCAGATATTCGGCCAAGGAAAAGGCCGTGGTGATCACCGACCCGTGCAGCAGCAGGGAATCTCTGGGCGGAAGGAAATCCGTGCCGTCGGTCCCGAAGAAATAGATTTCCGGAAACACCTCGTCCCCAGTGGAACTCAGGGCGTGCGCCACCAGACGGGTACGGCGAAGCGGCTTCAGCCCGGCAAACGCCCGGCCGGAATCCAGCGAGGTATCATTGATGATCACGAAATCCGGTTCCAGCCCCGTGGAAAGAAACGGCTTGAGCGCATTGTTCACCACAATGGTCACGGCCCTGTCCGCGTTTTCCGCAACCCAGTCCAGCCGCTGATCCAGCTCCGGCCCTGCCGCCACGAGCATGGCCGTGGCCCCGGACGTGGCCTCCCTGAGGTCGTTCAGGGTCCCGGCACGGGTCTGCGCCACCACGTTTCTGTAGAAATGCAGCACACGGTCGTAGATGGCGTGCATGGCCAGGGGCCTATGCGGTCTGCCGCGCATAAACTCCTGCCCCTGAGCCGGATATATCCGATTGCGGTAATAGAACAGTTCCATGAGATGAATCAGGCGGTCCGCCTGGCCTGGCAGTGCCTCCTCAAACCCGTTCTGCACGAAAAAGACGGGAAATCCGGAATTGGCCAAAGCGGAAGGAAGAATCCAGAGCAGCGGTTGCGGCAGGGCGTCCATGTTCCCGCTAAAAAAGAATACCCCCTTGTTCATGAACTCGCGGGTATCGCGCAAGGCGAGCCATTGGGCAAGATGCGCCTCGTCCGGCTCGAAAACCAGCTTGATGGTGCCGGGCATGGCCAGTGCTTTTTCCAGCTCCGGGGAATCTCCGGCTCCGAAAAAAACGAGGAAACGGGTTTCGCGAACCGCGCTTTCCAACGTGGAGTCCGGAGGCAGGGTCCGGTACACGGGCAATTGCCGCATCTCCGGGGTGAACGGCGATTCCAGTTTCGGATTGCAGAATCGCCACAACGGTTTGTGACCGGAAAAGACATGTTCCGCGCCAAACGGCCTGCCATGTTGCGACGGCACGCTTTCCGGGCTCTGCGTGAGCAGCCCCAGCTCCTTGAGCACCCTGATTTCCTTGGACATGGTGCTAGAAGTAGACGCTCGGGCAAGGCCGTGTCAACCGCTATCCCCGAGGATCACGCCTGAGCAGGCATCCAGTCCGGGAAATTCCCGTTCTCCAGCCGTACCCACGTCAGCTCATGCTTGTTGCAGGAAAGGTGCAGCAGCCGGGAATCCGGGATAGCCTTGAACCGGGCCAGCAAATCTGGATCAGGCTTGCCCTGCAGTTTCACGGTGCACAGAAAATTGCGGCATTCGCCAATTTCGATCCAGCGGGTGACCAGCGTGTACAGCCGTTCCGGATAGCATGCCATGTCGCTGAACAGCCAATCGATGCGTCCCATGTGGCGCGGATCCGGGGCAAAGCCGCTGCCCTGGCAATACTGGACGTTGGGGTGCCGATCAATGGCCGGATCGAGCGGAGCCTTGTCGATGCTGAACACGCGTGCGCCCAGTTCGCCCACGACCCAGGACCACCCGCCCGGGCAACTGCCCAGATCAAGGCAGAGTTCGCCCGGCTGCGGCCGAACGCCAAGCAGGGTGAACGCTTCCCACAACTTGAGATAGGCGCGGTTGGGCGGATTCTCCCTGTCTTCCTGAAAATGGACCTCGCCATTCGGAAACGGGCTGGAGCATTCCGGGGACGCCAGAATCTTGCCCGGTTCCCACAGGGTCCATGCACCGGGCGATGCTTCCGGAGTTGCCGCACCAAAGGGAATGCGACGGTTGCGGAATCTGGGCAGCCTGTCGCGGATCAGCTCGGCTTCACGATGGTTGCCCACGGAATGCAGAAACCAGTGCTGCCGCATGGCCAGAAGCTGACGCACGCCGTCATCAATGGACGAAAGAGACAGAAAGCGGGGATTCAACCAGATGTTCTGGGCCCACGCCGGATGCTCGGGAGCGCCCGGCTTGATCACCAGCCTGTCGCGCACGGTCAGCCCGGCGCGCTTGCCGCCAAGTTCGTGGACCAACTCGTCCGTGAACCCGCGCGGCGCGAGATATGCAGTTATTCTTTTCGACACGGCGGGAGTTCAAGCAGGGGCAAGGGGTTTTGTAAAGGATTATTTCGGATCGGAGCAAACGGCACAGGCATTGAAAACCGTTTTGGCAAAAAGATCACGCAATCAACACGAACTCTCCACCTGCCCCTCTCCCCTCAAGCGAGGAAAGAACAAGTAGGCAAGCAACGCCGATTCATGACGCGACCATTGGAAGAGCATCATTCCGCTGCCAAGGCGTCCTGGCCCCTCGGCAGTCTCTCCCCCATCCTTCCGCCATTCCAGCCCCCCCTCAGCGTTCAGAAGGCACGGCAAGGTCGGGCATGTCGGGCGCGTCCCAACGGCCAACAATTGCCCCTGCCGTGGAAGAGCCGGGACAGGCCTGGCACGTCGGAAGGCGATGACGACACAGCAAACGGTCCTGTCTCCATAAACGCGAGCCGTGCGCTTCGGATTGGGCAAAAGGCGATGCGGCTGAGGCGGCCATGGTTCTTCCCCAGATTTTCCGCGTTCCTGTAACGCTCCCAATTGAGTGCCTTCCGTTCAGGATTCCCGGCAAGCTCGCATGGAGGCACAGCATAAGCATGACGGATGGCCGGAGACCGTCACCTTGCCCGGCACGCCGCCGAGAACGCAGGAAGAGCGCATGCTCCCCAAGGTTCACGCCTCGGCCGCTCCTGCCGGGTGACAGCTCGTGCGTCAGGGGAGACGGGGCGCTCGATTCCATGCTGCTTGCCGTTGCCCCCCAAACGCAGAAAGGCCCCTCGCATGAGGGGCCTTTCTGAAAAGAAAAGCCTTGGCGCCGACCTACTTTCCCACAGATAAGTCTGCAGTATCATCGGCGAAGGAGAGCTTAACTACCGAGTTCGGAATGGAATCGGGTGTACCCTCTCCTCTTTGGGCACCAAGGCAAAATATATAGTCAATAGGGGGAAGAGAGAATTCCTTTTGATGTTCAATAAGCCGCACGATCTATTAGTACCGGTTAGCTAAACGCATTGCTGCGATTACACATCCGGCCTATCAACCTTGTAGTCTACAAGGGATCTTCAGGGACCGAAGTCCAGGGAGAACTTATCTTGAAGCTGGCTTCCCGCTTAGATGCTTTCAGCGGTTATCCATTCCGAACGTAGCTACTCAGCAATGCGGCTGGCGCCACAACTGAAACACCAGAGGTTCGTTCACCCCGGTCCTCTCGTACTAGGGGCAACCCTTCTTCAATTCTCCTACGCCCACGGAGGATAGGGACCAAACTGTCTCACGACGTTTTAAACCCAGCTCGCGTACCACTTTAAACGGCGAACAGCCGTACCCTTGGGACCTGCTTCAGCCCCAGGATGTGATGAGCCGACATCGAGGTGCCAAACCGCGTCGTCGATGTGAACTCTTGGACGCGATCAGCCTGTTATCCCCGGCGTACCTTTTATCCTATGAGCGATGGCCCTTCCATTCGGAACCACCGGATCACTAAGACCAACTTTCGTTCCTGCTCGACATGTCTGTCTCACAGTCAAGCTCCCTTATGCCTTTGCACTCGACGGCTGGTTTCCAATCAGCCTGAGGGAACCTTTGCAAGCCTCCGTTACATTTTGGGAGGCGACCGCCCCAGTCAAACTACCCACCAGACACTGTCTCCACACCGGATAACGGCAATGGATTAGATACCTAGATCATCAAGGGTGGTATTTCAAGGGTAACTCCACGCACACTAGCGAGCACGCTTCAAAGTCTCCCACCTATCCTACACATGATAAACCAAATACCAATGTCAAGCTATAGTAAAGGTGCACAGGGTCTTTCCGTCCTTCCGCGGGTATCCAGCATTTTCACTGGAAGTTCAATTTCACTGAGTCTCTGGTTGAGACAGTGGGGAGATCGTTACGCCATTCGTGCAGGTCGGAACTTACCCGA